>NZ_JBMDJS010000013.1:0-176691 GCF_057809315.1 Herbaspirillum sp. FG34 | reverse complement strand
AGCGCGAAGGCGGTATCACGCGCCTTGAGCAGATACCAGGCGGAGACCCCCAGCACGAACATGGAGGCCGTGACATAGCCCGCTGCCACGGTATGCACGAACTTGACCTGGGCCACCGGGTTGAAGATCACGTCGGTCATGCTGACCAGTTCCATGCGCATGGTCTCGAAGTTGAATTCGGCGCCCACCGGATTGTTCATCCAGCCGTTGGCGATGAGGATCCACAGCGCCGACAGGTTCGAGCCCAGCGCCACCAGCACGGTGACGATCAAATGCTGCTTGCGGGAGAGCTTGTCCCAGCCGAAGAAGAACAGGCCGACGAAGGTCGATTCCAGGAAGAAGGCCATCAAGCCTTCGATGGCCAGCGGGGTGCCGAAGATGTCACCCACGTAGTGCGAATAGTAGGACCAGTTGGTGCCGAACTGGAATTCCAGCGTGATGCCGGTGGCCACGCCCATGGCGAAGTTGATGCCGAAGAGCTTGCCCCAGAAGCGGGTCATGTCCTTGTAGATCTGGTTGCCGGTCATGACATAGACCGACTCCATGATGACCAGGATCCAGGACAGGCCCAGGGTCAGGGGGACGAACAGGAAGTGATAGAGCGCCGTGACGGCAAACTGCAGCCGCGATAGCGAGACGACTTCATCGATGGGAACCATGTTGTGTTACTCCGTTTGTTGTTTGGCGGACAGGTCTTGAATTTGTTCGGTGCTTGCCGGCGGCACGGTGATGGACAGCATGCGCTGCTCCACCCGCTGCACCGGCATCTGCATGTGCTTGGCCTCGGGATGGGCGAAGAAGGTCCTGGCCAGCACCGTGATGAGGGCGATCTTGACCACCAGCAGCAGGGTGATCTCCACCCCCAGCGGCAGCTGGGTCAGGCGTGGCCAGCGCCACGATCGTTTGCGGGATTGCGTGAGCTGCATCTGAATTACTCCTTGTCGTTGCTGCTGCCGAGGCGGAACTTGTCGCGCACGTCCAGCAGTTTCTTGACCTTGGAACCCATCTTCATCAATGACACCAGGGTCTCCGGCGAGAGGCGCTGCACATCGTCGAACCAGGAACTGGAGAGCTCGATCAGTTCATACATCTGGCGCATGCGCTTTTGCACTTCCTTGTCATCCTTGCTGCCGGGCGCTTCCAGCAGGGCATCGCGCAGCATCGAGAGGGTCGGTTCGATCTCGCGGCGGCGACGTTCCTCCAGCAGGACCTTGAAGATTTCCCAGATGTCGCCGGGCGGTTCGAAATATTCACGACGATCATTCGGCTTGTGCAGCAATTTCACCAGCCGCCAGGACTGCAGTTCCTTCAGGCCCATGCTCACGTTGGAGCGCGAAAAACTGAGGTATTCGGCAATCTCGTCGGCATTGAGCGGGCAGCCGCAGATATACAGCAGGGCATAGATCTGGCCCACCGTACGATTGATGCCCCAGCGGCTGCCCATCTCGCCGAAGTGGCTGATGAAGCGCTGCATGAGAGGACTGAGTACCTGTTTTTCCATGTTAAAAACTTTCGAAATTTCAGTAATTACTGAAATTTAAAGCAATTGCTTGACCCGTCGCAATGTCATGCTCTTGTGTATTTCCTGATAACAGATATCACTGATGAGAATGACACGCGCCCCGTGTGCATTCGCGGGCGCAGGTCGGCGGCAGGCTCAGGCGGCTGACAGGGCGGAGGAGACGTATGAATGTCTCTTCGTGACGACATCGCGTCTTGCGGACTTCCCGGTTCCGCAAGGACGCAGCCCTGAGTTCAGCATCTTGTCGCGCTGCATGAAGGTATTTTCACGCTTTCCTACACAGCCTGAAGGATTTGACTGATAGGAAACATGATGCGGATCAAATAAGGTGCAATCGCAGCTCAGCCGTAGCGGGGGGCGGGGTGCTCCGTGACGCAGGTGAGGCGCGTCTGATTTTCCAAGGATGAATGTTTATGCTGGGTTTCGATTTTCGCGTCGCCAGGATCGTCTGGACCGTCTTCCTGGTGGCCTTGTTGCTCTACGTCACCTATACCATTTCGGCCACCGTGCTGGTGCTGGTGTTTGCCGTCTTCTTCAGTTATCTGGTCTATCCGCTGGTGGAGCAGATCGAGCGGGTACGCCCGGCCCGGGTGCCGCGTGCGGTTTCCATCGCAGTGGTGTTCGTGCTGGCCATCGGTATGGTGGCAGCGGTCGTGAGCATTTTCGGGGTGCGTATCCAGGAAGAGGCCTTGCGGCTGTCCGAACAGCTGCCGGCGCTGCTGCGCTCCAGCGATGCCGTCTCGCACATCCCGCTGCCCGGATTTGCCGAACCGCTGCGCGCGCGTATCCTCGGTTTCGTTCGCGACCAGCTCGCCAATGGCACCGACCAGGCCATGCCCTTGGCCAAGCAGTTCGGCGTGGGCGTGATGCACGCGGCCAGCAACCTGATCTACCTGGTGCTGGTGCCGGTCATCAGCTTCCTGCTGATCAAGGAGGCACCGGCCATGCGTGATGAAATTCTGTCCTGGATGAATCGTTCCAACCGCAAGCTGTGGGATGGCATCATCAAGGATCTGGACGTGCTGCTCTCGCGCTACGTACGGGCGCTGCTCTTGCTGGCCATTGCCACCTTCGTGGCCTACAGTATCGCCTTCTCCCTCATGGGCGTCCCCTACGCCATGCTGCTGGCGGGGCTGGCGGCGGTACTGGAGTTCATTCCCTTTGCCGGCCCGCTGGCGGCCAGTGCGGCGGCGCTGGTGGTGGCCGGTTTCAGTGGCTATGACCACCTGCTGTGGCTGGTCGGCTTCATCGTCGCCTATCGGGTGTTTCAGGATTACGTGCTCAATCCCTATCTGATGAGCGAAGGCGTGGAGGTCAGCCCGCTGATGGTGATTCTGGGCCTCTTGGCCGGTGACCAGCTGGGCGGAGTGGCCGGCATCTTCCTCTCGGTGCCGGTGATGGCCGCCCTGAAGATCATCTTCACCCGCGCGTCGGCGGCGCAGAAGGCGCGCCGTGCTGCCGAAGCCCGCGAGGCCGAACTGGCGGCCCAGGCCGCGCAGAAGACCGTCAGTGCGGCGCCGGAAGCGGCCCCGACTGCGCTGCCGCCGCAGGGAAGAACAGGCTGAAGCGTATCCAGCCCGGCTGCGGACACTCCACCGCCGCCGTGCCACGATGCAGGGCCAGGATAGCCTTGACGATGGCCAGTCCCAGGCCATTGGATTCGGTGAAGGCGCTGCGCGAGCGGTCGCCGCGATAGAAACGGTCGAACATGCGTGCCATCGCCTGGGGCGTGACCCCCTCGCAGCGGTTGTCCACCAGGATGCGGCTGCCGCTGGCGTCCGCTGCGGCCTGGATGCGGATGACGCTGTCGGCCTGGCCGTAGCGCACCGCGTTGATGACCAGGTTGTTGACCGCACGGCGCCACATGTCGCGATTGGCATGGCAGATGCCTTGCGCCTGCAGTTCGAAACGCAGGCCGCGTTCGTCGGCGATGCCCTCGAAGTAATCGGTCACCTTGCCCAGTTCTTCATGCAGGTCCAGCGCGCTGCACTCCACTGCCAGCGTGGCATGGTCGGCCTGGGCCAGGAACAGGATGTTCTCGACGATGCGCGCGAGCCGCTGCAATTCCTCCACATTCGATTCGAGCAACTGTTCATATTCGTCCAGGCTGCGGCGCTGACCCAGCGCCACCTGGCTCTGGCCCATCAGCACGTTGATGGGGGTGCGGATCTCGTGGGCCAGGTCGCCGGAGAACTGTGCCAGGTGGTCATAGCCGGCCTCCAGTCGATCCAGCATGGCATTGAAGGACAGCGCCACGCGCCGCAGTTCGGCCGGCATGCCGTGCTGCTCCAGGCGGGTCGACAGATGGTCCGGCGTGATCTGGGCGGCGCGCTGGCTCATGGCCTCCAGCGGTTGCAGTCCGCGCCGCAACAGCACGAATCCCAACAGCGAGGTCAGCAGGATCGCCGCCCCGGCGGCCCCGGCGATACGCCAGCGGTAGCTGTGCATCATGCGGCTTTCCTGCACCATGACGTAGGCCGCGACGATCTCCACGCGGTTGCCACCCTGGCCGCCCTGGCCGACATCGGCCAGGGCCGATACCCAGCGCACCCGCACGCCATCGGTCCGATAGCTGGTCTGCAGGCTGGCCGAGCTGACCGGGCTGCCCACCGGCAGCGGCGTCATCGGCGGCGGCACCAGATGGTCGGGATTGCTCTGGATGAAGGGCGCGCCTCCCTGGCGACGGAAGATGCGCACATCCTGCTCGTTGCCCATCATGCTTTCGAAAAGGGCGGGGCGCTGCTCCATCTGCTCGACGTTGTACAGATCGTGCATCAGGTTGCGGAAGTGCTCCACCCGCCCGATCAGCGCCTGGTCGGCACGCTGCGAGAGCGCCTCGCCGGCGGCGCGGTCCAGGTAGACGCCCAGGCCGGTCACCACCAGTGCGGTCATCAGGGCGAACAGGGCAGTGACCCGGGCGGTCAGGGTCCAGCCGCGCACGGGGAGAAGCGCGGCGCTCACGGCGTTTCCGAGAACATGTAGCCGACGCTGCGCACGGTGTGGATCAGTTTCTTCTCGAAGGGGGCATCGATCTTGGCGCGCAGGCGCTTGATGGCGACATCGACCACGTTGGTGTCGCTGTCAAAGTTCATATCCCAGATCTGCGAGGCGATCACGGTGCGGGACAGGGCTTCACCCTGGCGCTTGATGAGCAGGTGCAGCAGCATGAATTCCTTGTTGGTCAGCGCGATGTTGACACCCTGGCGCGTGACCTTGTGGCGCACGTGGTCCAGTTGCAGGTCGGCGATCTCGTAGACCTCGGCTTCACGCGTGACGCCGCGGCGCAGCAGGGTGCGGATGCGCAGGACCAGCTCGGTGAAGGAAAAGGGCTTGACCAGATAGTCGTCGGCGCCCAGTTGCAGACCGCGGATACGGTCTTCCACCTGGTCCTTGGCCGTCAGGAACAGCACCGGCAGATCGCGCTTGCTGCGCAGCGCGCTCATGACCTGCCAGCCATTCAGGCCCGGCAGCATCACGTCCAGCACCACCAGGTCGTAGTCCTGCTCCAGCGCCATGTGCAGGCCGTCGCTGCCGGTGCGGGCCAGGTCGACGGCATAGCCGGATTCGCGCAAGCCTTTGCGCAGATAGTCACCGGTCTTGGGGTCGTCTTCGATTACCAGGATGGCCATGCTGTGGGGAAACCGTGAAAGTCAGGGGAAAGGCCGCTGCAAAGGCGACCGGGATCGGGGAGAATGGCTGGAAAATGCACTCGATTCTAGCAATGGAGGGATTTTTCTTCATGACAAAATTGTCATCAAATCGACACCCGCGCGTCACCGCCGGGGTTTTACCATGACTTTCCCCGGCAAGGTCCAGACCTTGTCGCCGCTTTGCATTCATCTCTTTTTTTTCGGAGTGCACCATGCTGATCAAGATCCGTCCCGACCAGATTGACATCCCGACCGCCTCCGAGATCACCCCGCGTGATCTCTACCTGTCGCGCCGCAGCTTCATGGCGCGCGTGGCGGCCGGCGCCGCACTGGCCGGCGGCATGGGCGCGCTGCCGCAGGCGTTGGCGCAGCAGGGCCGGAAACTGCCGGCCCATCTCAACAACGCCTATGCGGTCATGGACAAGCAGACCGCCTACAAGGACGCCACCAGCTACAACAATTACTACGAATTCGGCACCGACAAGGCCGATCCGGCCAAGAATGCCGGCACCCTCAAGACCAGCCCCTGGACCGTCGACATCGAAGGCGAGGTCAAGAAGCCCATGACGCTGGATCTGGACGCCCTCACCAAGCTGGCGCCGCTGGAAGAGCGCATCTATCGCATGCGTTGCGTGGAAGGCTGGTCGATGGTGATTCCCTGGATCGGCTATTCGCTCTCGGCCCTGATCAAGAAGGCCGAGCCGACCGGCAATGCCAAGTACGTCGAATTCGTCACCCTGGCCGACAAGAAGCAGATGCCCGGCCTGTCCACGCCCATCCTGAACTGGCCGTATCGTGAAGGTTTGCGCATGGACGAGGCCAATCACCCGTTGACCCTGCTGACCCTGGGCATGTACGGCGAAGTGCTGCCCAATCAGAACGGGGCACCGGTGCGCATCATCGTGCCCTGGAAATACGGTTTCAAGTCGGCCAAGTCCATCGTCAAGATCCGTTTCGTCAAGGACGAGCCCAAGACCGCCTGGAACCTCTACGCACCGCAGGAATATGGTTTCTATTCCAACGTCAACCCCAACGTCGACCACCCGCGCTGGTCGCAGGCCACCGAGCGGCGCATCGGTGAGGACGGCTTCTTCGCACCCAAGCGCAAGACGCTGATGTTCAACGGATACAACGACGTGGCCAGCCTGTACACCGGCATGGACCTGCGCAAGTTCTTCTGAGGCCGGGACCGTCCATGCAGCTTGCCCCCGTCGCCTTGCGCACCTTGAAGCCCCGCACCGTCACGCTACTGTGGTGGCTGTTCCTGGCACTGGCCTTCGTCCCGCTGGGGCGGCTGGTCGCGCTGGGCTTGAGCGGCGGGCTGGGTGCCAACCCGCTGGAATTCATCACTCACAGCACCGGGGACTGGACCCTGTACCTGTTCTGCATCACCCTGGCCGTCACGCCCCTGCGCAAGATCACCGGCTTGAACTGGCTGGTGCGCATGCGGCGCATGCTGGGGCTGATGGCGTTTCTGTATCTGTGCCTGCACTTCACGACCTTCGTCTGGTTCGATCACTTCTTCGACCTGGGCGAGATCTGGAAGGACATCGTCAAACGCCCCTTCATCACCGTCGGTGTACTGGCTCTGCTGCTGTCCATCCCGCTGGCCATCACCAGTACCAACGGCATGGTGCGGCGCCTGGGCGGCAAACGCTGGCAGGTCCTGCATCGTCTGATCTACCTGATCGTGCCGCTGGGCGTGCTGCATTACTGGTGGGACAAGGCCGGCAAGAACCTGATCGCTCAGCCGCTGTTGTTTGCGGTGCTGGTCGGGGTGATGCTCGCACTGCGCCTGCTGTGGCGGCTGAACCGGGTATCGAGCGCGCCGGGACAGCCCGTGCGACGCTGAAATCTTCCTGTTTCCCTTATCTGAACTGATCGTTTGATCCGATTTTCCGGATCGTCTTCTGGGAGTCCTGCCATGTCTCTGTTCAAACCTGCCGTCCTGGCCTCAGCTGCCGGCCTTTGCCTGGCGCTGGCCTGTGCTTCCACCTTGGCCGCCGAAGCAGCCGTGGCCGTTCCCGCACCCAGCGGCAAGGCCGTGCTGCCGTCCACCGCCAGCAGCGCCACCGTGGTGCTGGCCGGTGGCTGTTTCTGGGGTGTGCAGGGGGTGTTCCAGCATACCCGGGGAGTCTTGCAGGCGGTCTCCGGCTATGCCGGTGGCAAGGCGGATTCGGCCACCTATCCCATGGTCAGTTCGGGGACCACCGGTCATGCCGAAGCGGTACAGGTGACCTATGATCCGCGCAAGATTTCCTACGGCCAGATCCTGCAGATCTATTTTTCCGTGGCGCATGACCCGACCCAGCTCAATCGCCAGGGGCCGGATCATGGTACGCAATACCGCTCGGCCATTTTCACCTCCAGCAACGATCAGGCCCAGGCAACCCAGGCCTACATTGCCCAGATCAACGCCGCCAAGGTCTTCAGCGCCCCCATCGTGACCCAGGTGGCACCGCTGCAAGGCTTCTATCGCGCCGAGGATTACCACCAGGACTACGCCACCCTGTATCCCGACCAGCCCTACATCGCCTACAACGATCTGCCCAAGATCAACAATCTGCAGAAGATGTATCCGGCCCTCTATCGCGCCGATCCGGTGCTGGTGTTCAAGCACTGACCCGGTGGCCGGGCAGGGATGAGACAATACGCGGCTCTGTCTCATCCCGCCCGCCATGAACGCCACCGATACCCTGCGCCTCGCCCTCGACCATTTCCACCAGGACGACTATCCCGCTGCCGAGCGCCTGCTGTTCTCCCTGCTGGAGAGCCATCCCCGGCACGCCGATGCGCTGCAACTGCTGGGCAGTGTCGTGGCCGCCCAGGGGCGCTTCGAGGAAGCCGCCCTGGCCTGGCAGCAGGCCCTGCCGCTGGTGGACCCCGACAGCGAGCAGGCCCTTGCCCTGCGCTATCGCCTGGGCCGTGCCTTCTACGAGCAGGGACGTCATGAAGATGCCTTCCTGCTGTATCGCGACCTGATCGAAGCCGGGCATGAACGCCCCGAGTTCTTCGTTGCCGCTTCCGCCGCCTTGCTGGGCATGTCGCCCTCCGGCAAGAACGATGTCCAGGCCCTGGCCTTGCTGGAAGAGGCGCTGCAGCGCAATCCCGATGTGCCCGATACCTGGCACCGCAAGGCCCGCCTGCACGAGCGCTTGCGCCAGTGGGAAGCCGCCCGCCAATGTCTGCGCCAGGTACTGCTGCGCTTCGATCAGCGGGCACAATACTGGCTGGATGCGGGGTTGATCGAACATGCCTCGGGGGAGTACCAGGAAGCCCTGCGTTACTACGACCAGGCCCTGATCCTCGACCCCGATCTGGTGGATGCCCACGTCAGCCGTGGCACCACACTGGCGCGCCTGCGCGAGCACGAGGAAGCCATCGACAGCTTTTGTCGCGCCCTGCGCATGAACGCCGCCGACGCCGATGCCCACGTCAACCTGGCGCTGTCGCTGCTGGTGCTGGGTCGGCTGCAAGAAGCCTGGCCGCTCTACGAATGGCGCTGGGAAGGGCGCGGCGCCGATCCTTACCGCCACGCCGCCATCCCACCCTGGAACGGCGGCAGTTCGCTGGCCGGCAAGCGCATCCTGCTGTGGGCTGAGCAGGGGCAGGGCGATACCATCCAGTTCAGCCGCTATGTGCAGCAGATGGTCGAGGCCGGGGCCGAGGTGGTGTTGGAGATTCCGGAAAGTTTGTTCACCCTGATGCAGCAGCTGCCCCTGGCCGCGCGCATTGAACTGGTCGCCTCCGGCAGCGCCCTGCCCCCGGTGGACTACCAGCTGCCGCTGATGAGCCTGCCGCTGGTGTGCAATACGACGATGGACAATATCCCGGCACCGGTACCCTACCTGAATGTTCATATCGCCCTGAAAGCGCAGTGGGAACGGCATCTGGACGGCCTGGCCCCGCGTGTGCCGGGACAGGTGCGCGTGGGCATCGTCTGCTCGGGCAATCCGGGCAACCTCAATGATGCCCGCCGGTCCATCGCGCTGGCCCGCTTTGCCGCGCTGGAGAAGGCGCGCGAGAGGGTGTCCTTGTTCGTGATCCAGCCCGACCTGCGCCCCGAGGATGCGCAATGGCTGCAGCAGGCCGGGCCGCAATGGCATGCCGTAGGGGAGGGCATCCGTGACTTCGCCGATACAGCGGCGGCACTCTCCTGCATGGATCTGGTCATCAGCGTCGATACGGCCGCCGCCCACCTGGCCGGTGCACTGGGCTTACCGGTCTGGATCGCGCTGCCGTATGCCGCGGACTGGCGCTGGTTCCTGCAACGCCATGACTCGCCCTGGTATCCCACCGCCCGGCTGTTCCGCCAGCAGCGCGCAGGAGATTGGGACGAAGTGATGACCCTGCTGCGCGCAGCCCTGGCAGTCGCCTCGTTCTCCTCCTGAATCCGCCGGAAAGACAGCGGCATCACGCCGCTGCACCGGACCTGGCAATCGCGCCGGGCCGCGTCCGTGCGGCGCGCATCTTGATCTTCATTCCATTCCTCGAAGTTTTTCGAGGCGATATGAAGCATTCTGCACCAAGGGACAATTAGTCGCTCCTGTCGTTTCCGCGATCATCCAAAGCCTATTCTCGTTTCCCGCCCGTGCGGCTGCCGTGTCAGTCGGATTTCCGCGAGGGTCCGCAGCGGACGAGAGCAACCCAACATGAGCGCAGATGAACGACACTCTTTCCCCTGGCCGCGCGCGCGGCCCGCAGTCTTTCCGGACCTCGGTCATGCAGCGCGGCACCCGCCGCTTCACGGCCGTACTGGCGGCCTCGCTGGCGGTGCTGAGCCTGCCTGCCGGGGCCGTCACCCTGGGTGAGCTGGTGCAGCAGGCCGCCTTCAACAATCCCGCTGCCGTGGCCCGCCAGCGCGCCGTCGACGCCGCCGGCGAGAGCATCTCCTCGGCCAGATGGCAATTCTTCCCCACGCCCTCGATGTCGGTCGAACGCGCTGGCGCGACCAGCAAGCGGGACGTGTCCTACGGTGGCGACGACACCGTCGTCATCCTGCGCCTGCAACAGACGCTGTGGTCCGGTGGCCGCCTGACGGCACAGCTGGAGCAGGCCGGTCACAACCGCACGTCGGCCGAGGAAGCCCTGCGTGAGCAGCGCTTCCGCCTGGCCGAACAGGTCATTTCGCAATACAGCCTGTGGGTGCGCTCGGACCTGGCGGCCGAGGCCAACCAGAAGAACCTGAAGGCGCTGGAGGACTTCCTCGCACAAAGCCAGCGCCGCGAGAAGGAAGGCGCTGCCGCGCGCGTGGACGTGACCCTGGTGCGGGGGCGCCGCGACCAGGCGCTGACCGACCTGCTGGGCGCCAAGGCCAGCCGCCAGTCGGCCCGGCTGCAACTGGAGCAACTGGTCGGCCTGCCCTTGCGCGACGAGGAACTGCGCGCCGATGTGGTGAAGCTGTCCATCAGCGAGGAGCTGCCTGTGCTCACCGATAGCATGCTCCAGAGCAGTCCGCTGCTCAAGCGGCTGCGTGCCGATGCCAAGGTGCAGGAATCGGCCATCCGGATCCGTAGCGCTTCCTACTGGCCTGAAGTCTACGCCCGCCTGGAACACCAGCGCGGCAACTTCAGCGTCGCCCACACCCCCGATGCCAACCGCGCCTTCATCGGCATGCAGATGCAGCTGGGCGCCGGCCTGTCGCTGGGCTCCGAAGTGGCGGCTGCCCAGGGACGCTACGAGTCGGCCGTGCTGGCGGTGGATGCCGCCCGGCTGGAACTGATTTCGCAGATCGCCGCCACCTATACCGAATATCAGCAGGCCGAGGCGCGCTCGCGCAACCTGGAGGACGTGGCGCTGTCGTCCGAGGAGGTGCTGGCCTCCTACACTCGCCAGTATCTCTCCGGCCGACGCTCCTGGCTGGACGTGATGAATGCCGCGCGTGAGGTGGTACAAACCGACCTGCAAAAGGCTGACGTCACGGCCATGATCATTGCCAACGGTCGCAAGCTGCAATTGTGGGCGTATGGACTGGATCAGGTGCGCTGAACATCATCCTGCGCGCCGGCGGTGACCTGAAGAGATACCGCAGCGCGTCTGCAGCCGGGAGGACCATGATCACCAAAGCGCAGTTCAGGCGCGCCATCCAGCGCGAGGAATTCATCGTCGTCTACCAGCCCATCGTGGTGCTGGCCGACGGTCGCTGCGCCGGCGCCGAAGTCCTGGTGCGCTGGCAGCGCGAGAATGGGGCGCTGCTCGCTCCCGATCACTTCCTGCCGGCCGCGCAACGGCACGGTTACCTCGATGCCATCACCGATCTGGTGCTGGCACAGTCCCTCAACGACATGGCCCCGACGCTGCGCGCTCATCCGCAGCTGCATCTGGCCATCAACATCCCGGCCCAGGATGTCAACAGCGGCAGGATACTGAAGGTGCTCGATGCTGGTCTGGCCGCCACCGGCGTGGCGCCCGCCCAGCTCTGGCTGGAGATTACCGAGGGCAGCAGCATGGAAACCCGGGCCAGCCGCATGACCTTGTCCGAGGCGCGTTGCAGAGGGCATGTCATCGCGCTGGACGATTTCGGCACCGGTTATTCCTGCCTGCGCTATCTGCACGAACTGCCCTGCGATGTC
The DNA here is from genome assembly GCF_057809315.1 of Herbaspirillum sp. FG34. NCBI lineage: Bacteria > Pseudomonadati > Pseudomonadota > Betaproteobacteria > Burkholderiales > Oxalobacteraceae > Herbaspirillum > Herbaspirillum sp. FG34. The sequence continues at coordinate 164,947 of NZ_JBMDJS010000013.1, read as the reverse complement.
CTCAAGCTGGATCGCAGCTTCGTCACCGGCATCGGCAGCGATACCCCGCCGCATCCGGTACTGGGCTGCATCATCGACCTGGCCCACAAGCTCCGGCTGGCCATCGTGGCCGAGGGCGTGGAAACGGCGGCACAGGCGTGCTATCTGGAACAGGCCGGGGTCCCCTATGCCCAGGGCTGGTATTACGCGCGACCCATGCTGGCTGGTGAATTTTCCCGCTATTGCAGCATGTCGCAGGGTGCATTGGCGTTGTTGCCTGCCCAGCCTGCATCCACCGCGCAGTGTACTTCCGCCACCGATGAGGTCCACGTTGAAACGGCAGAAGGCATGGCGCCATCCTTGATCCCTGCAACCTGACGATGATCTTCGCAGGCGCTGCTTTGGCTGACTCCGCACTGGTTTTTTACACTCTTCTGCGACGTTTTTTTCAGACATGTGCTGCCCCGATCTCCGAAGTTTTCCTTTCCTTTTTAAAAATTCATATCGCCAGCACCATAGGACAATTATTCTGGAAGGAAATGTTAGATAAAGTCACCTACGCGTCGCTGTTCATGGTCTAGCGGAGACGCTGTCACCAACGCTGACTTTTTGTCGGATTATTTGGTGGCGAATGGCATCAAGCTCCCCTCGGGTTGAAGATGATTCGGGGGGAGTTCTCTTCTTGAAAGCCTTTTGTGAAGAGGATTTCCACTGATCTTGCGGATTGCTTTGATTGTCACGCAAGAGCAGAAAATATTTCTCTTCACTTGCACACATTCTCCAATTCATGCCTCTCATGGAAGGGCATCAATTCGATTTGACAAGATTCGTCATTTACTTAGTTTTTTGAGAATGGAAAATATGTCCCGGATGAACTAAAGGACAATTAAAAATTTCTATATTTTCAAAGATCATTAGCCTCATTGACGATCTGCCGCAGCGCCTGATTCCGGACGTGATCTCCCTCGGTTTCGCCCCCTTCCGCTAGCGCGGCGAAACACCATTGATGACGTCATCCGGGTTTTCTCTGGCATTACGCGACGCATCGCCTGAGGGGTTTCCTCCTGCTTTTCGCTCTCACTGTCGATCAAGCCGAGTCCGTCCTGAAACGAGGCGTCTTCGACAGTCCTTCCGGTGAAGGAAGGCCGATCGTCGCCGCTGATACCAAACCAAACGAATCGCCATGAGAAAGCACATCCATTCCTGTCCCAGATTGCCGCATCCAGCCTGCGCCGCAACGGGCAACGCTCACGCCCAGTCGCAAGCTGGCTGCATTGCCGCCCTGCCGGGGGTCTCCCCATGAGCGAGCTGGCATCTTCCCTTGCATGGGCCGTGACGACCGCCGCGCGGCGTCACGGTGTGGTCATCGACAGCGTACGACTCAATGCCGCCATTGCCAGCGCGATGGGAAAAAATGCTGCGGCCGAAATGGATATCAATGGCCTGTGTGCCGCCCTGAGTCTGCCCAAGGCACAGCATCTGGACAAGCCCGAGCGTGCCCAGCTGCCCATGCTGGGCGTGGTCGGCGAGCGTGGCTGGGGCGTCATCGTCGACCAGCGTCCCGACGGTCGCTGGATCTTCATCAGTGAAGAAGGGCATGCCCTCATCAGCGACAGTGACCTGGAAGAGGGCGCCTACAAGTTCGATTTTGCCGCCCTGAGCAGCAAGGAAGAACAGCACGGTTTCGAGCGTGTCTTCAAGGAGGCGCTGGCCGAGTTCCGTCCCGTCATCCTCGAAGTGGTCATCGCCTCGGTGGTCATGAGCATCATCGCCCTGGGGGCGTCGATCTTCTCCATGCAGGTCTACGACCGCGTCATTCCCACCCACGGCGTGGCCACGCTGATCGTGCTGGCCATCGGCGTTTCGCTGGCCATCCTCTTCGAGCTGGGCATGAAGTTCGCGCGCTCGCACATCATGGACAACGTCGTGTCCGGCCTCGATGCCAAGCTCTCGCAGGCCCTCTTCGAACGCCTGCTGTCAGTGCGGGTGGACCAGCTGCCCGGCTCGGTGGGCAGCCTGGCCGGTCAGCTGCGCGGCTATGAGCAGATCCGTTCCTTCTACACCTCGCAGACGCTCTTTACGCTGGTGGACCTGCCGCTGGGATTGCTGTTCGTCCTGGTGATCGCCTTCATCGCCAGTCCGTGGATGGCGCTGGTGCCGACCCTGTTCGGGCTGACTGCCATCGGCATCGGCTACCTCTCCAACCGCAAGGTGGTGCGCCTGGCCGACAAGAGCGCCGCCGCCTCCAACCTCAAGACCGGCCTGCTGGTGGAGACGGTGGAAGGGGTGGAAACCATCAAGTCCGGTTCCGGGGGCTGGAAGTTCCTCTCGCGCTGGATCGATGTGAGCGCCGAATCCATCCGCAGCGACATGGCCATGCGCGCCATTGGCGACCATGCCGGTTACATCGCCGCCATGTTGCAGCAACTGAGCTATTCCACCACCGTCATCGTCGGCTCCTTCCTGGTCATCAACGGCCAGATCACCATGGGTGCGCTCATTGCCTGTTCCATCCTGGGCGGCCGCATCCTGGCGCCGGTGGCGATGATCCCTGGGCTGATGGTGCAGCGCGCCCACACCAAGGCCACCCTGGCCGGCCTGGAAAAGATCTATGCGCTGCAAACCGACCAGGGCGGTGAGCGCCAGCTCACGCCTGACAGCCTGCGCGGGGAGTTCCGCGTGGAAGAAGTCAAATTCACCTATGCCGGCAGCATGCTCAATGCCATGAGCATCGACCAGCTCAGCATCAAGGCCGGCGAGCGCGTTGCCATCCTGGGGCCGATCGGTGCCGGCAAGTCCACCATCCTGCGACTGCTGTCGGGCCTGTACCGCCCGCAGCAGGGGCGCATCCTCATCGATGGCCTGGACATGGCCAACATCAATCGCCTGACACTGAACCAGCATATCGGCTACCTCCAGCAGGATCACCGTCTGTTCGTCGGCACCCTGCGCGAGAACCTGCTCATCGGTCTGCCCGATCCCGGCGACGAAGCGCTGCGCCAGGTCATGGAGCGTACCGGCCTGCTGCGTCTGGTCTCCGCCCATCCCAAGGGACTGGATCTGCCAATCCAGGAGGGCGGACGCGGCCTCTCCGGCGGGCAGCGCCAGCTGGTGGCATTTACCCGGCTGCTGCTGTGTCGGCCCGACATCTTCCTGCTCGACGAGCCGACCGCGTCCATGGATGAAGACCTGGAGCGTCACTGCCTGGGTGTGCTCAATGAAGAAATCAGCGGCGGTCGCACCCTCGTGGTGGTGACCCACAAGCCAGCCTTCCTGCCCATGGTGGACCGCGTCATCGTGGTGGTCGGCAACCGCGTCGTGCTCGACGGTCCGCGTGATGCCGTCCTCGCCCGCCTGCGTGGCGAAACGCCTGGCACCAACGCCGTCACCGTTGCCTGAGGCCCGCCATGACCATGACATCAAAGATGAATCCAATCAAATCCCACAACCACAACCCGTTGGTATCGGCGCGCTGGATGCTGCGCCTGTCCATGTTCAGTGTCGTGCTGCTGCTGGTCTGGGCTGCATTGAGCCCCATCGATCAGGTGACCCGCGCGCAGGGGCAGGTGATCGCCGTTTCCCGTACCCAGTCGGTACAGGCGCCCGATGGCGGGCCGGTCAAGCAGATCCTGGTCAAGGAGGGCGAATCCGTCAAGCAGGGCCAACTGCTGATGGTGCTGGAACAGGACCGCATCCAGACTTCCCTCAACGACAGTCGCGCCAAGGTGGCCGCGCTGCGGATCAGCCTGGCGCGCCTGCGGGCCGAAGTGTACGGCCAGCCCCTGGTGTTTGATTCCGACCTGCTGGACTACAAGGAATACATCGCCAACCAGAAGGACCTGTACATCAAGCGCAAGACCCTGATCGACCAGGATCTGCAAGCCTTGAATGACATGCTCGGCCTGGCCTCGCAGGAACTGGAGATGAACCGCAACCTGGAGAAGACCGGCGACGTCGGCCGCGCCGACGTGCTGCGGCTACAGCGCAATGTGGCTGACATCCGGGCGCAGATCAACAACAAGCGCAACAAGTATTTCCAGGAAGCGCTGGTGGACATGACCAAGGTCCAGGAAGACCTCAACACCCAGCGCGAACAGCTGGAAGACCGTACCCAGGTGCTGGAACACACCGAACTGCGGGCGCCGGCCGATGGCGTGGTCAAGAACATCAAGCTCACCACCATCGGCGGCGTGGTCCGCGCCGGTGATGTGGTCATGGAAATCCTGCCCACGGACAACCTCATCGTCGAGGCCAAGGTGTCCACCGCCGACTCCGCCTACGTCAAGCACGGCCAGCAGGCCAACGTCAAGCTGGATGCCTACGACTATTCCATCTACGGCACCCTCAACGGCCATGTCGTCTACGTCAGCCCCGATACCCTGCTGGACGAAACACGCCAGGGCGCCGTGCCTTACTACCGTGTTCATATCGCCCTGGACGAGGCCGTCTTCAAGGGCAGCAAAGCCAGGGCCATCCACGTCAAGCCTGGCATGACCGCGACCGTCGAAATCAAGGCCAATACCCGTACCGTCCTCTCCTTCTTGGTCAAGCCTATCGCCAAGACTTTGCAGGAATCGATGGGAGAGCGATAAGCGCCCTCGATTGCCCCCCTACCCCTACTACAAGGAAAATTCCATGAAACCCATCTCTCTGCCCAAGCAATCCGCTCCCGACCCGGCCTACCTGCTACCTTGGGTGGGCACGCTGGCGGTCTTCTTCATGTACGTGCTGGTCAACGCCTTGCTCTTCAAGCGCGTCATGCAGCTCATGGAGCACGTTGCCAACCCGTACTTCGTGGTCCTGCTCATCGTCGTGACGGTGAGCGGCCAGCTGCTCACGATCTGGCAGACCTGGCGCTTTCTGGCCGAAGGCAATTACCTCACGCAGCTGGTGCAGCGCTTCCGCTCCGCCAAGGGCCAGGATCGCCAGGCCAAGCTGGCCAACCTGAACGACAGTCTCCACCATGCCTCCGCCGGGCTGGAGGTGCGCGCACTGTTCCAGCAGTTGCAGCGCGAGGATGGGGAAGTCCAGGTCCACGATGCGGCGCGCCTGCAACATCAGGCCGACAACTTCAAGCAAAACATCCAGCGTCGTACCACGCTGGTCCAGTACATCGCCAATACCCTGATCGGCCTGGGCCTGTTCGGTACCTTCCTCGGCCTGATCGTCACGCTCAAGGAAGTGGCCGCCCTGATCGGCTTGTTCGGCGTGGCCGGCACGGCAGGCAGCGACATGATGGCGCAGTTCTTCCAGAAGATGAGCGGCCCGCTGGCCGGCATGGGTGACGCCTTCGTGGCCTCGCTGCTGGGTCTGGGCGGTTCCATCGTCAACAACGTCCAACTGCTGGCCACGCGCAGGCTGCAACGCGTGCTGTGCGCCCGCGCCGAAGCCGCCTACCTGAGTGTGGCCGACGCCATCTGCCAGCCGGCAGCCGCCCAGGCCGAGGAGCGCCAGTCCGTCGGCAGCTCCGCCGATGGCCATGCCCAGCTGCAGGAAATCCGCGCCATCCGCAGCGAGATGCACCAGCAGACCGAAGCCATCCTGCTGGCCTCTTCCCGCATGCGCCAGGCCAGCGAGCCGCTGGTCAAGTGTCTGGAAACCCTGGAGAAGCGCACCGCCGCCCAGGCCCAGGACCGTCCGCAACTGGAACAGATCGCCGCCACCATGGAACAGCGCCTGGCTGCCCTGGTACACAAGTTCGAAGACACCCAGCAGGCGCACCAGGGCCTGCTGGCCAGCGTACGCGCCATGGAAACGCACCTGGCCGGCATCGCCGTCGGCCAGACCGAAGTGAACGACGATCAGCGCAGCGTGTCGCGCAAGCTCAGCGATCTGATCGCCGCTGCCAACGAGGATGCCGAACTGTCCCGCCACGCCATGCGCGAACACGCCGAGAACCTGCGCAGCGGCCTGGGCCAGGATCTGCGCCAGCTCGCCGAGCTGATCGACGCCACCCTGCGCGAGCAACGCGAACACGGCCAGGTCTTCAACAGCATCCTGACCGGCACCAGCGGCACCCAGGTGGCCGTGGAAACGGTCGGCGCGCAGTTGTTGCAGCAAGGCCAGCAACTGCAGCCGCAACTCATCGAGATCATCGCCCGCATCGACAAGCTTGATCTCAATCTCGCCAGCAGGGCGCAACCGCAGCAGCAATGGGCCATCCCCGATCTTCAGGCATTCGCCCAGAAGATCGAGCAAGACCCGCAGCCGATACCGCAGTCCGATAGCGATCCCGGCACCGTCGTGGGCGCCAGTTCTTAAGCAGCAGTAGCCGCCAGGGCCAACTTGAGGTTGGCCCTGGCCTGTCTGGCGCGCCGATTTCGTCACTTATTTCCTTCAACACTCACTCTTTAGACCAGAGAAAGCACGCTACGTATGAGCAATGATCAAAACAAGGCTGGAACCAACCCGATCAGCAACAAGCAATTGGGCACTGCCCCGGTACCGTTGATCATGCCGTCGGCCCGGCATCCGTCCGCAGTAGCCGCAGGCAAGTCCGCCAAACCGCACAAGCAGGGCCCGCAGCACGACCAGGACCAGCCAGCTGTCGCAGGCGAGCAGACGCTCTCGGAACTGCCCCTCGTGTCTGATGACGGCACGGCCGAGCAGTCGCTGGCCAGTGCCGAGGCCGCCATGTCGGTGCGCCGGAGCAAGGGCGGGGATGACGAAACGGACCAGGACAAACCGGCCGACGTCAGCGGCGATGAGTCGCGCTTGCTGCTGGCCCAGGCCGGCGATGCCGGTTCCGGCGGCTCCAGCGCTGGCAGCGGCGGCAATCTGGACGCGCCGGTGAGTGTGGGTGAAGAACTGCTGCGGCAGGCCGCGCCCTTGCCGAGCACGCCCTCCAAGGCCGGCCCGGACTGGCTGGAAAGCCTGTTCGGCAAGGACTGGAAACTGCCGGTCGCCCTCGGTGGCGGCGCGCTGGCCTTGCTGGGACTGGCCGTCGGCGGTGGCGGCAGCAGCGCCGCGCCTGCGGGAACCGGCGCGGCCGGTGGCGATACCGGTTCGACCCCGGCGCCACCCAGCAATGCCTGGACCCTCACGGTCACCCCCGCCGCCGGCAAGTTCGAATCAACGGCCACGGTGCGCGCGGCTGTGCAGAAGTGGGATGGCAGAAACTGGCAGGACGTGGCCGACACCACCACGGTGGACCGTTTCGGCCGCATGAGCATCAAGGTCGACAAGAGCCAGGTCAGCGCCCAGGACATGCTGCGGGTCGTCCTCAGCGATAACGGCAGCGGTGCCGACCACCGTGATGAAGTCGGCGGCCTGATGACCTTGGGCAGCACCCCCCTGATTGCCCTGATCGGCGGCCTGGCCTCGGACCAACAGGTCACGGTCAACCCGCTCACCACCCTGGCCGCTCAGCACATCGGTCAGGACTTGTCGGCGGCGACCATCGAGGCCGTCCATGCCGCCGTGGCGAAGGCCTTCGGCATCAGCTCCGGCGATCTGGTCCACGTGCTGCCGAGCTTCCTGGCCGGTGGGGGCAGTCCTGTCAAGACCACGGACAGCCAGAACTATGGCCTGGCCCTGGGCGTGCTGGCCGGCATGGCCCAAGCCCAGCACGACGCCGGCGTAGACGGCGACCAGGCGCTGGGTGCCGCCCTGAATGTGCTGGCCCAGGCCTTCGAACTGCAGGACGGCAAGCCCGTCCTGAACCTGGACAAGATCCGCAGCATCCAGCTCAACAAGGCCGACGGCAGCGGCTCGGCCCAGGTGGGTCTGGATGAAGGCGCGGCTCGCTTGTATCAGGCTTCCGCCGTCACGGGCACTGGCGCCGAAGGGGCCCAGATCCCGTACATCACCATCGATACGCAAAAGGAAAAGGTAGCCGGCGGACTGACGCCGACCCCGGGTGCGGATGTCACCCTCGGCGCGTCCAACTTTGCCGATGGCCTGACCCTGAAGGTCAACACCGCCGACTCGGCCAAGGAAGGCGACTCGCTGCGCATCGAGTTCATCAAGCTGGATGGCAATGGCAGCCCGGTCCAGGATGCAAAACCCTTCATCTATGATTACGTTCTCACGAAGAAGGATGTGGATCAGGTCGGCAGCACCGCCGGTAATGTCGCCAACAAGGGCGGCGGTTACTTCAACCTGGTCGTGCCTACGCACCTGGACGATCCCGCCAAGTACAACTCCACCAACGGCGCTCGCGCTGCGCAGTCGTCTTCGTCTGACGCCAGCGTCTTCCTGCTGCCGGTCAAGACGGACCCGGCGACCCAAACCAGCTACTACGATGTCGCCCAGGCCGTCACGACCCAGTACCAGCTGCGTGCCACCGGCAGTGCTCTGGGCTTTGCCTCGGCGGGCGCCCGTATCAGCCTGGGGAATACACCTGTCGTCGTGGAGAGCGCACCTCCTGGCAACATCTTCAATGGCGGCGATGTCAGCTCGGCCAATACCATCCGTATTGCGGTGACGCTGTCGACCAGGATTTCCTGGGACCATGCACCCACGCTGAACGTGACGATCGCTGGAAAGCCCTTCAAGGCAAGCGTCCAGAATCTCCTGGGCTCGACCAGCGACGTACTGAATTTTTCGCTGACGCTGTCCAACAAGGACGGGGAGAGCACCCAGGGGCTGGATGGCAAGCTCGAGATTCCCGAGAACGCGCTGCAGTTCCCGCCGGGTACCACCATCTTTGCCGATGGTGGCGCTACGCTGTTTGTTTCTGATAACGCCGGAAAATGGTCGGATTTGCCGGGCCGGGCGATATCGGGCGAGATTGCCCAGTCCCTGGGCGTGGAGTCGACCAGGGTGGTGTCCCCCTATACGGTCGATACCATCCGTCCAGCCAATCCGACGCTCGAACTGAGCGCTGTCCTTCTTGGCGTCGGCAACGACGGCTTCCGTCAGCCGGACAGGATTCCCGTGGACGGCGAGCTCAATGCGATTGCCGGCGTCAGTGTCAGCAATAGTCCGCAGTCCGCCAATTCCGTGGTGACCAATAATATCAAGCAGAAGTTCACCGTCCATGTGAACCAATCCGATTTGAAGGGCGACGAGGGCGCCAGTGTCAGGTTGCTGGTCTCCGCCCCTAACCTCACGAATGCCGTCCTCGCCAATGCCGTGCTGGATGGCAATGGCAATGCGAGGTTCACGGAGCAGAGCTACGTGGCGGGGATCGTGGAAAGACTGACCTCCGCTGCGAAAGCGCCTGCGGCGGCAGATGGTCTGCCGATAAGCCTGTTTGCACAGATCACCGACAAAGCCGGCAACGTCAGCGCCATGGTGCCGCTGACGTTCCCGATGGGGGCCGGTGGCAATGCCAGCTTTACGCTGGACATGACCGCCCCCGACGCACCTGTCCTGGTCAAATTGGACGCCGCCAGCGACACTGGCCGCGACAGAGGGGTCAATACCAATAACGAAAGCAGGTCCGACAATATCACCTCCATCAAAAAACCTTCGCTGCTGGTACAAGGCGGCTCGCTTGGCTCGGTGATCGAGGTCTGGAGCGACGAAGGCCTCTCGCAAAAGCTTGGCACGGCGGTGGTCGGGATCCTCCCCGGTTCCGGGCCTTCCACCAATGGCGCCACCGTGGCACTGAGTGGAGGTGAGCTCCAGGATGGCGTCAACAAGGTCTATACCACCATCATTGACCAGGCGGGCAATCGCAGCCCGAGCAAGTCCGTTGACCTGACCTATCTTCCGCCCATCGACCAGGAAGCGTCGAAAAAGCTGGTGCTCGACGTCACCAGTGCCAAGCCAGCCTCGGGCTTCTATCGCCAGGCTGAAGTGATCGAAGTCTCGGTGAAGTTTGATCGTCCGGTCTTCCTGAAGGTCGGAAAGACCACTTCCAACCTTTTCGTCGATCTGATTGCCAACGGGGCCGGCTCACAGCCTGACCAGATTGGCAAGGCCACTTACTTCGACGGTCTGGGAACCGATACGCTCAGATTCACGTACACGGTGGCCCAGAATATCGACGACGGCAATACCGGTGTTTTCACTGCCCGTACCTTCATCAATCAGGACAGCGTGCTGGAAGACATTGCCGGCAGCAACGTCGTTGTCGCTGGTGCGAAGCCGCGCGACGGTCAGGAAGTCAAGATCGACACCATCGCGCCTCTCGTGCCGGTCATTGACCTTCCGGCCGATGTGAAGGCGGCACCTGCGTCCGGGAAGTTCGGTCGCGGCACCGCCACCACCGAGGGCCTGAGCCTGAGCGCCGAAAGCGGCAGCCAGGTCCGTCTGAGCTTCAAGAGAGGTGACGTGGAGGTGCTGAGCAAGACCGTGACCGGCGTCGGCGCGGCCCAGAGCATCGGCTTCACCGACGCGGATCTGAACAAACTGGGGCAGGGCGACCTGACTGTCTCCGCCTCCGCCACCGACCCTGCCGGCAACAGCAGCGCGGTCAGTTCAGCACTGGCGTTCAAGATGGATACCGAGGCACCGGCGGCAACGGTGGTCGGTGCGTTCAATATTGGCAGACAGCCTAGCAGTGACGTGCCGACCAACGGCCCGACCAATGTCCCGTTCTACTTCACCATCCAATTCAGTGAAGGACTCAAGACCATCCCCACGAAGGAGCATTTTGAGGCGACCGGGGGCAGCGTCACGCGCGTCGAGCCAGTGAGCACCACGGCCAATACTTACCGCGTCATCATTCAGCCCGACAAGGATGTGGCAGCAGGCAACGTTGAATTGAGCCTCAAGGCCGGCCTCGCCAATCCCTTGAGCGACAACGCCGGCAACCTGATCGAGACCGGCAAGACGATTGCCACCCAGGCCATCGATACCCTGGGACCACAGATCACGGCCACCCGCGATGTGGACGGGCCCGTCATGGGAAGCGCGCCGGTCAGCTTTACTGTCACGCTGAGCGAACCTGTCGGGCCCATTTGGGGCGATATGGACGCCAGGAACTTCAGTGCCACTAACGGTACGATAGCGAGCGTCACCCGAATCGACGCGCTGAAGTACAAAGTGACGGTCATGCCGACCACTCCCCCCGCCGGTGGCAACATCACCCTGGGCTTGATCGCTAATGCCAGTTCCGTCGGCGGTTCCGTGCTGCGCGATGCGCTTGGCAACCAGACCCTGAACAAGCCCGATCTGGTCACCCAGGTCATCGATGTGACGCCACCGCAAGTGATGGAGCGCGTGGTGACCGGCAAGGTCGCCCCCGGCAATTCATCCACGGCCTCCTATTTCCACGTGGGCGACACCGTGACAGTCAAGGTCACGTTCAATGAAGCCGTCTCGGTCACGGGCAGGCCCACGGTGGATATTGACGTCGGTGGAGTCCTGCGCGCGGCAGTGTTCAGCTGGCAGGAGGAGGGCGTTGACGGCAAGAAGACGGTGCTCTTCGATTACACCATCGTCGCCGGGGACCATGCGGCAGCAGGTATCGCCCTGCCGGCGGATGGCATCAGGCTGGCCGGCGGACGCATCTCCGACCTGGCAGGCAACCTGGCGGTTCTGACGGCCCCGGCCAAGACGGAAAATGCCGACGTCAAGGTCGATACCATCATCCCGACCGTCGAGGAGGTGAAGATCCTGTCGGCCGGTACCCCGGCGGAGGCCGCAGCGGGCATCTACAAGACCGGCGCGGAACTGACTGCCGCCGTGCGCTTCTCCGAAGAGATCAGGATCGATACCGCTACCGGATCAGCCCCGGCACCGACCCTGGCCCTGAAGGTGGGGGACAACATCCGTACCGCCACCTTCAAGTCCCCGGATGCGGACAAGAAGACCTTGCTCTTCACCTACACACTGACCAATGGCGACAACGATGCGGCAGGTGTCGTCATTCCCGCGGCGGCGCTGTCATTGCAGAATGCGCGCATTACCGACCTTTCCGGCAACAGCGCCACCATCGGCAATCTGGCCACGCCACCCAATCCGGGCTTCAAGGTCGACAGCACTGCACCGGTCGTCAACAGCATTGAACTCAGCGCGACAGCCGCCGATGGTAGTTCCCCTGGCGCTTATCGCGCCGGGGACAAAATCACCGCCCTGGTCCGATTCAATGAAGACGTGCGTATTGATACGGCTGCCGGCCTGCCGACGCTGACCCTGCAGGTCGGTCAGGAACAGCGGCAGGCCACCTATCAGCCCAATGGCAGCAGCACTACCGGTCGCGCCTTCAGTTTCGTCTACACCATCGTTCCCAATGACAGGGCCGATACCGGCGTGGCCGTGGTGGCCAGCAGCCTGGATCCGAAAAATGCTGTCCTCAGCGACGTGGCCGGCAACATCGCCGATCTTCGCCATGCTGCCTTGCCCGTCAACACGTCGCTGAAGGTGGACAACAACGCCCCCAGCGTAGTCAGTTTCAGTGCCACGGCCGACAAGATGCTCATCATCGGCGACACGTTGTCGCTCAAGGCCAAGGTGAGCGAACCGCTGCGCGCCGGTGGCAAGCTTGCCGTGACGCTCAACAACGGCGGCACCGCCACGCTGGAGGTGGATTCCAGCGATCCCACGCAACTGCTCGGCCGCTACACGGTGCAGGCCGGCGAGACTTTCAGCGGGCTCAAGGTCGACCGCTTCACCACCACTGCCAAGGACCTGGCCGGCAATGACCTGGGCACCGTCGTGCCGACCCAGGCCGGCACCAATATCGATGTCCGGCCCATCAACGTCGATGCTCTGCGACCGCCCCAGCCAACCGCCTTCCAGCTTGATGCCGCCAGCGATGCCGGCACCGCCGCCGACGGTCTGACCAACGTGACCCGGCCCAGCTTCCACTTCGAGGGGCTGACCAAGGGCGCGCGCGTGGTTGTTACGGCCACCAGCAAGGGGGCCGAACTCACCTTGCTGGACTTCGTTGCCACCGGGGCTGCGCAGACCGTGGCCATGAGCGGTGCGGCACTGACCGATGGCATCTACAGCAACGTGGTGGTCAAGCAGACGAGCGCCAACGGCAACGCCAGCGAACCGCTGCGGCTGGGCAAGACCAGCACCAGCGGCAGCTTCCAGATCGATACGACCGCGCCTTCTGCAACGCCGACCAATCTGGCCTTCGACGATATCCAGGACTCCCTGAGCGATAAGCAGTACGGCGACTACCAGAACCAGGCCAACGATGCCAAAGCCAGGGGAACGCAAGCGCGTGACTACCGCACCAGCATCCAGCAGCCGCGCTTCGATTTCATGGGCGGCAACGACGGCGAGGTGGCCGTGCTGTTCCGCGATGTGAATGGAAATAACCGCTTTGATAGCGGTGATGTGGAACTGGGCCGCAAGACCATCGGTCCGGACTCGGTGATTCAGTACAAGACGGGTATCAATGTCTCGGAAGCGAACAAAAGCGGTCATTTCGTCGAAGTCAACACCGCCAGTGCGCTGCCCAACGCCACCTATGCCGACATCAAGGTAGTCCTGCAAACCGCTTCCGGTACCTTCGGCACAGCCTCGGCAGCCGCCATTGGTGGTCTCGAGGTCTTCAACAACGCGCCGTTGCCCCCCTTGACCCGCGTGCAGGCCAGCCAGAACACGCCCACTGATCCGACGGCGGAGACCACCTTGTCATTCGACATCACCGGTGGCAGGGTCGGCGGCGCGACCGTGAAATTCATGGCCGACCTGACCGACAGCAACGGCGCGATGATCACCGCCGGGGTGGTGGTAGGCCAGGGTCTGCTGGTCGCCAGCAAGGTGAACATCAACACCGCCGCGCTCAATGGGACCTACCGCAATTTCAAGGCAGTCCAGACCTATGCCGGCCAGGACAGCAGTGCGGTGGATGTCGTCAAACAGGACGGCACCGGGCTGACCATGACCTGGGATCATATCGCCCCCACGGTGCAGGTGGCACTCAAACCGGACACGGTGGCGCGCTCGGGACAGCCGGTGGAGCTGCTGTTCACCTTCAGTGAAAACGTGAAGGATTTCACGAAGGACGACATCACTGTCGTCGGCGGCCAAATCGATTCCGTCACCGGGACGGGCTCCACGCGCACGGCCATCTTCACGCCCGACAATGTCACGTCGTCTGGCGCCAGCGTGGAGGTCAAGGCTGGTTCCTATACGGATGCGGCAAACAACACGGGCGCGGGGAGTGACCGCTTCGCCATCCCCTTCAATCGCCCCGGCAGTGTTCAGCTTTCCGGCATGCGCAACGCCAACGCCAACGCCCCGCAAGTGGGCGAAACCTTGCTAGCCACGGTGAGCGATCCGGATGGCAATCCCACCGGCCTCGTTACCTACAGATGGACCGTGAACGGTACCCCGGTGCCTGGCAACAACACGGCCAGCTACCAGGTGAGGGAGACGGACAAGGGCAAGACCATCAAGGTCTCGGCCGGGTATACGGATGGGGCCGGGGGGAACGAGGTCGTAGCGTCGAGTGATACCGCTGCGGTGACCGGGCCGAATGCTCCGGCAAAAGTGGTCATCATGGTCAACGACAAGGAGATCGGACCTGCCGACAGGCGTTTGAATTACGGGGATCATGTCCGGGTCATCGTGACCGATGACGACGGCCTCCCCGCCGGTTATGAGCAGAGCTTTAAGTGGCGGGACAGCGCATCGATACCTCAGAATAATATCCTCAACCCGCTCGACTTCGTGGTCACCGAGGCTGTGTTGGATAAGAACAAACTTATTCACTTAGTCGGCGAGTTTGTCGATCAGGCAGGCAACCAAGAAAAGTATTCCCAACCAGGCGACAGCATGAAAGTCTGGCCGCGTCAGCAGATGGGCGATGTCACTATCGCCACCTATGATGCCCAAGGTGAACCCATTGCTAACACTGAGAAGCTTCAGTTGGGTCAGAGAGTTGAGGCCAGCATCGTGGACGGAAATGGTCCCGGCAATGTTCACTATGAATGGATAGTCGATGGAGAGACGCGGCTCAACGAAACTGAGAGGAGCTATCTGGTTCAGGATACTGACTATGGAAAGCAGATCAAGGTCCATGTCACCTACGTTGATAACGACGGCTACTCCGAAAACCTCACCAGCAACGCCCTGACCGTCGGCAACGCTCCGAACAACATGCCAGCCAGTGGCGAGGTCACCGTCACAGGCATTGGCAAGGTGGGAACGGTGCTGACGGCCTCGCGTGGGCAGATCACCGATCCGGACGGTACGGTGAACAGTGCCTACAGTTACAAGTGGTATTTGGTAGGCACTGACGGGAATAGCCAAGAGATCTCCAGAGATCACTACAAGGGTAGCGATTCCTCAACGCTGGTCGTTACCTCCGATCTGTTGGGCAAGGGTGAGATCAAGGCCGAGCTGAACTTCAACGATGATCGCGGCCATAGAGAAACAATTCTCTCAAGCACGGGCATCAGCCCGGAGCTGCCTTCCCGTTTCAACGCGATTCCGTTGTCCTTCACGGGCGTCACGGCGCCGGCCAATAGCCCCAAATTGATCCTGGTGGACAAGGACCGCAGCCTCTACCTCCTGGATGTCAATGGCGATGACGCGATCGACCAGCGCGATGCGACTACCTACATCACCAACCTCGATGCCAGCGGCGGTCTCACCGTGCCGGGGCAGAACGGTCAGGTCCGCGCCACGCTGCTGGGCAGCGACAGCGATCTGTGGGGCAAGCTCGCCTTGGGTAGTGCTGCCTGGGGCAGCGCGACCGGCGTCAAGGGCAGCTACGGCAACAGCGCTGCCGATGACGTGCTGGCCCAGGACTTCTGGACGGCCACCGCCAATGGCAGCAGCGCGCACTACGTCTGGGCTACTTCAGCCTCTGGTGGTGTCTACAGCAGTGCCAACGCTTCCAGCCTCGGCGACCCCAACCGTGCGCACTACAACTTGTTTGAATTGAAGTACACGACCGGCGGCGTGCTGCCCGGTTGACGTTCGCATGACCTGATCCCGAAGCAAAGACCATCCATACCAAACACCAAAATAAATAAGAGAGGGAAATTACCATGACTACCACCGTCCTCAAGCTGTCCGAAGCCGCGCAGTTCTTCAAGAAGGTCTCCATCCGTTCCATCAAGGATGTCCGAGCACTGGATGTTGACCTCTTGATCGTGCTGGCCAATGGCGAGCGCATCATCCTCAGCGGCGGCGCCATGCAGGCGCTGAGCGCACCGGATACCCAGCTGCATTTCGCCGACGGGCAATTGCAGCTGGGGCGCATGTTCCAGCAGATCGATCAGATCAACGTTTCCCCCGAGGCGAATCTGACCGTCAGTTCCAAGGAAATCACGCGCTACAACCAGAACAACGCCAAGACCGACAAAGCCAGGACCCAGGAGGACGAGGCCGACAAGCCCATCATCGTCGAAGAAGGAGAGAAGGCCCCGCAAGCGGCGGTGGCCACCAGCGGCGTGGCCGGCAATACCGCCACGCCTGAATTCAGTCCCGTCAAATCGCCCGACAGCCAGCAGCAGCTGGCTGATGTCGAGGTCAATTCCCAGCACGAAAAGAACTGGGGCGTGCAATGGCCGATCGCCGCAGGCGCTCTGGCCCTGCTGGCTGCTGCCGGTGGCGGTGGCGGCGGTGGAGCGGCCGGCGCGGCCAGCGCGGCCAGCGCGAGTGGCAGTGGCGCGGCGGCAGGGCAGGGCGCGTCCAGCCAGAGCGACGTCAAGCCCACCCTCTCGGGGGCGGCCATGCTGGGCCCGCTCAACAATGCCACCGCCATCGCCTATGACGACCACGGCCATGCCCTGAGCGAGGCCGCCCAGGTGATCGATGGCCGCTATTCTCTGGTGCTCAACCAGCCGGCCTATCGCGGCACGGTGCTCATCGTCATTCGCGACAATACCCCCGGTCTGCCCGACAACTACGCCGACGAAGCCACACTCAAGCTGACCGACCTGGGCAGCAGCCCCCTGCGCGCCCTGGTCACGGCCACCGGTGCCAACCAGACCGTCAACGTCACTGCCCTGACCGAACTGGCCGTCATCAAGGCCGGTCTGGACGCCGGCATGACCAATCCCGCCGAGGCAGCCGACCTGACGGCCCAGCGCATCGCCGCGATCAACAATGCCGTCGGGGGCTTCTTCAAGGTCGATGCCATTGGCGGTGAAGTCGTCCCCACGGTCACCCAGAACGGCAGCGGTCAGATCATCGCCAACCCTGGCTTCAATCCCGGAATCAGTACCGAAGCCTACAACTACGGGGCCGCGCTCAAGGCCATTGCCAACCTGGTGCAACTCGATGGCAAGGCCTATCCGACCCAGGCCGACGTCCTCCAGAAGCTGGCCAACACCCTGCAATTCGTCGACGACAGCAATACCGCCCTGAAATGGGCGACCAATGCGCGCGGTCAGTCGCTGGCGTCGTCGAACCTGTTGCAGGCACAACTGTTCAGCGAACCGCTGCTCAATATCATCAACAACCCCGACAGCAGCGCCGACGCCGTGGCCTCGGCCCAGGCGCGCTATGACAGCCTGCAGAAACTGCCCGGTGGCTCCACCATCGCCACCTACCTGCAAGAGAACCACGTGGCCATTGCCGAACCCACGCTCTACATCAAGCAGGCGGTCATGAGCAATCCCGAGCTATGGCAGAGCGCGCCGGTGGGCTCCACCCTGCAACTGGATCAGGGCGACTTCCTCGAAGGCGGCCTGAGCGTGAAGACCCCGCCCTATGCCACCGTCAGCGTGGCGCTCGACGGCAAGGACACGCTGGGCCGCGACCTGCGCATCAGCCTGCCGGCCACACGTGCTGACGACAGCGGCCAGGCCGTGCTGCAGTCCGACGACGATACCACCCAGCAGTTGCTGCTGCTGGACCGTTCCCAGCCCGTGGTCGCCGAGGTCACCGTCACCGATGGCTACAACAACCGGACCAACTACACGGTCTGGCAGAAAGAGGACGTGCGTGTTGACCTGACCACCCCGACCGGCATGACCGGCTTCGCCTTGCCGGGCCCGTTGCTGCTCAATGACAGCAGCTACAACGGCCGCGCCGGTGACGATCCGCTGCGCATGCCGGCGGCTCAGGGCAACACCGACAAGATCACCCGCGATGGCAGCCTGCTGGTGCGCCTGACCAAGGCGCTGGCCGGCGACGAGCGCCTGCAGTTCGCCGTGGCCACCAGCCTGGATGCCAGCGGGCATCCTGTCTTCGGCGTCTGGAAGGAAGCCGGCAAGCTGGTCCAGTCCGGCACCAACGCAGCAGGGCAGGTGGATTACACCGCCAGCGATGTGGTCAGCGCCAACGGCAGCAACTGGGTCAAGGTACGGGTGGTGCTGGTCGGGTCTTCCTACACGGGCGGCTATGGCAATGCCTCTACCGCCACCGAAGTTCTGCAATTCAACCTCGATACCGTTACGCCGCCCCAGCCGGCCCTGCAGTTCGAAGCCGGCAAGGATGATGGTCTGGCCAGCAACGATGGTGTGAGCAGCCAGCGCGGAGCGCAACTGCTGCCGCAAGGCGGACAGGAAGCGGGCACGGAGCTGCATTTCCGGCTGGTGGCCGGTAAAGGTACCGATGCCCGCACCTTGCAGTTGCTGCGCGCGGGCGGCACCACCGAGGACATCACCGCGGGCAGCTGGTATGCCCTCAAAAGCGGCGACCGCCTGCTGCTCAACGGCGATACCCTCACCGGCAACGGCAAGGCGCAACTGAATCTGCGCCAGATCGATGCAGCCGGCAATTTCAGCGAGTCCACTCAGCGCTTCGTGGTCGACACCACCGGTCTGATCCAGCATACGGTCCTGCTGGCCAACAGCGAGAAGGCCGTCAACGATGCCCAGGCTGCCGTGACCACCGCCCAGGCCGCCTTCGACGCCGCCGACGCTACCACCAAGTCGGCCAAGCAAGCCGTGCTGGCCGCCGCGCAGACCACGCTGATACGCTTGCAGAACGCAGAAGACAATGCCCTGGCCCAGGCCCGCAGTGCCCTGATCAATGCCGACGGCAGCACGCGCCTGGACGGCATCATGGCCGCCCCGGTGGACAAGGAGTATGTCCCGGCCATCCTCAATGCCGTGGCCGCCACCGCCGACGCCGACAAGGTCAGCGATGCCGTCTCGCTCAAGGCCCTGGTGGACAGCGCCATCCGTGCAGCCGATGCGGCTGTGGCCAAGGCTTCGGTCTATGGCGATGACCCCGCCAACCCGGCGCCGACCCTGGCCGACTTCAAGGCCATGGGGGTGCTCGGCGTGACCAATGGCGAGCAACTGGCCCGCATCAACGATGCCCTCAAGGCCCTGCCCCAGAGCGCTTCGGATTCCATCGGCGACATCCAGGCGAGCGTCAACGCCTACTACAAAGTGGTGGCCCTGGCTGACGGCAAGGCGGGCAACAGCGACCTGTCGGCCTATCCGAGTGCGGCGGACTACGCCGCGCTGGGCGTGAGCCCGGCCTTGTCGGCGGTGGGTGCACGTCTGCTGGGAGGCGCCATCGACGCCAAGAGCGCAGCCGATGTCGGCTCCATCGCGCGCATCAATGAACTGGCCCAGGCAGCCCAGCGCCTGGCGGATCAGGCTGCGCTGCCGGCCGGCAAGAGCCTGGCCGTGCCACTGACGGCGGCTGACTTCACCCGCCTGGGCGTGAGCGGCGCCAGCGACGACAACGTCGCTGAAGTTGCCGCCAGCCTCAACAGCGTGCCGCAGCTATTGCGTGACAACGGCAGCGTCGTGGGTGACATCGATACCCTGGCCGAAGTGCAGGCGGTGGTCTCCGCCAAGATCGGCTCGCTGCAGACCATCCTCAACTACGCCAGGGACATCCTGCCCATCAATCCGGAGCGTCCCACGCAGACCGAACCGGTCTTGAGCGACTACCAGAGCGCACTGCTCACCGGCAGCAGTGCCACCCAGGTCACGGCGGCCAACCTGGCCAGCATCAACAGCGCCGTCAAGGCGGTCGGGGCCGATCCCATCTCTTCCTGGAAGAAGCTGGGCGAGCTGGTGCAATCCTATAACGTGGTGTTGGCGGCGGCCGATGGGGTGTCCGGCAATGCCTTGCAGTTGCCCTCTGCCGAGGATTACGCACGCATCGGCGTACAGGCCCTGCAGACCCTGTTCCCCAATGGCGGCACCGCTCGCGGCAATGCCGTGAGCCTGTTGAATCAGGTGCTCGACGGTGCGGCCCGCAGTACGGTGGATACGGTCGCCAAGTTGCAGGCCCTGGCCAGCATCGCTGCACGGGTCATTGCGCTGGCGGCGGGCCAGAATATGGTCCTCGGCGCCGACGAACTCAATGAACTGCATCTGCCGGTCCCGGTGAGTGCCGCGCAACTGCCGGTGGTGCTCTCGGGCATCGCCGGGACCGCCGACGACGGCGCCGAACTGCGCTCGCCGGCCATGGTGGCCGACGTCGCCGCCCGCGCGCTGGCGGCCTCGGCGCGCATCGTCGCTTACGCCGATGATGTCGCACAAGCCCTGCCGCAGATGGCCGACTATCGCGCCCTGGGCATCCGCGGCGTGGACGATGACCTGCATCAGAATGCCGTCAATTCTTCGCTGGCCACCCCGAGCGTGGACGGCAAGCGCGTCGCCGTGCCTGCGCAATTGCAGGAGATTGCTGACGCGTATGGCCGCATTCTCGGCCAGGCAGGCGATGTAGGTGGTCTGCACAGCGATCCCTTGTTGAAGGATTTCGCCACGATAGGCGCCACCGCGCCGCGTGACGAGAACACCCGTTCCTTGATCGATTCGGCCCTCATCGGCAAGACCGCGCGCGAGCTGTTCGCCGTCAGTGCCGTGAGCCAGCTGGTGGCGGCGGCCAATGCCGTCCAGGCACTGGCCGCAGGCGACGACAGCGGCCTGGCCGGCAACACGGCGGCTGACCGGGCTGCCGACCTGAAGGCCAAGCTGCTCCTGCTAGGCGTGGTCAATCTCGATGATGCCCTGCAAGCCTCGGTCACCCAGGCTGTCATCGCCAGCGCCGATGACGGCAGCGCCACCAATACCCTGCCCAAGTTGCAGGCGCTGGTCGATAGCGCCATGCAGTCGCAACTGAAGATCAATGCCTATGCCGATGATGCTACCCGTGCCGCACCGACGCTGGCCGACTATGCCGCCATCGGCGTGAGCGGCGTGAGCGCCGACAGGCTTGAGGCCATCAACTCGGCCCTGGCCAGTTCCCCGGTGGGGGCGGCCGAGGTCGCTACGCCGTCGCTGGTGCAGGGCATCGTCGATGCCTATGGCCGCATCCTGTCTGCCGCCGACGGCGTGGCCGCCAACGCGGCCAGCCTGCCGCAGCCGCAGGATTATCAACGGGTCGGCCTGCCCGCCGATCTGGTCACGGCCCTGCAACCGGGCGCCGATGGCAGTGCATCGCCCTTGCTGGGCGTGCTCAACACCCTGGTCGACCACGCCAACCCGGCCGCCGTCAATACTCTGCCTGCATTGGCGCGCCTGGCCACCACGGCGCAGCACCTGATTGCCCAAGTCACGGGCAGCATCAGCGACACACTGCTGACCCAGGCCGAACTGGCTGACGTCGGCATCACCGGCCTGCAGTCCCATACCTTCCCGGCGGTGCTGGCCGCCATTGCCGCCACGGCCGATGACGGCAGCGGCGTGATCGGCACGTTGCCAGCCGGTGGCCTCAAGTTGCAAGCCCTGGCCGACAATGCCCACAAGGCGCAACTGAAGATCGAAGCCTATGCCGATGGCGTGGCCAAGGCTGCCGCACCGACCCTGGCCGATTTCAAGAGCGTGGGGCTGGAGCTGGCCGCACACATGCCGCGCGCCACGCCCGAGCTGGCCGTGAAGGCCATCAATTCCGTGCTGCAGACAGTCAGTATTGGCGCGGCAGAGGTGAATCCTCCTTCCAAACTGGCGGCCATTGCCGACGCCTATGCGCTGGTACTGGCCGCGGCAGATGGGGCCATCCCGGCCGATGGCAGCAGCAGTATTGAGGCGCAGGCGATCAGTACCAACGTGCTCTCCACGCTGGGGGTGACCGGTTTGACGGCGGCTGATCCCGCCGTCCAGGCGCTGTTGTTGAGCAACCTGCAAAGCGTGCTCGACGCCATGAAGCCGGCTGCTGCCGCCGACGTGGCCAACCTGCAGGCCAGTGTGGACGTGCTGGTCAAAATCAGCCATCTGGCCGATGGCGTGGCCGGCAATGCTGCGGCCGTCGATCAGTTCAGCAATGCGCTGGCGGCCTTGCAGGCGGCCGGCGTGAGCATCACCGATGCCACCGTGGCCACGGCGGCCGCCAGCGCCCTGGATGGCGCCGAGTATGCCAGGCTGGCCAGCCCGGGCAAGTTGCAGGCACTGGTGGATGGCTATGCCCGCATCCTGGCCGAAGCCAACGAAGCCGAGCCGGCCAGCGGTGCCGCCTACGGCAATGAAGACAAGGTGCCCGACGCCACTCCCGGCAGTGATCCCTCCTTGCTGGACTTCAGCGCCATCGGCGCGCATCTGCCGGGCCTGACGGTGGCGCCCGGCAGCGCTGCCGAACAGGAGGCACGTCTGAAGCTGACAGACGACGTCTTCAAGCGCAAGGCCCGCTCGCAGGTCGATACCGTGGCGGAGATCGAGCAGATCGGCCAGGCCGCGGACCAGGTGCTGCACCTGGCTGCGCAGCCGGCAGGCAGCGCCTTGCCGGTCTTGACTGACGACGACCGCCTGCGCTGGCAGGCCGGCTTCCGCGCCTTGGGCGTGAGCGGTGTCGATACCGCCGCCGACGGCAACCTGGAGCAGATCCTGACCCGCATCCAAGGCGCAGGCATGGGCACCCTGAACGCGGTGGCGCCGATCCAGACCCTGGTCAACAGCGTCAATGAAGCATTGATGATCATCATCAAGTACGCCGAGGACAGTGACAAAAACCCGGCCCCCACGGTCACCAACTACCATGACGCCGGTGTCGATCGCGGGGATGCCGCGGCCACCGTGGATGTGCGCAATCTGGCCAGCATCAATGGCGCCGTGGCCGCGCTGGAACGTGGCGACGTCGATACGCGTGCCAAGCTCAAGGTCATCATCAACGCCTACAACGCCATCCTCGCCGCTGCCGATGGCAAGAGCGGCGATGCCTCCGGCGCAGCACTGCGGCCGGAGCAGTACCTGGCCATCGGCGTACCGCTTGGCAGCGCCCTCATCGGCATGGGTACGCAGGTGAGCGCGGTGGGCGGCAGCAAGTCCCTGGATCGTGTGGACCGCGACAAGCTGGCCCTGTTCAACAGCGTCGTGGGCGCGCAGAGCCGCGACGGCGTGGCCACTCCCGACAAGCTGGCCGCGCTGGCGGCCACCGCCGCCGACCTGATCCGCACCGCCCGCGAAAGCAAGGACGACCCGGTCGTGGGTGGCAGCACCACCAGCCTGAGCGTCAAGAGCCTGCAGGCGCTGGGCCTGAGCGCCATCACCAGCAGCGCGGTGCAGGGTGCGTTCCTGGATGCGGTCCGGGTCAAGGGCAATAGCATCGATCCAGCCACCAGCCTGCCCAGCTCGGCCGACACAGCAGCCACCCATGATGCCAGTGGTGTCACCAGCATCGAACAATTGAGTGCCATCGCCAACAGTTATGCCCGGCTGCTGGCCTACGTCAATGGCGGCGGTACGTCCTCGGATGCACCGAGCATCGCCGATTACCAGGCCATCGGCGTGGCCTTGCCGCATACCGTGGCCGCCACCTCGGCCAGCGCACTGGCGCTGATGAACAGCGTCGTTCACGCCCAGAACAGTACCAGCAAGGTCGACAGCGTCGCCGAACTGAACCGGCTCGCACTGACCGTGGACCAGCTCATGCAGGTCGCCGCCGTGGGGCCGCTGGCGGATCGTTATCCGGTGCAATACCCGCCGGTGGTCAGCACGCTCAAGCCGGCCGATCTCAGTGCGCTGGGGCTGACCGGCGTGGTCAGCAACAGTCTGGCGTCCCTGCTCAACAAGCTGCAGACCACCAATGATGACGGCAGCGGTGCACTCAGCGTGGCGACGCTGCAAGCCATGATGGATGCCGCCATCGCGTCTCAACGCAAGATTACCCAGTTCGCCCGTGACGATGGCGGCGATGTCCCCACGGCAGCCGATTTCGATGCCCTGGGTCTGCAACTGCCGGTCGATGGCAGCCGCAGCAGCACACCGTATCTGAATGCCATCAACGACGCCCTGAAGTCGGTGAGCATCTCCGCCGCCCAGGTGCAGACGCCCGACCAGCTGCAGGGTCTGATCATCGCCGCCCAGCACGTGGTCGATGCCGCCAACGGCATCGCGGGTGACGCCTCGCCCAAGCCGACGGCTGCCGATTTCCTGGCGCTGGGCCTGGCCAAGAGCAAGCTCGACGATGCCGGTGCGACCGGTGTGGCCATGCTGGCCGATACGGTGGATGCCAACACGCTCGACAGCCTCAGCACCGATGAATCCGGCCATCGCATCGCCTTGCCCGACAAGCTGGCGCAACTGCTGGACCTGATCCAGGCACTCATGGTCACCGCCGCCGGTGGCGTGGCGAACCCGCCGCTGGATGCCGTGCAACTGGGCAAGCTGGGTGTGAGCTTTGCCAGCGTGGCACACAATGCCGACGGCAGTGCGCAAAACTGGTCGGCCATCCTGGCCGCCATCGCCGGCAGCAAGAAGGATGGTTCCGAGCTCAACACCCTGAGCAAGCTGCAAGCCCTGGTCAATCGCGCCGATGCGGCGCAGACCAAGATCCGCCTGTACGCCGACGATGCCGTCTCGGCCACCGATGCGGCCACCATGCCCTCGGTGGAGGATTACCGCAGCATCGGCCTGGTCAACCCGGTGGCCGATGCCACGGGCGTGCGAGCGTCCCTGGTGACGGCCGACAATCTCATGGCCGTCAACGCTGCCCTGCGCACGGCCACCATCAACGCGGCTCAGGCCGACACCCCGGCGCATGTGAAGCAGGTGGTCGATGCCTACCTGGCCATTCTCGCTCGTGCCAACGGTGCCTTGCCCGATACCGGCTCCGCGCTCTCGGCTGCGCAGTTCAAGGCCATCGGTGCGAGCGTCGACGGCGTGACCAACACCAGCGGCAAGTCCACCGAGGCGGCCGCCATCGGTCTGCTCGATGGCGTGGTCGGCGGCAAGCTGCCCGAGGCCGTCAATACCCCGGCCAAGATCGACGCCCTGGGCGTGCTGGTCAACAAGATCCTGGCGCAGGCGCAAGCCAACGATGGCGCGCCGCGCCTGAGTGCAACCGAGCTGGACCAGCTGGGCCTGACCACTGCCGATGGCGCGCTGCTGAGTGCGCAGAAACCGGCGGCCGTGGCCGCTGCGCTCTACGCCATCCGTGCCGGTGCCGACAACGGCAGCGACGTCAATAGCCTGGCCAAGCTCCAGAGCGTCGTGGCCACCGCCGTGACGGCCTACCAGAAGATTCAGGTCTATGCCGAGCTGATCGCAGCACCAGGCGGTTTCCCGGAGGATGCCGGTCGTCCTACCGCTGAGGACTTCAAGGCCATGGGCCTGAGGGTCCCGGCCAGCGTCGAGGCCGATCAGGGCATCGGTGCCTCGGCCAGCCTGCTGACCGTCGCCATCGGCGCTGCCCAGATCGATACGCCGGCCAAGCTGCAGGCCATCCTCGACAACTGGGACAGGCTCTTTGCCCTGGTCAACGGCAAAGCCGATACCGCGGCCCTGAGCGCGACCACGCGCGCCGCCTTCAGCGCCTTGCTCAGCGGGGTAGGGGTGACGGTCGATGCCGCCACCCGTCCGGCCGCGCTGGACCTGTTGCAGACCGCGCTGGACCAGCAGTCCAGCAAGGCCGTCATGAATACTCCCGCCAAGCTGGAAGCCTTGCTGGCCACTGCCCAGGGCTTGCTGGCACTGGCCGGCACCGCGCAAGTCTTTGCCGCCGAACGTCTGCCCACCAGCCTGGCCGCCGCCGACCTGATCGCGCTGGGCGTGGCTCCTGCTGCCACCTCCAATGCCGCTGCGGCAGCGGTGTTGAGCGCCGTCTCGGCGCATGCCGCCAGTGCCGTGGACAGCCTGGCCGAAGTGCAAGCCGTGGCCAACCTGGCCATCAAGGCTCAGGCCAAGATCAGTGCCTACGCCGACGATGCCTCCAAGCCTGAGCCCGTGGCTGCCGACTACCTGGCCGTGGGCCTGGTCAGAAGCGATGGCACCGCGCTGGTGGTGAGCGACAATCTTGGCGCCATCAATACCACCCTGGCCAGCACCGCCATCACCGCTGCACTGGCGGGCGACCCGGCCAAGCTCAAGGGCATCGTCGATGCCTATGCCCACATCGTTGCGGCGACTGTGGCCGGCACGGCTGCGCCGACCCTGGATGACTATGCGAGCGTCGGCCTTTCCGGTCTGAATCTTCAGAACAAGGGTTTGCTGGATGGCGCATTGCCGCGTCTGGGCGTGGACAAGGTGAAGGATCAGTCACAACTGCAAAAAGCCGCCGAAGCAGTGGCCAAGATCGCCGCGCTGGCCGATGACAGTGCCAACACGGCAGCCAATGCACTACCGCTGGCCGCTGACTACGCAGCGCTGGGTCTGAAGATGGGCAACTCCAGCGCCACCAATGATGCAGATGGTTCCGGCGCAGCGCTGCTGGGCAGCGCCATCGATGCCAGGCCGCTGGCCAGTGTCGATACGACCGACAAGCTGCAGGCCCTGATGGATACCGTCAACAAGCTCATGGACAGTGCCGCCCGCCTGCCGGCCGCATCCATGCCCACGGTGGCCGACCTCAAGCTGCTGGGTCTGGATATCGGCAGCAGGACGGCGGCCCAGCAGGGCGCCATCCTGGCCGCCATTGGCACCAGCGGCAGCGACGGCAGCCGGATCAAGTCGCTGACAGAGCTCTCCACGCTGGCGCAGAAGGCCGTGGATGCGCTGGCCAAGATCAGCGCCTATGCCCAGGACAATACCGGCGCCTCGCTGGGCGTACCGACCGTCGATGATTACGCCGCCATGGGTGTGTTTGGCGTGAGCAGTACCAGCCTGGCCTCCGTCAATGCGGCACTGGCCACCACCGTTGTCGACGGCGCCCACGCCAATACCCAGCCGCTGGTGCAGGGCATTGCCAGCGCCTACCTGAAGGTATTGGCAGCCGCCGACGGCAGCCGCGCCCAACCCGATCCGATCGGCTCGGCAGCAGTGCCCACCGAAGCCGAACTGGAGCGTCTGGGGGTAGGCGTGAGCGCTGCCACCAACAGCCATCGCATCAGCCTGCTGGCCACCGCTCTGGACGCATTGAGCCGCGACAAGGTCGACACGCCCGCGCGCATCGACCTCATCAACGCGTCTGCCGGCAAGATGATCGCCGCAGCCGGCAGCGCCGATGCGGCCGCGCTGTTGACCATGGACGACTTTACCAATCTGGGCGTGCAGGGCCTGGATGCAGCCTTCCTCGCCAATGTGCAGGCGCTGGTCGCCAGCACGGACGTCAGCCGCATCGACAGCAGCACCCGTCTGCAAGTCCTGGTGGATGGCTTGCTGAAGGATCTGAAGATCATCCGCAACTACGCCGACAACGTCGCCAATACCGATGCGGCACTTGGGGCCGTCGGCAGCGTGCTGGCGCCTACCGTTGACAACTATGCCCGCGCAGGCGTGACCGGCGTGACTGCCGATACGCTGGCCTGCATCAATGCCTCGGTCAAGACCTTGGCCAGCTCCGGTCTGGTGGACAGCAAGAGCAAGCTGCAAGCCATCGTGGACGCTTACCTGCATGTCTTGCAGGCTGCCGACGGCGCGGCTGGCAACCTGGCGTCCCCCATCACGCGGGATGAACTGATCCGTATCGGTGTGCCGGCTGCCAGGTTGCCCGACCCCACTGCCAGCGGCCTGTCGGCGACCGATATGGCGGTGGCGCGCGGCACCATTGGCCTGCTGGTGACGGCGTTGGACGCCCAGCCGGCTGACAAGAGCACGGTATCGACCCCGACCAGGATCGCCGAGCTGGCAGCTACTGCCGGCCGCGTCGCCGCCTATGCGGCCGGTACCCCCACGTCGACCCCGCCCCTGACCAACGACTTCGTTGCGCTGGGCGTGAAGAACCTGGTGGCCCAGGTCGATGGCAATACCCCCTCGACGGTCGGCCTGATCAACAGCGGCCTCAAGGCCCTGAGCAGCGATGCGCTGGCCGCACTGAACCTGTCACAGGTCCAGCTCATGGCTACCGCCGCCGCCAAGTTGCGCAACCTGGCCTCGGCCAGCAGCATCATGGCCGACGCCAGCCGTCCGGCGGCCGATGCGGTCAATGCCGATGGCACGCCCAAGGCAGGTGCACCTCTGACCCATGAAGAATTCAGCGCGCTGGGCATGGCCATCAACAATACCCCGGCCAACCTGAAGCTGCTCAACGAGGTCTTCAATGCCCGTCCGAATTTTGCTTCGGTGTCGGATCTGGGCAAGATCAATGCGCTGAACCTGGTCGATATCGTCAACCGCGTGATGCGCCAGGCCGATGCCGATGTGAAGCCGGACGACGCACCGGCCGGCATCACGCTGGCCGAACTGACCACGCTGGGACTCTCCAGTACGGGCGCTGCGCCGGACGTGAATGCGGCTTCGCTGTCGGCCTTCATGGCCGCGCTCAAGTCGCGTACCCCGGCCCAGGTTGATACCCTGGCCGAACTGAAGTCGGTCGCCTCGGCCGCTCGCGCGGCCCAGGCCAAGATCATGGCCTATGCCGAGCGGCAGACCTCCGGTGCCGTGGCGCAGGCCGGTTCCGATAGCGTGACCCCGGTCGCCCAGGACTTCAGCGACATGGGCGTGAATGGTGTCGGCAAGTATGGCGCCGGCACACCGGATCGCCCGGATGCCATGCCGGAGGGCTTGTTTGCCGTCCTCTCGGCGCTGGCCACCAGTGCCGTCAACGGCACCCGTTCGGCCACGGCCGAACTGGTGCAGGGCATCGTCGACAGTGCCAACAAG
The DNA here is from genome assembly GCF_057809315.1 of Herbaspirillum sp. FG34. Classification (NCBI taxonomy): domain Bacteria; kingdom Pseudomonadati; phylum Pseudomonadota; class Betaproteobacteria; order Burkholderiales; family Oxalobacteraceae; genus Herbaspirillum; species Herbaspirillum sp. FG34. The sequence goes on along the minus strand of NZ_JBMDJS010000013.1, from coordinate 136,280 downwards.
TTGCTGGGGCTGGCCGATGGCGTGGCCAACACGTCGGCCAATGCGCCCGCCATGGAGGACTATCGCCTGCTGGGGGCGGACCTGAGCAGCCTGGGCCGCGCCAGTGCCAAGACCGACTACCTCTCGCTGCTCAATTCGGTGATCGACCGTCTCACGGCCGACAGGATCGATACCCCTGAGGAAGTGCTGACCCTGGCCAATACCGTCGCCCGTGTGCTCGACAGCACGGCCGGTGCGGGCGGTTCGGCGCCGTCGCGCGCCGACCTGGAGCAACTGGGCGTCACCGGACTGAACGACAAGGACATGCCGGCGGTGCTGGCCAAGTTGCAGCAGCTGCCGGCCGACAAGCTCTCCACCATCAATACCTTGCCGGGCCTGCAAGGCCTGGTCTCCAAGGCCGTCACTGCCCAGGACAAGATCCGCGACTATGCTGGCGACAACACCAAGCCCGCACCGGTGGCGCAGGACTATGCCGACATGGGTGTGCTCTTGCCGTCCACGCCCAAGGCGGTGGCCGACAGCATCCTCGGCGCCACCAACAAGGCGCTCGCTTCCGGCCCGGTGGGCGCGGATCAGGCCGGCACGCCCGACCAGGTGCAGGGCATCGTCAACAGCTATGCCAAACTGCTGACCCTGGCCGATGGCAGCATCAGCACCGCGGCAGCCGATCTTCCGGTGGCGCAGGATTACGTCCGTGTGGGGCTGGACAAGACCCTCACCGACAAGCTGGCCACAGCGTCCAACCTGCAGCTGTTGAACCAGCTGGTCGACGGCGCGGCCAATGCGGCGGCAGTGGACAGTCCGGCCAGCCTGAGCGCGCTGGCCACCATCGCCAACAAGGTGCTCAACATCGCGGCGCAGCAGAGCGGCGACCTCATCTCGCCGGCCGACGTCTTGAGCACGGCCGACTTCAAGGTGCTGGGCATCAGTGGCCTTTCGGCGGTGGAAAGCGATGCCGTGGTCGCGGCGCTGCAATCGCGCACCGTGGCCGATGTCGATACCGTGGCCGAGATCCGGAGCGTGGCAGCGGCCGCGCGCACGGCCATCAATCGCATCGTCGCCTACGCCGACAGCAATAGCGGCGACGCCCCCACGGTGGCTGATTTCCAGGCACTGGGCGTGATCGGGGTGAGCGAGGTCGGTGCCAATGCCAACAAGGACGGCATCCTGGCCGCGCTGGCCACGGCCGGTGTCGACGGTACGGATGTCAACTCTGTGGCCGGTATCCAGTCACTGGTCAACAGCTATGCGCAACTGCTCAAGCAGGCCGACGGCGTGCCCAGCAACACCAGTGACGCCAACCTGGCCAAACAGGTTGATTTCGATCATGTGGGCGTGGACCTGTCCGCCCTGCTGGCATTGGACAGTGGCGCCGCCGGCGCCAGCAGCAACATCGTGCAATTGCTCAGTTCCATCGTGGACAGCCGTTCCTCCACCGAGGTCAATACCCCCGCCAAGATCGCCGCGCTGGCGACCCTCGCAGCCAAGGTCGGACTGGCCGTACAGGGCGACAACAGCCAGCCGCTGACGGTGGACGACTTTGCGACGCTGAAGATCTCCGGTGTGAATGCGGGCAACCTGGCCAAGGTTCAGAGTCAGCTGGCCAGACAGGCCGATGATGGCAGCAGCGTCAACTCCTGGGCCAAGCTGGCCGATGCGGTCTTTACGGTCACCAACGTACCGGCCATGAACACGGTGGCGGGCGACGACATCATCAATCTGGGCGAGCGTACCGCCGGCGTCACCCTGACCGGCACCGCCGGCAAGGATGATACGGTCACGCTGTTCTATCCGGATGGCAGCGTCATGAAGAGCGGTATCGTCACCCGTGACTCCGGTACCGGCACCAGCGTCTGGAACTGGAGTTACACCCTTACCGACGCCGACTGGCTGGCGCTGGGTGCCAACGGCGCCAATGGTGTGGACAAGGTGATTGGCATCCAGTCGCACAATACCGTCAAGGGCATCGATTCGATCAAGGTCAACCATACGGTCAATATCGATACCACGCCGCCGGTCTTTTCTTCGTCCATCGCGCTCTCGCGCGATACCGGCACGGCCGGGGATCGCATCACCAGCGATGGCAAGGTGCTGGTGTCGGGCCTGGAAGTCGGCGCCAGCTGGGCCTACAAGATCGATAGCGGCGACTACCAGCCGGGTAGCGGCGGCAGCTTCACCGTCACCGGCGAAGGCAGTCATACCGTCAAGGTCCGCCAGACCGACCGCGCCGGCAACAACAGCGCCGAGCAGATCCTCGCCATGACTCTCGATACGGTGGCACCGGCCAAGCTCAGCGCAACGCTGGCCCGCGATACCGGCAGCAGCACCAGCGACCGCCTGAGTTCGGATGGCACGGTCAACATCGCTGGCCTGGAGAGTGCCGCCAGCTGGCAGTACAGCCTGAACAACGGCACCACCTGGAGCGCCGGCAGCGGCACCAGTGTCAAGATCAAGGGCAGCGTCGATGGTGCCGGCAATGTCGATGGCACCAAGAATGTCGTGGTCCGCCAGACCGATGTGGCCGGCAATGTCGGTGCCATCAGCGACGTATTGAGCTTTACGCTCGATACCAGCTTGCCGGCCAAGCCGACGCTGGGTCTGGCCAAGGACAGCGGCAATGGGACTGACCGCATCACCAATGAAGGCACGGTCAACGTCGCCCAACTGGAGGCCGGCGCCAGCTGGCAGTACAGCCTCGACAATGGCGTGACCTGGAACGACGGCAGCGCCACCAGCTTCCGCTTTGCGGGCGCCGCCGAAGGGGGTAGTGGCAGTGACGGGGCCAAGAACCTGCTGGTGCGTCAGACCGATGCCGCCGGCAATACCAGCCCCAACAGCGACAAGTTCAGCCTCACCCTGGATACCACCGCGCCGGCTGCTCCGAATCTGGTCCTGGCCAGTGATAGCGGGGTTCAAGGCGACAAGGTCACCAATGACGCCATCTTCAACATCAATGGACTGGAAAGCGGTGCGGCCTGGCAATACAGCCTCGACAGCGGCGCCACCTGGACCAATGGTTCCGGTGCCAGCGTCAGACTGCGCGGTTTGCCCGATGGAAGCAAGAGCATCATCGCGCGGCAGATTGACGTGGCTGGCAACGTTGGCGCCAGCAGCGACGCAGTGAACTTCACACTTGATACCACCGCACCCGCCAGGCTGACTCTGGCCATGGCGCGCGACAGCGGCAGCTCGCCGACCGACCGCATCACCAATGATGGCACCCTCAATGTGGGCGCGCTGGAAGCCGGTGCCACGTGGCAATACAGCCTCAATAACGGCAGCACCTGGACCGCGGGCAGCGGCTCCAGCGTGCGTATCAAGGGCGCGGCCGACAGCAGCGGCAATACCGATGGCGTCAAGAGCGTGGTGGTGCGCCAGACCGACCTGGCCGGCAATATCGGCGCCCCCAGCGCCAGCTACAGCTTCACGCTCGACAGCACGCTGCCTGGCACGCTGTCCCTGTCGCTGGCCCGCGATACCGATGTCATCAACGACAAGATCACCAGCGATGGCACGATCAACGTCACCGGTCTGGAAGCTGACGCCAGCTGGCAATACAGTGAGGACAATGGCGTGAACTGGTCGCGCGGCAGCGGTTCGAGCTTCGTGCTGGCCGGTGACGGTGACAAGAACGTCGTGGTGCGGCAGAGCGACGTGGCCGGCAACGTCGGGCCCACCAGCGATGCCTTCACCTTCACGCTGGACGGGGGGCCTCCTGATCGTCCCACCATTGCCCTGGCCGTCGACAGCGGCAGCTCCCGCACCGACAAGCTCACCAACGATGGCACGGTCAATGTCGGCAAGCTCGAGGCTGGTGCCAACTGGCAATACAGCCTCGATGGGGGGAGCACGTGGATCAATGGCACCGGCAGCAGCTTCAAGCTCAAGGGTGCCGTTGACGGCGGGGCCAATACCGATGGCCTGCGCAATGTGGTGGTGCGGCAGACCGACACGGCAGGCAATCCCAGCCCCGACAGCGACACGCTGAGCTTCACCCTGGACACGACGGCACCCGTCAAGCCCACCTTGTCCCTGCAGGCCGACAACGGTAGTTCCGCCAGCGACAAGGTCACCAATGACGGTACCGTCAAGGTCGATGGTCTGGAGGCTGGCGCCAGCTGGCAATACAGTACCGACAGCGGTGTCACCTGGCGCGCGGGCAGCGCCAGCAGTGTCAAGCTCACCGGTGATGGCAACAAGACCATCCAGGTGCGGCAGACCGATGCCGCCGGCAATCTGGGCGCGACCAGCGACAGCTTCAGCTTCACGCTGGACGGCACCGCGCCGGCCAGTCCCACGGCGGCCCTGGCCACCGACAGCGGCAGCTCGCCCAGCGACAAGATCACCAATGACGGCACCGTCAGCGTCACCGGCCTGGAAGGCGGTGCCAAGTGGCAGTACAGCATCGACAACGGCACCACCTGGGTCGATGGCAGCGGCAGCAGCGTCAAGCTCAAGGGGGCAGCCGATGGCGCCGGCAATACCGATGGTGCCAAGAAGGTTCTGGTGCGTCAGACTGACGTGGCCGGCAATGTCGGTGCGGCCAGCGCAGCCCTGAGCTTCACGCTGGACACCACGGCACCGGCCAAGATCACCGCAGCTCTGGCCAGGGATAGCGGCGCTTCGACCTCGGACAAGATCACCAACGACGGTACCGTCAACGTCAGCGGCCTGGAGTCCGGTGCGAGCTGGCAGTACAGCCTCGACAACGGCAGCACCTGGAGCAATGGCAGCGGCAGCAATGTCAAGCTCAAGGGCGCAGTCGATGGTGCCGGCAATACCGACGGGCTCAAGTCCCTCGTGGTACGCCAGATCGACAAGGCCGATAATGCCGGTCCGACCAGCGATGCGGTGTCCTTCACGCTCGACACGACGGTGCCCGCCAAGCTGGGGCTGTCCCTGGCGAGCGATACCGGCACGGCCGCCGACAAGATCACCAGCGATGGCACCCTCAACATCACCGGACTGGAAAGCGGCGCCACCTGGCAATACAGTACCGACGATGGCAGCACCTGGAGCAACGGCACCGGCACCAGCGTCAAACTCACCGGCGATGGTGCCAAGAAGGTCGTGGCGCGGCAGACCGATGTGGCCGGCAACAGCAGCGTCAAGAGCGATGCCGTCGAGTTCACGCTCGATAGCAAGGCCGTTGCACCCACCATCGTCCTGAACGCGTCCGCCGGTACCACGACCGACGGCGCCAGCATCACCACCTCGGGCAGCTTCGTGTTGAGCGGCGTGGCGGAGAAGGGCGCGCAGGTCGTCGTCAAGCGTGGCGACGGTACCGCGCTGGGCACGCTCACCGCCTCGGCCACCGATGGGGCGTGGTCGCTCAATCTTGCATCCACCCTGAAGGTCAGTGGGCTGCAAAAGATCGACGGCAGCGACAGTACCGCCAATGGCACCTACAGCCTGCTCTCGGCCAGCGACCAGGCGGCCTTGCTCAATTCATTCAGTGGCGACTTCGTGCTCAGCGGCAGGGGCTTGCTGGACTTGTCCAAGCCGGTCTACACCCAGGGCAGTGGCGCCTCGGCCTGGTATGTCTGGGCCGCCCAGGATGGTGGTTACCTCATTTCGCATCAGTCGGGGACCGACGAGTGGTACCGCGAAGCAGCGGGCGGCGTCACGCTGGCCGGTCAACCGGAAAACGTGCGCACCTGGAGTGCCCTGGATACCTCGGCAGCTCTGGTGCAGGCCGAACTCCTGCAGAACGGCGACGCCAGCGACAACGAAGTCGCACTGGTCGGCGTGAGCATGGTCAGCAGCCACGGTGCGCGTGACAGTGCCTGGAGCTACACGGCAGAGCAGACCGATGTGGCGGGCAACACCAGCCCCAAGGCCAGCCTCGGCGTGCTGGTCGATACCGCCACGCCGCCTTTGCTGGACATGGATGCGCTCACCGACGGCATCCAGTCCAGCGCGCAGCGGCAAGCCTCGAGCAGCGAATTGCGCTCGGGAACAGCCTTCGTCGCCAACATCGTGCCTCCTGCCAAGACCACGGCCTCGGCCATCGATGTGGTCTTCAGCGGCAGTGGTCTGGATCTGGTCAATGACCGGCTGTTGATGGATGCTCTGGTGGCGCTGGATGCCAACCTGGCGCCGGTGAGCGGCAAGACCGTGGGCGGCGTGGCCGACATCAGTTATGTCTACACCACGGCCACCCGGACCATGAACATCACCAAGACCCGAGGCGGCACGTTCACCGCTGCCGAGGTCGAGGCCCTGGTGGAAAACATCAAGCTGCAAAACTTCACCCCCACCGCCGGCAGCCGGGTGATCACCTTCACTCTGCGCGACGAGGCCGGACTGGTTGGTCCCTCCATGCAGGCCACCCTCAACGTGGGCAGCGACAGTCTGTTGCTGGACCTGGATCCGAGCACGCCCGGATTGCAGTCCAGCTCCAGCCAGAACCTCACCGACGCCACTCGCCTGGCCGCCGGTGTCGCCTTCGATGCCAGCGTGGCTGCACCGACTTCGACCCAGGTCACCGCAGTGAAGGTGGTGCTGGGTGGGGCTGGTCTGGATGTACTCAACGATCGTCTGATCCTCGACACGGCGCTGGCCCTCAATACCGACCTGCCCGTCAGCGGCGGCAAGACGGTCGGTGGCGTGGCTGGTCTGAGCTATGGCTACGACAGTGCCAGCCGTACGCTGACCCTGAGCAAGACCGGCGGTGCGAGCTGGAGCGGTAGCGAGGTGCAGTCGGTCTTGCAGGCCATCAAACTGGGGGGCAGCAGTACCCACGATGGGGTGCGCACGGCCAGTTTCCGCCTGGTTTCCAGCACCGGCGAGACCGGTAACGCCTCGACGGCGGGCATCCTCTTCGACACCCACGCACCGACGCTGGATGCCGATGCCACCCTGGTCAATCTGCAAACGAGCTCGCGCAAGGCGTTCACGGCGGCCAGGGCGGCGGCGGGAGAAGGACTGTTCGCGCACGACATTGCGGTCTGGCCGACCAATGACATCAGCAGCATCCGCATCCGGCTGGATGGCCCGCAATTGGACCTGCAGAAGGACAAGTTGGTCCTGGACGTGCCGCTGGCGCTCAATGCCAGCCTGGCTACGGTGAGCGGCAAGAGCATCGGCGGCGTCAGCGACTTGAGCTATGGCTACGACGGCAGCACCCAGGTACTGATCATCAGCAAGAGCTCCGGTGTACCCATGAGCGGACTGGATACGCGCGCCATCCTGAAGGCCATCCAGTACCAGAATGCCACGCCGAGCGCAGGTGACCTCAGTGCCACCATCACGCTCACCGATGTGGCGGGCAACAGCAGCAACACTGGCGTGACACTGTCGGTGGACATGACGGCACCGGCCAGCATCACCGGCACGCTGGTGAACAACAAGCAGATCAGCTACAAGATGCTGAGCATTCCGGACATCATGGGCGACACCAACAAGCACAACCTGCACTCCGGCGAGAGCGCGGATATCACCAGCCTGTTGCCGGCCGGGATGACGGCGGCAACCTTCGTTTCTTCGCTCAAGGGCTTCTTCGCAGAATGGGGTGGAGTCCCTATTACCAATGATGCGAACACGACCGACAAGCACTACAACAGCGTGTTCTCTTTCCCGAGAGGGTTTGGCTTGGATACGATGTTTAGCATGGCACACCAGGGCGGCGACTATGTGAAGGGTGAAAACTTCACGTTCGCTTCTCCCGATGGCAGGCAGCTCTTGCTCAAAGCCGTGAGTGGCTTCTATAGCGCCCTTACGGATGTATACGCCTTCACAACCCCTACCGCTGCGCAGAATTACGACATCGGCAATGTCCGTCTGCTTTACCAGATCACCACGGACAACGCCAATTCGCAGCCGACCGTCAATGTCCGCTATGACGGCACCAGGGCCAGCGTTGGTGACGTCATTGGTCTGTACGAGGGCAACAAGTTGCTGGGTAGCCGCACCTTGGGTGCGGCCGATGTGGGCAATGCCGCAGCGACACTGGAGGTGACGGTCGCTGGCAGTCTGGGCGCCGGCGAGCATGTGATCACGCCCAAGTTCACCGACACGGCGGGCAATGTGGTGGCAGGCAATGAGATCCGTCTCACGCTCACAGGCGATGCGGTAGCACCGGTTCTGAGCAATCTGCGGGTCAATGGTGAAACGCCGGATACTCAGCCCATCAATGCCTCGGCGAGCAAGTACGCCGTGATCGCGGACACGCCTGCCAGTCCGGTGACCCTCATGCGTCTGGACCAGAATCTGACCTTCTCCGGCAATGTCGGTGGCGCAGGTTCCGGCGACAGCTACCTGATCTCGGTGAGCATGGGCGGCAAGGTGATCGCGTTCAGCGAGGTGATGGCGGGCGACTTCTCGCTGACCACGCCGGCCAACATCCTGGCGCCGGGCATGTACCACGACCTGACCATCACGGCCACCAATATCAGTAACGGTGTCAACAATGGCCAGACCACCATTCTCCAGAACCAGACGCTGGGCTGGTACTGGGTGCCGCAGAAGCTGGACAGCTTGAGCGGAGGTGCCGGCGATGATCAGATTCCCTTGTCCGTCACCTCCGGTGGCATCAATACCGTGGTGCAGACCGGCCAGGGCAAGGACACGTTGATGCTGGGCGGATTCGGCATCAGCGACTCCTCCAGGCTGGTGGCCACGGTTTCCGACTTCACCTTGGGACAGGACAAGGTGACGGTATTCGCACAGTCCGTCACCAAGGACAACCTCGATACCTTCGTCAAGGCCTCCGCCTACAGCACCAGTTCCACCAAGCTGGTGGTGGACCTGGACGGAGCCGGGGCGGGGACGACCAGTTACACCTTGTACCTGCAGAACGTGGCCTACAACCCAAGTAATACCCATACGATCTTCGGTGTGTGATGGCCCTGACCTAGACCGAGATCGTTGACACGCACGCGCATCGGCTCCTCGAGGGGCCGATGCCTGCGCCCCACAGACGGACCGGCCGCAGGCCGTGTCCAGCGTTTTTCAAACCAGATGAAGGAGAAAAAAATGGCAGCGCAATCCGCAGATTCCGATGAGCAGAATTTCTGGCCAGGCTACGTCGATTCCATGGTCAACATGGTCATGTACCTGTTGCTTCTGATCGCCATCCTGGCCATGGCCGTGATGTATTTTTCCATGCGCGCGCGCGACGAAGCCAAGGACAGCAAGGCTACCGAGATCGAAATGCCGGGCAAGCCTTTCCCCCAGGCCTTGCCGGGGCCCAACGCGCTCACCCCGGTCACCCCCAGTGCCGAGGAGCTGCATGCCCAGATTGAGCAGATGCGCCAGACGCTCAACAACAACGAGGTTCGCTACAAGGCCGACGTGGCCGAGCTGAAGGAAAAGCTGCGCGAGAGCGACCAGCGTTTCAAGGCATCGGGCCTGGCCAAGGTCGAGAAGCCCAACCAGAAGGAACGCGGCAACAACATGAAGTCCACGCCTGAAGCCGATCTGGCCAAGGAAGGAGCCTCCGAACGCGTGCTCAACGCCACCGGCACGGCCGGAGCGTTACCCACCGGCGTGGAGCAGTTTGCCTTGCGGCCCAGCGTGCTGATCGTGCGCTTCCGTCCAGGCACCGTGGACCTGAATCCGGACGAAGCCAGGCGCATGAACGAGACCTTCGTCAAGCACTTCGAATGGAACCCCGGCGTGGAACAGAACTTCACCATTTCTTCGGCGGCCGTGGAGGGCTTGTCGGAGTCCAACCGCATGGCCTTCTATCGCGTGGTGGCGGTGCGCAATCACCTGCTGTCCATCGGTGTGCCGGCGGCCCGTATCCGCCAGCGCATCGAACCCGTATCTGCGGCGCGCCAGAGTGGCACGGAAGGGCTGGAAATCCGCATCCAGAAGACCGAGTGAGGAGGCCCGATGTCTGATGCCGCAAGTTCCATCGAGGACGCCCTGGTCGGCAAGACCACCTATACGCTGGATGTGACCCAGGCCGGCACCGCCCTGCGCAAGATTTCCATCGAAACCATCAGCGATGTGCGCAGCCTGGGCATCGATCTCTTGCTGGTGCTGCGCAGCGGCGGCCAGATCCTGTTGCGGGAAGGTGCGCTGGATGCGCTGGTCAACCCGAACCGGCGCCTGGAGTTCAGTGATGGCGTACTGACTCTTCAGCAGATCTTCATGCAGAGTGAACAGTTCGACTTCCTGAACCAGTCCGGTTCCGGTGTCGCCGCGCATCTGTATGTGGCTCATGCGCACGACAGGCCGCTGCCGCAGTGGGATCACGGTGCGGCATTTCCATTGGGAGGCTGAGGATGGATGAACCTGCTGATCTGTCGACGCTGACCGAAGCGCCCGCTGCAGCGCCCGTGGTGGATGCCATGCAGTGCTGCAAGCAGGCCATCGGTGAGCGTCTCAAGTCCACGCGCATGTTGAGTGGCCTGAACCAGCGCGACTTCGCCAGCCGCCTGGGGACTTCGGGTGCCTACATCAGCTGCGTGGAACTGGGGCACAGCATGCCGGGCGGGCGCTTTTTGCGCTCGCTGCACCGGGAGTTCGACGTCAACATCAACTGGCTGCTGACCGGGCTGGAGAAGGAGATGCCGCCCCGTCATGGCTTCCACGTCAAGGTGTTGATCGGGGATTATGTCCGCGCCTCGGAGCGTGGCAAATCCCTGGTGATGGCGGTGGCCAATTTCCTGGTGAGCAGGAGCGGTTGAAGACCAAGGTCCAGGTGGGCCCGCCGCGGCTGCTTGCCGCTGCGGGCAACTGCCCGGCATACGGGGATACGGGCAGCGCAAACGGGCTCGCCCGTACAGAGGAGAGCATATGTACAGTGAAGAAATCGGTGGGCGGATCAAGGAAATCCGGCTCGCACATGGCCTGAGCCAGCGTGAGCTGGGGCAGCGCCTCAATACGTCCACCGGTCACATCAGCTGGCTGGAAGCCGGCAAGGCCATGCCCGGGGGAGAACTGTTGCTGCAGCTCTATCGCGAATTTGCGGTCGACATCAACTGGCTGCTTACCGGCAACGAACCCGAGGTACTGCCCCGGGAGAGCGATAACGACGTCCGACAACTGGTCGATCACTATTGCCGTATCGATGTCCAGGGGCGCGAGATCATCCGCATCCTGGCCAGCTATGCCGGCCGCAGCGCGATCTGAGCGCCTTCAGCGTCCCGTGGCAGGCGCACTGGCCGCCACGTTGACAGTACCTGCCTGCACCTCGCGGTTCAGGCGCCACACCAGGGCTGACGCCAGCAGCGTGGTTCCCACGATGACATAGCCCACCACATCAAAATGCTGCAACTGGCCCTGTGGGCCGAGTGTGACGATATGGCCCGCCACGACCGAGGCCACCCCGCCCGAGAGTTGCTGGATCGATGCGCTGATGGCGTTGAAGGAGCCGCGCTGCTGCGGCACCGGCACCGAGGCGACCAGCGCCTGGAACGGGATCATGCGTGAAAAGATCCCCAGGAACAAGACCGCATTGACCAGCACGATCATGGGGACCGTGACCGGCCCCAGGTGCGTGTAGATCAGCACCATGATGATGGACAGTACGGCACCGAAGACGAAGACCCGGAACTTGCCGACCTTGTCGGCGGCCCGACCGATGAGCGGACCGAAGGCGATGGTGCACAGTCCGGTCACCAGGTAGACCGTGGGCAGGTGGTGCAGATCGATGCCCAGGTTGCCGACCAGATAGGCGCTGCTGAAGGGCATGAGCATGAAGCCGCCCGTCATCAGCAGGGCAGTGGTGGCAAAGGCGAACAGGTAGCGGGGCTCGGTGAGGGTGTGATACAGGTGCATCCAGGCCGTGTGCTCCTGCTTGAGTTTGAGGTGGCCATCCACCGGCTGCATCTTGACGCCGACCACGATGCCGCCCACGGCGCCCAGAGCAGCCATGGCCAGGAACGGCACATGCCAGTTCCAGCGATTGGACAGATAGAGCCCGATCGGAATGCCCAGCACCTGGCTGGCCGCAAAGGAAGTCTGGATGACCCCCATGACGCGCCCGCGCAGCTGCGGTGCAAACAGGTCGGTGGCAATGGCCAGCGTGATGGAGCCGATCACGCCGCCGAACAGGCCCGTGACGATGCGCGCGAGCAGCAGGCTTTCGAAACTCTGCGCCAGGCCGCACCAGACCGTACCCAGCACGAAACCGCCATAGAAGAACAGCAGCAGCCGCTTGCGATCAAAGCGATCGGCAAAGCCGGCCGTGAGCAGGCCGGAGGCGCCGGCGCTGAAGGCGTAGGCGGAGACCACCAGCCCGAACTGTTGCGGCGTGATCTGCATGGCCGGCATGATCACCGCACCCAGCGGTGACATCAGCATGAAATCGAGAATGACCGCAAATTGCAGAAAGGCCAGGAGCCCGACCACGGTCTTCTGGTAGCGTGTGAAACCCGCCGGGGCGGCGGTGCTGGCGGGTGGGCGGGGAGGGGACTGACTCAAAGGGGCTCCTTGGCGTAGGGATCTGACCGGCTGGTCAGCGGGTTCGTCGCCGCACGGGTACCGATGTACCGATGGCCGGGCGCTGTGTCTGCGCTGACGGATGACCGTGTGCAATATTGTGTGCCCTGTCACCGTTGAGGCATCCGGATCGATGTGCCAGACGAGCAGGGCGCTTGCAAGAGTAGGTGCAAGACCCGGTCAAGGCAAGTCGTTGATGTAAAGAGCGCACGGATCGTCAAGGAAGCGCCAGGTCGTCCACCCGGCAGATCAAGCATGAAGGGCGAGACCCGCTCCGCAGGTCCCGCCCTCCAACTGCTGAACCTGCCGGCCGGCCAGGGCCCGCAGGTTTTGCTCTGAAACTTCACCTTGCCATCATTGCTTGAGCAGACTGCACTTGGAATCCGCCACGCTGGTGAAGGCTTGTTCACCTGGGATGGTTTCCAGCAATTTCAGGTAATCCCAGGGCTTCTTGGACTCGGCCGGTGACTTCACCTGGTACAGGTACATGTCGTGGATGTTGCGTCCATCGGCGCGGATATAGCCCTTGTTGTAGAAATCATCGATGCGGGCCTTCTTCAATTGCGCCATCACCTTGGTGGAATCATCGGTGCCGACCGCCTCCACCGCCTTCAGATAGGTCATGGTGGCCGAATAGGCCGCCGCCTGGTGGGTACTGGGCATTTTCTTCATCTTCTGGAAGAAACGCTCGGCAAACTTGCGCGAAGGTTCGTCCTTGTCCCAGTACCAGCTGTCGGTCATCATCAGACCCTCGGCATTGGCCAGTCCCAGGGCGTGGATATCGTTGATGACCATGAGCAGACCCACCAGCTTCATGGTCTTGGTCACGCCGAATTCCTTGGCGGCCTTGATCGAATTGACAGTGTCCTCGCCCGCATTGGCCAGACCCAGAATCTGTGCCTTGGAGGCCTGCGCCTGCAGCAGGAAGGACGACAGGTCCGAGGACTGCGGCGGATGCTTGATCGAACCGACCACCGTCCCGCCGCTGGCCTTGACCACCGCGCTGGTGTCATTGGCCAGCGAATGGCCGAAGGCATAGTCCGCCACCAGGAAGAACCAGGACTTCCCGCCCTGCTTGATCACCGCGCTGGCCGTACCCTTGGCCAGGGCCACGGTGTCATATTCGTAGTGCACGGTGTAGGGGGTGCATTCCTCGTTGGTCAGGCGCGCGGTGCCGGCTCCGATGTTGATGTAGACGCGCTTCTTCTCGGCCATCACCTTGTTCATCGACAAGGCCGTGGCCGAATTGACGCCGCCGATGAGCATGTCCAGGCCGCGTTCGTCGGCCCATTCGCGGGCGCGGGTGGCAGCGATGTCGGCCTTGTTCTGGTGGTCCGCCGAGAGGATCTCGATGGGCTTGCCCAGCACCTTGCCGCCATGGTCGGCCACCGCCATGCGGATCGCTTCCAGTCCGCCCAGGCCGTCGGTGTCGGCATAGGGGCCGGACATGTCGGTGATGAAACCGATGCGTACCACGTCATCGGATACCTGGGCCCAGGCCGGGCCCGAAAACATGCCTGCGATGGCACAGGCGGCTGCCAGCTTGCGCAGCTTGCTCGATGGGATCATGCGTTTGTCTCCTCGTCTTGATTGGCCGCTGGGCGGCTCGGGGTCATGCGCTTGTCGCTGCTTGAGTTGCTTGAGTTGCTTGATTTGCTTGAGTTGCTTGAGTTGTGTCATTGCTTCAGCCGCGGCGTTCGGCCAGCAAGGATTTGGCGTAATCCACGCGCACATCGTGGCGCGCCACCATCTGCTGGACCAGCCAGTCCATCTCGTGCGCTTCGGCGCCGGCGGCCAGCGCGATGTTGCGTGCATGCAGGGCCATGTGGCCGCGCTGTATGCCTTCGGTGGCCAGCGCGCGCAGGGCCGCCATGTTCTGCGCCAGGCCCACGGCCACCGCGACCTCGGCCAGTTCCTGTGCGGATTGCACGCCCAGGATCTTGAGCGCGGTGCGCGCCGCCGGATGGGTCTTGGTGGCGCCCCCTACCAGACCGACCGGCATGGGAATCTCCAGGGTGCCGACCAGGTCGCCATCGGCAGCAATTTCCCAGTGCGTCAGCGAAGTGTAGCGGCCATGACGGCAGGCGTAGGCGTGGGCGCCGGCTTCCACCGCGCGCCAGTCATTGCCGGTGGCGACGATGACCGGATCGATGCCGTTCATGATGCCCTTGTTGTGGGTGGCCGCGCGGTAGGGGTCGACGGCAGCAAATTCATACGCATCGACGATGCCATCGATGACCTCCTCGCCGCTATAAGCGCTGGTGGCGAGGACCTCTGCAGAAACCTTCACCCTGGCTCGCGCCAGGCGCAGGTCGGCCAGGTTGGAGAGGATGCGCAGCCGCACCTTGCCGCCGGTGATCTCCTCGATATGCCCGGCCACCGCCTCGGCCATGGTGTTGACGGTATTGGCGCCCATGGCGTCGCGCACGTCCACGATCAGGTGGGTCACCACCATGGCGCCACGCCGTGTATCCGGGAAGACGTGGACTTCAATGTCCCGGCACCCGCCGCCCAGGTCGTTGAGCAACTTGTCACGGCTGTTGGCGATGTCGATGATGGCCTGGCGGTCCTTGAGGATGGCCAGCCGCGCTCCGTGCGGATCGGTCACGCCGAGCAACTGGATCTGGGCGCGCATGAGGGGTGTACTGCTGGAGGTCTGGAAGCCGCCGCAGGCGCGCACCAGCTTGGCCATGAAGGAGGCAGCGGCCACCACCGAGGGTTCCTCGACGGCCATCGGCACCAGCACGTCGCGGCCGTTGAGCTGGAAGTAGCCCGCCACGCCCAGCGGCAGCTGGAAGGTGCCGACCACGTTCTCGATCATGCCATCGGCCGTGCCCAGCGGCAGGCCGCCAGGTTGGCCCAGCAAGGCTTGCTCGCCCTCTCCCAGTCCGGCCAGTCGGGCGATTTCGGCCAGGCGTTGGGGCGGGGTCAGGGTGCGGAATCCGGGCAGTCGCGAATCGCTGGCGGAGTGGGTGTCACTGTGCATGCGCTTGTCTCTCTTTTGGTCGTGATATGAAGGCTTGTGAAAGGGCACCGCTTGCAGCGGCCCTCTCCAGCGCTGGCAGAATAACAAGGGTGTACCATTGCGCATGGGTACAGTTGGCGCCAACAGTGGTGCAACTGTACCCAGGACAATCCCTTTGCATTGCAGCAAGATTCGATCACCCATGGCCCCAGCCCAGACCCTCACCCTGACCCGGACACTGGTGGAACTGATCCGCCGCCAGATCGCCGAGGGCGCCTATGCGCCCGGCAGCCGTCTGCCGTCGATCCGCGCGCTGTCGGCGCAGCATGACTGCGCCAAGAACACCATCGTCAATGTCTTCGAGGAGTTGACGGCGCAGGGCGTGGTCGAGCCCCGGCGCGGCTCGGGCTTCTTCGTGTGCGCCACGCCGCCGCGCCCCAAGGAAGAGGAGGAGGGCAGTCTCAGCCGTGCCATGGACGTGGTCTGGCTCATGCGTGAGCAGTTGAAGCACGACCCCGGTCATCTGCGCCTGGGGGATGGCTTTCCGCCGGTGGAATGGCTGCATGACGTGCGGCTGGACAAGTTCCACCAGAAGGTAGTGCGCACCGGCATGGGCGCGCTGTTCGGCTACGGCAGCCGCTTCGGCTACCTGCCGCTGCGCCAGCACCTGGTGCACAAGCTCGCGCAGCATGGGATCGAGGCCGCGACCAGCCAGATCGTGCTGACCCACGGTGCCAACCAGGCGCTCGATATCGTGATCCGCAACTTCATTGGCCCGGGGGACCGGGTGCTGGTCGATGAACCGGGCTACTACATGTTGTACGGCAAGCTCAAGCTTTCCGGTGCCCGCATCATCGGCATCCCGCGCCACCCGGACGGGCCGGACATTGAGGCCCTGGAGCGTGAACTGCAGGTGGCGGGCAAGCCCTTGCTGTTCTTCACCCAGTCGCTGGGGCACAATCCCACGGCCTCGGACACCTCGCCCCACAAGGCTCACAAGATCCTGCAACTGGCCGACCGCTACGATGCCCTGATCGTGGAGAACGATGCCTTCGCCGACTTCAAACCGGCCACCGCACCGCGCGTGGCCACGCTGGACCAGTTGCGCCGAACGCTCTATATCGGCAGCTTTTCCAAGTCGGTCTCGGCGGCGCTGCGGGTGGGCTTCATTGCCTGCCATCGGGATCTGGCCAGCGACCTGGCCGATATCAAGATGCTGGTGCACATGAGCAGTTCCGAATACTGCGAGCGCACGCTGGACGTGATCCTGTCCGATGGCCACTTCAGCCGCCACACCGCCCGCCTGCGCGACCGTCTGGCGCAGGCCACCGAAGCGGCCGGCCATCAGTTGCAGCAGCTTGGGGCACAACTGTTTTGTACGCCCCAGCAATCGATGTACCTGTGGGCGAGATTTCCCGGCTTTGCCGATGCCAGGCAACTGGCCCGGGGCCTCATGGCGCATCATGTGGTGCTGGCGCCGGGCAGCATCTTCCACGTCGATCCCGAGCACAGCGTCCCGTGGTCGCGCTTCAATGTCGGCCTGCTGTCGGACCCGCGATTTACCGCCGCCATGGCCAGCTTGCTGGAGCAGGCAAGCTGAATTCCCGTCTGCTGGGGGCACTATCGGGTTTTCCGTTCAGGCAGGAAGAGAGCCGCCATTGCCCGTCTGTTCGAGGCTTAGCTTTCTTGTCCTGCCTGCGCTCGCATGCCATAGTGCTGAGGGACGGCAGTCGGGGACTGCCGGGGTGACAACAATAATCAAGATGACACTGCGGAGCCTCCGCCCGGACGCTCCGCTGGGGATGGAGCAGAGATGAATATCCTTGGCAATATGAACATTGGCAAACGCCTCACGCTGGGCTTTGCCGTGATACTGGCGTTTTCCGCGATCGTGGCGGGCATCAGCCTGTGGCGACTGGAGCAGGTCGCGTCCGCCACGCGCGAGATGATGAGCGACCCCATCAAGACCGAGCGCCTCATGGGCGACTGGTATACCAATCTGACGGCGGGTATCCGCCGCACGCTGGCCATCGCCAAGAGCAGCGACCCGTCGCTGGCGACCTACTTCGCGGAGGAAGCCGCTGCCTCCACCAAGAGTTCCACCGAGTACCAGAAACAGGTCGAACCCTTGCTGGTCACCCCGGAGGAAAAGGCTCTGTTCCAGAAAATCGGGGAGCAGCGCAAGGTCTATCTGTCTTCGCGCGACGAGATCGTCAAGCTCAAGGCCGCGGGCAACGTGGAGGAGGCCATGCGCCTGCTCGACAAGGTCTTCGTCCCGGCGGCCGCGACCTATCAGAAACTGATGCGCGACATGGTGGATATCCAGCGCCTGGATATCGATGAGACCGCCAAGGAAATCGACCACATCGCCGTCCAGAGCCGCATCCTGATCCTGGTGCTGGAGGGGCTGATCCTGCTCCTGGGCATCGTGCTGGCGCGTCTGCTCACGCTGGGCATCACCCGGCCGCTGCAGACGGCGGTGGTGGTCTCGCGCAAGGTGGCCGAGGGCGACCTGGCCACCCAGGTACAGGTCAATTCGCGCGACGAGACCGGCCAACTGCTGCAATCGCTCAAGGAGATGAATGACAGCCTGCGCAGCATCGTCTCCAATGTCCGTAACGGCACCGATACCATCAGCACGGCCTCGGCCGAGATCGCCGCCGGCAATCTGGATCTCTCCAGTCGTACCGAGCAGCAGGCCAGTTCACTGGAAGAAACCGCCTCGGCCATGGAAGAGCTGATTTCCACCGTGCGCCAGAACGCCGACAACGCGCGCCAGGCCAGCCAGCTGGCGCAATCGGCCTCCAGCGTGGCCGAGCAGGGTGGCGGCGTGGTCAGTCAGGTGGTCGATACCATGGGCGCCATCAATGCTTCTTCGCGCAAGATCGTGGACATTATCAGCGTGATCGACGGGATCGCCTTCCAGACCAATATCCTTGCGCTCAATGCCGCCGTGGAAGCAGCGCGTGCCGGTGAGCAGGGACGCGGGTTTGCCGTGGTGGCCTCGGAAGTGCGTTCGCTGGCCCAGCGTTCGGCCTCGGCGGCCAAGGAGATCAAGGAGCTGATCAATGATTCGGTCGCGAAGGTCGGCGACGGCAGTCGCCTGGTCGAGCAGGCCGGTGCCACCATGCAGGAAGTGGTCAGCAGCGTGCGCCACGTTACCGATATCGTGGCCGAGATCAGTGCAGCCAGTGCCGAGCAGACCAGCGGCATCGAGCAGATCAACCTGGCCATTACGCAGATGGATCAGGTGACCCAGCAGAATGCGGCCCTGGTCGAGCAGGCAGCTGCTGCTGCTGCCTCGATGCAGAACCAGGCGGGACGGCTGGCGCAGATGGTCAGCGTGTTCCGGGTCAATGAAGGCGAGGCGCCGGTCAGGCGGGAGATCGACGTGACCCCGGCCGGCCCGACGCTGCCGCACTGAGCTCACTGACTGGACTTGCCAGGACGGCCCCGCGGGGGCCGTTTTGTCTTTTCTGCGGCTGCGGCTGCGGCAGCCTCAGCGACGCTGCTTCCAGTAATCCGGCTGCGCATAGGCATGACGCAGAAAATCCACGAAGGTGCGGATGCGCAAGGGCAGGTGGCGTCGCTGCGCAAACACTGCGTAGATCGATGGTGCCGGAGCGGCAAACTTGTCCAGCACCGTCACCAGCTCGCCAGCTTCGATGGCTGCGCCTACTTCCCACATCGACCGCCAGGCCAGGCCGCGTCCGGCCAGCGCCCAGTTGTGCAGCACTTCACCGTCATTGCAGACCATGTTGCCCCCGACCTTGTAGACGCTCACCTTGCCGGACTGCTTGAGTGTCCAGCCACGCTGGCTGCCTTCGCTGCTCATGGCCAGGCAATTGTGGCGTACCAGTTCGTCCGGGATCTGCGGGGTGCCGTGGCGGCGCAGGTAGGAGGGAGCGGCGACGATGACCCGATGATTCTCGGCCAGTTTCACGCTCACCAGGTTGGAGTCGGTCAGGGTGGCAATGCGGATGGCGACGTCGATGCCTTCCCCGATGACGTCGGCAATGCGGTCATTGAGGTTCAGCGTGAGGGTGACATCGCGGTGCTCTGCCAGAAAGGAGGGCACCAGGGGGGCCACGTGCTGGCGACCGAACCCGGCCGGGGCCGAAATCAGCAACTGACCACTGGCACGCGCGCTGCGTTCGGACACCGCCGATTCGGCATCTTCCAGGTCAGCCAGGATGCGCTGGCAGTCTTCCAGAAAGGCTGCGCCTTCGTTGGTGAGCACGATCTTGCGCGTGGTTCGCTGCAACAGCTTCACGCCCAGGCGCTCCTCCAGCGCATCCAGTCGCCGCCCTATCATGGCCGGGGCGATGCCCTCGGCACGGGCCGCCGCCGACAGGCTGCCACGGGCGGCGACCTCGGCAAAGGTCGAAATCTGCTTGAACTGGTCCATGCTGTCCTCTTCAAAAGACCCGGAAACGGGCGGCAAAGCCGCGCCGGCCCTGCGCCGACGTGCTGCGGCGATTATCTGCTCACTTATGACTAAAACGCAAAGATAAATTGATAAAAGCTTTCACTACTATCGATTTGGTTTAAATATACTGCGTACATAAAGTGTCTGATGCGATGCAAAAAGCTGCATAGTCTCAGGCACAATCATGAAAACAAGATTCACCAGTCCATTTTTCTTTTTGAGGAGTCCAGCATGACGCAACTGAAGCTGCCCACCGGCATGGAAATCTCCGGCGAGATCAAGCCGGGTTACGAGAACGTCCTGACCTTTGACGCCCTGTCACTGGTCGCCAAGCTCTCGCGCGCCTTCGAAGCGCGTCGCCAGGAACTGCTGGCCGCCCGTGCCGAGCGCGTCAAGCGCCTGGATGCCGGCGAACGCCCCGACTTCCTGAAGGAAACCGAATCCATCCGCACCGGCGACTGGAAGATCGCTCCCATCCCCGAAGCCCTGAAGTGCCGCCGGGTGGAAATCACCGGTCCGGTCGAGCGCAAGATGGTCATCAACGCCTTCAACTCGGGCGCCGACAGCTACATGACCGACTTCGAGGATTCCAACTCGCCGGTGTGGGACAACCAGATCAGCGGACAGATCAACCTCTACGACGCGATCCGCCGCACCATTTCGCTGGAATCGAACGGCAAGAGCTACAAGCTCAACGACAAGATCGCCACCCTGGTGGTGCGTCCGCGTGGCTGGCACCTGGACGAGAAGCACGTCACCATCGATGGCAAGCGCATCTCCGGCGGCATCTTCGACTTCGCTCTGTTCCTGTTCCACAACGCCAAGGAACAGCTGGCGCGCGGCGCCGGTCCTTACTTCTACCTGCCGAAGATGGAATCGCATCTGGAAGCGCGTCTGTGGAACGACATCTTCGTGATGGCGCAGAACGAGATCGGCCTGCCGCAAGGCACCATCAAGGCCACCGTGCTGATCGAAACCATCACCGCCGCCTTCGAGATGGAAGAAATCCTGTACGAACTGCGTGAGCACAGCGCCGGTCTGAACGCCGGTCGTTGGGACTACATCTTCTCCTGCATCAAGAAGTTCAAGAACGACAAGGACTTCTGCCTGGCCGATCGCGCCAAGGTCACCATGACCTCGCCCTTCATGCGCGCCTACGCACTGCTGCTGCTGAAGACCTGCCACAAGCGCGGCGCGCCGGCCATCGGCGGCATGAGCGCGCTGATCCCGATCAAGAACGATCCGGAAAAGAACGCCATCGCCATGCAGGGCATCATCAACGACAAGCGCCGCGATGCGACCGACGGTTACGACGGCGGCTGGGTGGCTCACCCGGGCCTGGTCGAAGCCTCCATGAAGGAATTCGTGGCCGTGCTGGGCGACAAGCCCAACCAGTTCGAAAAGCAGCGTCCGGACGTGGAAGTGAAAGCCGCTGACCTGCTCAACTTCCAGCCGGAAACTCCGATCACCGAGGCCGGCCTGCGCTACAACATCAACGTCGGCATCCATTACCTGGGCGCCTGGCTGGCCGGCAATGGCTGCGTGCCCATCCACAACCTGATGGAAGATGCGGCTACCGCCGAGATCAGCCGTGCCCAGGTGTGGCAGTGGATCCGCAGTGCCAAGGGCAATCTGGAAGACGGTCGCAAGGTCACTGCCGACATGGTACGCGCCATGATTCCGGAAGAGCTGGCCAAGGTGAAGCAAGTGGCAGGTGATGGCCCGACCTATGACCGCGCGGCCAAGATCTTTGAAGAAATGTCCACCTCCGAGACCTTCGCCGAGTTCCTGACGCTGCCGCTGTACGAAGAAATCTGATTCAGCTCTGCTTGAGCAGAAATGAAAATCCCCGCCTCTCGCAAGAGGGCGGGGATTTTTTTGAGGTCTCTTTCAGGTCTGTTTCTTCACACTGTGAAAGCTGCAGACGAAAAAAATCCCCGACGTGTCGGGGATTTTTTATCAGCTTGAAAAGCTTAAGCAGCCGGAACGATGTTCGAAGCTTGCTTGCCCTTCGGGCCGGTGGTCACTTCGAAGGAAACGCGTTGGTTTTCCTTCAGGGACTTGAAACCATTCGATTGAATAGCCGAGAAGTGAGCGAACAGATCTTCGCCGCCTTCATCGGGGGTGATGAAACCAAAACCCTTTGCATCGTTGAACCACTTGACGGTACCAGTTGCCATTACGGACTCCTAAATTTAATTGATTGGGGCTTGCGCCCGGCTCTTTATCGTTACTCGGGAGGAATGACAGCGAAGAACCGCACTACCAGCTCGAATCCTAACGACGCGACGATTATACTCATTAAATCGAGAATGCAAGCCATTTTCGGTACGAATCTTCCATTAAAAGTTTTAATGGCTGATTCTGGTGCCTTAGATTTCTTTCCATGCCGGGAAATGGTGCGCCAAACCGGCTTCAATCCCTTGTCTGGTGCGGCTTTTGGCGTGTCGGTGGATGTCCTACGCCGGCTTGTCGGGAACTTTCTGACAGCGTTTTTCAACCGTTTTGACGGTGGACCAGCACAACGGCTTCGGTGGCAATCCCTTCTTCACGTCCCAAAAAACCCATTTTTTCATTGGTTTTTGCCTTGATATTGACTTGCCCTTCAGAAATCCCCAGGTCCGCCGCCACGTTGGCCACCATGATGGGAATATGCGGGGCCATCTTGGGCGCCTGGGCGATGATGGTGGCATCTACGTTGCCCACGGTATAGCCGGCAGCAGCCAGGCGCTTGGCCGCCTCGCGCAGCAGCACGCGCGAGTCGGCGCCCTTGAACTGCGCATCGGTATCGGGGAAGTGGCGGCCGATGTCGCCCAGCGCGGCAGCGCCGAAGAGCGCATCGGTGATGGCATGCAGCAGGGCATCGGCGTCCGAGTGGCCGAGCAGGCCCTTCTTGTGCGGGATGGTGACACCACCCAGGATCAGCGGGCGGCCTTCCACCAGGGCGTGGCAGTCATAGCCCTGGCCGATACGGAAAGGGAAGGGGGAAGAAGCGTTCATGCGTGCGGACCTTTCAGGAAGAATTCAGCCAGGGCGGCGTCCTGCGCCAGTGTGACCTTGAGATTGCGGGGGCTGCCCTCGACCAGGCGCGGACGCAAGCCCAGCATTTCGATGGCGCTGGCGTCGTCGGTGATCTCGCCCAGGCGGCCTTGCGCTTGCGCCTGCTGCAAGGCGCGCCGCAGCAGGGCATAGGGAAACATCTGCGGTGTCTGCGCCGCCCACAGGCCGGCACGCGGCACGGTCTCCTGCGAGCGGGACGATCCGGCGCCATCGCTGCGCTTGAGGGTATCGACCACTGGCAGGGCCAGCAGGCCACCGACTTCATCGTCAGCCAGGGCATCGAGCAGACGGTCCAGCAGCGGCACATCCAGGCCGGGGCGGGCGGCGTCGTGCACCAGCACGCGGTCGGTATCGGCCACCTGATCACGGATGGCGTTGAGCCCGTTGAAGACGCTGTCCTGCCGCGTCGGTCCGCCCACCCGCAGGACGCTTGCGCGTTGCAGCAGGGCGGGCGTCATGAGGGAGTCGATCCAGCCATCCTCGGCACTGACCACGATGAAGGTGTGGGCGATGCGGGCATGCGCCGCGAAGGTTTGCAGCGCATGCAGCAGCATGGGGAGGCCTGCCAGCGGCAGGTATTGCTTGGGAATCTGGCCGCCCATGCGCGCGCCCACGCCTGCGGCGGGAATGAGCGCAAAGTGGCGGGGCGGGGAAGAAGCGGACTGCGAAGGGTTCATGCCATGCACCTGGCCCCGGCACCCGCCTGGCGGCGGCCTGCGATGGGGCCTTCGTTTATAATGAGATGCTGAATTCTAATGCCAATCCCTTGCAAGCGACCGGCATTTTGCGGCGCTGCCAGCCTGGTCGCCGCCGCCGGGCCTCGTCAGTTGCCGTACGCGAAACAAGTCCAAACCAAGCCGATCCTCCCGATCCTGATGTCTTTTGATCCGAAAAAAAGCCTGCCCAAGGCAGGTGTGCGTTTCCAGCCTCCCGCCGTGCACGGTTCCGCCGATGCGTATCTGCTGGCCCAGGCCGCGCTGGCCCTGAAGGCCGAAGGCCGCATGCTGGCCGTGGTGGTGGCCGGGGCCACCGATGCCCAGCGCCTGCTGGCTGAAATCCCCTGGTTCCAGCCCAAGGATGGCGAGCGCCTGCGCTGCCACCTGCTGCCGGATTGGGAAACCCTGCCTTATGACGCCTTCTCGCCGCACCAGGACCTGGTCTCCGAACGCCTGGCCACGCTCTATGAAGTGCAGTCCGGCCAGTGCGACCTGCTGATCGTACCGGCTACCACCGCCTTGCTGCGCATGGCCCCGCCGCAGTTCCTGGCGGCCTATACCTTCTTCTTCAAGCAGGGCGAAAAGCTCGACGAAGGCAAGCTCAAGTCCCAGCTCACCCTGGCCGGCTACACCCATGTGGGCCAGGTGATGTCGCCGGGTGAATATTCGGTGCGTGGCGGCCTGATCGACATCTTCCCGATGGGTTCGGTGTTGCCGTATCGCCTGGACCTGTTCGGCGACACCATCGAGACCATCCGCACCTTCGATGCCGATACCCAGCGTTCGCTCTATCCGGTGCCGGAAGTGCGGCTGCTGCCGGGCCGTGAATTCCCGATGGATGAAGCCTCGCGCCTGGCCTTCCGCAACCGTTGGCGCGAAGTGTTCGAGGGTGATCCATCACGCTCGGCCATCTACAAGGACATCGGCAACGGCATCGCCGCAGCAGGTATCGAATACTACCTGCCGCTGTTCTTCGAAGAGACGGCCACGCTGTTCCAGTACCTGCCGGCCAATGCCATGTTCGCCACCGTGGGTGACATCGAGCAGGCCATCAAGCGCTTCTGGAGCGATACCCGCTCGCGTTGGAATTTCCTTCACGCCGACCGCGAGCGCCCGGTGCTGGAGCCGCGCGCCATCTACCTGGACGATGAAGATTTCTTCACCCTGCTGAAACCCCACGCCCGCTGGGTGCTCAAGAGCGATGATGCGCCCTCGGCCATCTCCTCGCCCTTGCCCAATATCGCCGTGAACCGTCGTGCGGATGATCCGCTGGTCAACCTGCGCAGCTTCCTCCTGAAGGGGGCCGAGCGGGTGCTGATCTGTGCCGAGAGCAATGGCCGACGCGAGACTTTGCAGCAGTACTTTGCCGAATACGATGTGCATCCGGTCCTGTGCGAGGACTGGAACAGCTTCCTCTCCAGTGATGAACCGCTGATGCTGGGCGTGGCCCCCTTGCACACGGGCTTCGTCACTGCGGGCGGCCTGGCGCTGGTCACCGAGACCGAGCTGTACGCCGGCAGTGGCCGCCGCGTCGGCAGCCGCAAGCAGCAGGCCGCCACCGATGTGGAATACATGGTGCGCGATCTGTCGGAACTGAAGATCGGCGACCCGGTGGTGCACAGCAGCCACGGTATCGGTCGCTACATGGGCCTGGTCAGCATGGACCTGGGGGAGGGCGAGACCGAATTCCTCCATCTGGAATATGCCAAGGAAACCAAGCTCTATGTCCCGGTCTCGCAACTGCACGTGATTTCACGTTATTCGGGCGCCTCGCCCGAAGATGCACCGCTGCATGCGCTGGGTTCGGGCCAGTGGGAAAAAGCCAAGCGCAAGGCGGCCCAGCAGGTGCGCGATACCGCCGCCGAACTGCTGAACCTGTACGCCCGCCGCGCATTGAGGCAGGGCCATGCCTTCCAGTATTCGGCACATGACTATGAAGCCTTCGCCGACAGCTTCGGTTTCGAAGAGACTGCCGACCAGGCCGCCGCCATCCAAGCCGTCATCAAGGACATGACCGGGGGCAAGCCCATGGACCGCCTCATCTGCGGCGACGTCGGCTTCGGCAAGACCGAGGTCGCCTTGCGCGCCGCCTTCGTGGCCGTGATGGGCGGCAAGCAGGTCGCCATTCTGGCCCCGACCACGCTCTTGGCCGAACAGCACGCCGCCACCTTTGCCGATCGTTTCGCCAACTGGCCGGTCAAGATCGCCGAGCTCTCGCGCTTCCGTACCGGCAAGGAAGTCACGCAAGCCATCAAGGGCCTGGCTGATGGCACCATCGATATCGTCATCGGCACGCACAAGCTGCTGTCGGACGAAGTGAAGTTCTCGCGCCTGGGGCTGGTCATCATCGACGAGGAACACCGTTTCGGCGTGCGCCAGAAGGAAGCCCTGAAGTCCTTGCGCGCCGAGGTCGATGTCTTGACGCTGACGGCCACCCCGATTCCGCGCACGCTGGGCATGGCGCTGGAAGGATTGCGCGATTTCTCGGTGATCGCCACC
Organism: Herbaspirillum sp. FG34; assembly: GCF_057809315.1. Taxonomy (NCBI): domain Bacteria; kingdom Pseudomonadati; phylum Pseudomonadota; class Betaproteobacteria; order Burkholderiales; family Oxalobacteraceae; genus Herbaspirillum; species Herbaspirillum sp. FG34. The sequence continues at coordinate 110,218 of NZ_JBMDJS010000013.1, read as the reverse complement.
GCCCCGCAAAAGCGTCTGGCCATCAAGACCTTCGTGCGCGCCGAGCAGGAATCGACCATCCGCGAAGCCTGCCTGCGCGAGTTGAAGCGTGGCGGCCAGGTTTACTTCCTGCACAATGAAGTGGAAACCATCGCCAACCGCAAGGCCGCGCTCGAACAGCTGCTACCTGAAGCGCGCATCGGCGTGGCCCACGGCCAGATGCACGAGCGCGACCTGGAAAAGGTGATGCGCGACTTCGTGGCGCAGCGCTTCAACATCCTGTTGTGCACCACCATCATCGAGACCGGCATCGACGTGCCCACCGCCAACACCATCATCATGCACCGTGCCGACAAGTTCGGTCTGGCCCAGCTGCACCAGTTGCGTGGCCGGGTCGGTCGTTCGCATCACCAGGCCTATGCCTATCTGCTGGTGCAGGATGTGCAGGGCCTGTCCAAGCAGGCCCAGCGCCGGCTGGAAGCGATCCAGCAGATGGAGGAACTGGGCAGCGGTTTCTATCTCGCCATGCACGACCTGGAAATCCGTGGCGCCGGCGAAGTGCTGGGCGATCATCAGTCGGGCGAGATCCACGAGATCGGTTTCCAGATGTATTCGGACATGTTGAACGAAGCCGTGCGCGCCTTGAAGGATGGCCGCGAACCGGATCTCGCCGCGCCCTTGTCGACCACTACCGAAATCAACCTGCATGCGCCTGCACTGCTGCCCAATGACTTCTGCGGCGACGTGCATGAGCGCTTGTCGCTCTACAAGCGCCTGGCCAACTGCGAGAAAGCCGATGCCATCGACGCCTTGCAGGAAGAACTGATCGACCGCTTCGGCAAGCTGCCGGATGCCGCCAAGGCGCTCATCGAAACGCACCGCCTGCGCATTGCCGCCAAGCCGCTGGGCATCATCAAGATCGATGCGCATTCGGAGGCGGCGCTGCTGCAGTTCGTTCCCAATCCGCCGATCGACGCCATGCGCATCATCGAGCTGGTACAGAAGAACCGCCAGGTCAAGCTCAATGGTCCGGACAAGCTGCGCATCACGGCCAGCATGCCGGATCTCAATGCCCGTGTGCAGCAGGTCAAGGCGACCATGAAGGCACTCACCGGCTGAACCGCTTCCCGGCCGCGTATTACCGACTCCAACCGCATCAACGAATCAACAGAACAACATGAACCTGATCCTGCAAGCCCCCAAGCACCACGCTGTTTCTTCTTCGGCCATCGAGACCATTGCGCAGTTGGCCGGTGGCCGCGCCGAACGCCTCGGTGATAGCCGCGTGCCGGACGCCGATGCCTGGCGCGTGGCCGGGGTGAGCCCGAGCGATGCGCTCAAGGCCAGCATCGACGCTGCCTGCCTGCAGGCACGGCTGGACTATGCCTTCATCGAGGAAGGCCGCAAGCTGACTGATTTTCGCCTGGTGGCCATGGACATGGATTCGACGCTCATCACCATCGAGTGCATTGACGAGATCGCCGACATGCAGGGCTTGAAGCCGCAGGTGGCTGAGATTACCGAGGCAGCCATGCGCGGCGAGATCGAGTTCAACGAAAGCCTGACGCGCCGGGTGGCCTTGCTCAAGGGGCTCGATGCGGGCGCCTTGCAGCGTGTCTACGATGAGCGCCTGCAATTGTCCCCGGGCGCAGAGAACATGCTCAAGGCCGTGCAGGCTGCGGGCCTGAAGACGCTGCTGGTCTCGGGCGGTTTTACCTTCTTCACCGACCGCATGAAGGCGCGTCTGACGCTGGACTACACCCATGCCAACACCCTGGAAGTGGTCGATGGCAAGCTCACCGGCAAGGTGGTGGGCGGCATCGTCAATGCCGACGAGAAGCGTGCGACGGTGGAGCGTGTCTGCCGCGAAATCGGCGCCGAGCCATCCCAGGCCATCGTCATGGGTGATGGTGCCAACGACTTGCGCATGATGGGCATCTCGGGCCTGTCGGTGGCCTTCCGTGCCAAGCCGGTGGTGCGCGCCCAGGCCAACGTGGGCTTGAATTTCGTGGGGCTGGACGGCATCTTGAATCTGCTGGCCTGATTCCGTGGCCGGTTTCCCCTCACTTCAGGAGATGCGATGAACCAGGAACTGGTATTGGACCCGCAGACCCAGACCGGCCGTGACCTGGTCTGGTGGCTCTATCTGGCGCATGCCGCCTGCCTGGTGTTTTCCCTGGGCATGCTGTCGTGGCTGCCGCTGATCGTCAACTATCTCAAGCGCGGCGAGGTGCGCGATACCTTCCTCTACACCCACCATCGCTGGCAGATTCGGTCCTTCTGGTGGTACCTGTTCTGGCTGTTCGCCGGCGGTGTCTTGTGGGCCACCGTGATCGGCATTCCGCTGGCCATCCTGGTGTTCTCGCTGGCCTGGATCTGGAAAGCCTACCGCCTCATCAAGGGCTTCCTCGACCTGCAGGACAACAAGCCCATGCCGGTGTGACCCCAGCGCTGGCTGTACGACCGAAACGGCACCTCAGGGTGCCGTTTCGCATTGCCGGAAAGCAAAGAGGCTTTGCACAAGGGATAATGGTGATATTGAAAGATTTCAATGATAATCTCGAATTATTACTAAATTGCACTATGCACCAGAGTGCATCAGGCTAGCATCAGGCTAGCATCAGGCTAGCATCAGGCGAACTTTCGTTCATGCGCCTCCCGCTCGGGGTGCCAGGGCGGGGCCGCTCACTCCAAGGGGGAACACTGCGCATGAAGAACTGGACGATCAAGCAACGCATCCTCGGGAGCTTCGCGCTCATCCTGCTGCTCATGGCGCTCATGGCGGGCATCTCGGCGGTCAATCTCGGTCGTATCGAGAAAAGCGCCACGGCGCTGCGCGAGGATTCCACGCCCGGCCTTTACTACAGCAGTCAGATCAATGCCGCCTGGTATGAAAACCTGCTCATGACCCAGCAGATCATTCAGGTCGACAACAGTGACGCGGAGCGCCAGGCCGACCTGGCCCTGCTGCGCCGCAACGGTGAACGCCTGGACCGGCTGCAGGAAGACTACGGCAAGTCCGTCTTCAGCGATAACGACCGCAAGCTCTTCGAGCAATTCAAGGAGACGCGCCAGAAGTACCGTGCCATTGTGGGCGAGTTGCTGAAGATGGACTTCGGCCAGCGCGCGCCCATCGACAAGATCGTCAACGAGCAACTCCGTCCGCAATGGCGCGCCGGTTACCAGTTGACGCAGCGCATGGTCGATACCAACAAGGGCATTGCCGACCTTGCTGCCAGCCGCATCACCGATGCGGTCAACGCCGCCCAGTTCGCGATGATGACTTCGCTCATGGCCGCCTTGCTGGTGGCGCTGGTGTGCGGTTTCTTCCTGATGCGGGCGATCAACGAGCCGTTGCAGAGACTCATGGGTTTGCTCGATATCATGCGCTCGGGCGATTTTTCGCGTCGCGTGTCGCTGCAGCGCAATGATGAGTTCGGCGTGCTCGGCACTGGCTTCGACCGCATGACCGATGAGTTGACCGCGCTGGTGTCGCAGGCGCAGAAGTCCTCTGCTCGGGTGGCCACCTCGGTGACCGAGATCGCTGCTACGGCGCGCCAGCAGCAGGCCACCGCCGCCGAAACCGCCGCCACCACCACCGAGATCGGCGCCACCTCCCGCGAGATTCATGCCACCTCGCGTGACCTGGTGCGGACCATGAATGAAGTGTCGGTCGTTTCCGAACAGACGTCTGCCCTGGCCGGCAGCGGGCAGGCGGGTCTTACCCGCATGGGCGACACCATGCAGAACGTCATGGACGCCGCCGGTTCGGTCAGCGCCAAGCTGGCCATCCTCAACGAGAAGGCGGGCAACATCAACCAGGTCGTCACTACCATCACCAAGGTGGCCGACCAGACCAATCTGCTCTCGCTCAATGCCGCCATCGAGGCCGAGAAGGCCGGCGAACATGGTCGCGGTTTCTCGGTGGTGGCCACGGAGATCCGTCGTCTGGCTGACCAGACTGCGGTGGCGACCTATGACATCGAGGTGATGGTCAAGGAAATCCAGTCGGCCGTGGCCGCCGGTGTGATGGGCATGGACAAGTTCTCCGACCAGGTACGACGCGGCATGCAGGACGTACAGACCGCCGGCAGCCAGCTCTCGCAGATCATCGCCCAGGTGCAGGCGCTGTCGCCGCGCTTTCAGATCGTCAACGAAGGCATGCAGGCCCAGGCCAGCAGCGCCGAGCAGATCAACCAGGCTCTGGTGCAGCTCTCCGAAGCGGCCCAGCAGACCGTGGAATCGCTGCAACAATCGAGTCAGGCCATCGACGAGTTGAACGTGGTCTCCAATGAACTGCGCAATGGCGTCTCGCGCTTCAAGGTAACGGACTGAGCGCCGCGTCGCTCTGCCCCAGCGTCCCCATGAGCCAGTGCCTGCACTTGTTGTTTTCCCTTGGACAAGAGCGCTACGCCTTGCCCACTGCCGAGGTGGCGATGGTGCTGCCGCTGTCGCCCTGCAAGTCCTTGCCCGGCGCGCCGGCCTGGGTGGCCGGACTGCTGCCGCATGGCCTCGGCCATGTGCCGGTGATCGACCTGTCCATGCTGGTGCTGGGGCGGCCCGCCCCGGCCCGCGTGAGCACGCGCCTGGTGCTGGTGCACTACCACCACAGCCAGGCGGTGGCGGTGTTGCTCGGGCTGATCCTGGAACAGGCCACGCAGACCTTGCGCATCGATCCTGATGATTTCGTGCCCGCTGCCGTGCGCAATGAGGGCGCGCCCTATCTGGGGCCGGTCATGCCCCATCAGGGCGGATTGCTGCAACGGGTGGAGGTGGGCGACCTGCTCGATCCGGCCACGCGCGCCTTGCTCTATCCCGAGGTGCCGGCATGAAGAGTCTGCCGCTGATCGCCGACAGGCTCAAATCCGCCATGGGGCTGGACATGGCCACCGTGGGCAGCAGCCTCATCGAGCGCGTGGTGCGCGAACGCATGGCGGCGCTGGAAATCGATGACGATGGCCGCTATCTGGCGCGGCTGCAAAGTTCGGCGGTCGAGTTGCAGGCACTGATCGAACTGGCCGTGGTGCCGGAGACCTGGTTCTTTCGCGATCGTGAAGCCATCCTGGCCGTGGCGCGCCTGGCGCGCGAACGTCTGGCGGCGCAGCCGACCGTACCGGTGCGCATTCTCAGCCTGCCTTGTTCCACTGGCGAGGAACCGTATTCCCTGGCCATGGCGTTGCTGGAGGCGGGGGTGATGCCATCGCAGTTCGTCATCGACGCCTACGATATCCGGACACGCTCGCTGGAAATTGCTGCCGCCGGTCTTTATGGCCGCAATTCCTTCCGGGGCCAGGAACTGGGTTTCCGGGACCGCCATTTCACGCCTGCGGAGCAGGGCTGGCAACTGCATGAAGCGATACGCCAGCTGGTCCGCTTTGCGCCCGGCAATCTGCTGGCACCGGACTTTCTGCGCCAGGCCGCTCCTTACGATGTCATCTTCTGTCGCAATGTGCTGATCTACTTCGAGCGCGAGGTGCAGCGCCAGGTCGTGACATTGCTGGAAAGTCTCATGAAACCCGACGGACTGATCTTCGTCGGTCCCGCCGAAGGCGGCATCCTGCTCAGTCCGCGCCTGGAGTCGGCCGGCATTGCACTGGCCTTTGGTTTTCGCAAGCGCGTGGCGGTGCCGCGCTCGGCCACGCGCGAAGCGCCGCTGGTCATGCCGCTGCCGCTCTTGGCACCCTCCGACCTCGGTGGTCGACGGCGGCCGGTCGTGCCCCCGACTTCAAGGGCGGTTGGTGCCGCCGCGCCTGCGCTCCCCGCTGAGCCCGCCCCGTCGAACCCTGCCCGCACGGTGCTGCAGCGTGCCCGCTCTCTGGCCGATCAGGGGCAACTGGCCCAGGCCGCCGCATTGTGCGAGCAGGCCATCGGCGAGCAGGGGCCCAGTGCCGACGCCTTCTACCTGCTGGGCCTGATCCACGATGCTGGGGGGCAGACCGAGCAGGCCCGGCACTGCTATCGCAAGGTGCTCTATCTGGCGCCCCGGCACCAGGCCGCCTTGCTGCAGCTGGCGGCCTTGTTGCAGGCCCAGGGCGATCCGGCCGGGGCAGAACGTCTGCGGCAGCGCGCCGATCGCGTGACGGCGAGCGAGGAGCCGCATCATGGCTGAGCCGACGATGCCCCCCGCGCCCACGACGCCGGATGCCTGCTGGAATCGCATCGGTACCAAGGGCGACGGCAGTTGTGCCGAACTGGCGCAGCACATCCGCTGCCTGAACTGTCCGACCTTTGCCCGCGCTGCCCTGCAGCAGCTCGATCGCGTCGAGGCCTCGGCCGAGGTGGCACAGCAATGGCTGCACGCGGGCGAAACCCAGGCGCAGGCGGAGAGCGGACAGGAGCGCGGCGTAATGGCCTCGGCCCTGGTGGTACGCGTGGCCGGCGAGTGGCTGGCCATCGCCACCTCCGTGGTCCAGGAAGTGACCGCGACGCGCCCGCTGCACAGCCTGCCGCATCAGCGCAATGCCGCCATTGCCGGAGTACTCAACATTCGCGGCAGCCTGCGCATCTGCGTCTGGCTCGCCCGGCTGTTCCAGCTGCCGGACCAGACCCCGGCGCCGCATCTGCTGGTGGCCGCCCATGAAGGGCAGGTGCTGGTGTTTCCGGTGGAGGAAGTGGCCGGCGTCCATCGCTACGCCCCGCAGAGCCTGGCACCGGTGCCTACCACACTGGCCCAGGCGGCGATCCAGTACACACGTGGCATGCTGGAATGGCGCGGTCGCCCCATCGGCCTGCTGGACCACGAATTGCTGTTCTACGTACTCAACCGGAGCATGACATGAGTACGCCCGATCTCAGCCAGATGTCCATGCTGGACCTGTTCCGCTTCGAGGCGGAAAGCCAGATCGCCCAGCTCAACACCAGCCTGCTGGCGCTGGAGCAGCAACCGACGGCCGCCGAACACCTGGAGGCCTGCATGCGTGCCGGCCATTCGCTCAAGGGTGCGGCCCGCATCGTCGGACTGGAAACGGCAGTCAAGGTGGCCCATGTGCTGGAGGACTGTTTCGTGCTGGCGCAGCAGGGCAAGCTGCTGCTGGAGAAGAAGCACATCGACGTCCTGCTGCGCGGCGCCGATCTGCTGGGGCGTATCGCCTCGCCGCCTGACGGCGACGAGTCCTGGGCCGATTCTGCCGGCCACGCTGAAGTACAGGCTTTCCTGCAAGCCTTGCCGGCCGTGATGAGCGGCGGCCAGGCCGATCCCTGGCCGGTGCCTTCGGCGGCGATGCAGGAGGCCCAGGCTGCCGAGGCGGCCACGCAGCCAGCTGGCTCTCCCTCCTCGCTGCCGACGGCGCAAGCCGCTGCCGTTTCCCCGCTCGCGCAGACTGCCTCGTCGCTACCGGCTGCGCGTGCCGTGCGGGTCAGTGCGGACAGCCTGGACCGGCTGTTGAGCCTGACCGGCGAATCGCTGGTGGAGTCGCGTCGCCTCAAGCCGTTTTCGGCCAGCATGCTGCGCATGAAGCGCGTACAGCGTGAAGCCGTGCAGGCGCTGGACCTGTTGCAACAGAAACTGTCGACCAGCCAGCTCGATGAATTCGCCCAGGCCACCCTGAGCGAACTGCGTGCGTTGATGCAGACCAACCAGCAACTGCTGGGGGAACAATTGATTGCGCTGGATGCCTTTGACCGGCGCTCGGTCAATCTCTCGCAACAGCTCTATGATGAGGCGCTGGCCTGCCGCATGCGGCCCTTTGCGGACGGGACCGCCGGCTTTGCGCGCATGGTGCGCGATGTCGGTCATGCACTGGGCAAGTCGGTGAGACTGGACATCCACGGCAATGCCACCCAGATCGACCGCGACATCCTCGAAAAACTGGAGGCGCCCTTGGGGCACCTGCTGCGTAACGCGGTCGACCATGGCATCGAGGATCCCCTCACGCGCGGTGCGGCCGGCAAACCGGAACAGGGGGTGGTGCGGCTGGAGGCACGTCACAGTGCCGGCATGCTCTTGATCGAGGTGGCCGATGATGGTGCCGGCATCGACCTGGAGGAACTGCGCCGCACCGTGGTAGCACGAGGACTGTCGACCCCGGAGATTGCCGCGCGCCTGTCCGAGGCGGAATTGCTGGATTTCCTGCTGTTGCCCAGCTTCAGCCTGCGCGAGACGGTCACCGAGATTTCCGGTCGCGGCGTCGGTCTGGACGTGGTGGCCGACATGCTCAAGCAGGTGCGTGGCACGATCCGTATCACCACGCGCAGCGGGCAGGGCAGCCGCTTCCTGTTGCAGCTGCCGCTGACGCTGTCGGTGATCCGCAGCCTGCTGGTGGACATTGCCGGTGAACCTTATGCGTTTCCGCTGGCCTACGTCAATCGGACCTTGCGTTTGCCGGCCGAGGCCCTGCAGACCCTGGAAGGCTACCAGCACTTCAGCCATGAGGGCCGCCAGGTCGGCCTGGTCAGTGCGCACCAGGTGCTGCAGCGCGGCCAGTGGCGCGCCCGTGATGGCAGCGTGTGCGTCGTGGTCATCGGCGAGGGAGAACACAGCTACGGGGTGGCGGTCGATGCTTTCCTGGGCGAGCGCATGCTGGTGGTGCAACCGCTGGATCCACGCCTGGGCAAGATTGCCGACATCCTGGCCGGTGCCCTGATGGAAGATGGCGCACCCTTGCTGATCCTGGACGTGGCCGACCTGCTGCGCACGGTGCAAAAGCTGACCGCTTCCGGACGCCTGCAGACGGTCGACCAGGATGGTGCCGGCGAGGCCGCCGTGGTCGTGCGCAAGAAGGTGCTGGTGGTGGATGACTCGCTCACCGTGCGTGAGCTGGAACGCAAGTTGCTGAGCAACCGGGGGTATCAGGTCACGGTGGCCGTGGATGGCATGGATGGCTGGAACGCCGTGCGTGCCGAGCCCTTCGACCTGGTCATCACCGACATCGACATGCCGCGCATGGATGGCATCGAGCTGGTCGGACTGATCCGCGGTGCGCCGCAATTGCAGGCGCTGCCGGTGATGATCGTGTCCTACAAGGATCGTGAAGAAGATCGGCAGCGTGGCCTGGCCGCAGGTGCCGATCATTACTTCACCAAGAGCAGTTTCCACGATGAAAGCCTGTTGCAGGCCGTCGTAGACTTGATTGGAGAGGCGACAACGTGAAGATCGGCATCGTCAACGACACCCCCATGATGGTGGAAGTGCTGCGCCGGGTGATTGCCGAGAGTGGCCGCCACGAATTGATCTGGATCGCCCGCGATGGCGAACAGGCCGTGCAGATGTGTGCCTGGCAGTTGCCCGATGTGGTGCTGATGGACCTGCTCATGCCCAAGATGGATGGTGTGGAAGCCACCCGCCGCATCATGCAGGACACCCCGTGCCCGATCCTGGTGGTGACCTCCGACATGGATACCAGCGCCGCCAAGATCTACGAAGCCATGGGATATGGCGCACTCGACGCCACCCAGACGCCGGCGCTCATCGGTGCGGCCGGCAAGCGCGATGCGGCGGCCCTGATCGAGAAGATCGACAATCTCGGACGCCTGAGCCCGGACGATATGGCCGCACCCGTGCGACGACCGGTGCGCGCGCCACTGCCGGCCGCCCACGGGGACCTGGCGCCGCTGGTGGCCATCGGCGCCTCCGCCGGCGGACCGGCGGCGCTGTCGACCCTGCTCAAGCTGGTACCGCGCGAGTTTCCCGGCAGTATCGTGATCGTGCAGCATATCGATGCCGCCTTCGCCCCCGGCATGGCGCAATGGCTGCAGCAGCAGTCGGTGCTGCGCGTGCGCCTGGCCGTCGAAGGCGACCTGCCACGCCGGGGCGAGGTCCTGCTGGCAGGGAGCAACCACCATCTCGTCTTCAAGGAAGGCAACCGTCTCGGCTACATCGACGGCGCGCCAGGCGATGTCTACCGGCCCTCGGTGGATGCCTTCTTCCATAGTATCCTGCGCCACTGGGAAGGCCGGGCCACCGGCGTACTGCTGACCGGCATGGGCCGTGATGGCGCTGCCGGCCTCAAGGCCCTGCGCGACAATGGCTGCCACACCCTGGCGCAGGACCAGAAAAGCTGCGCCGTCTACGGCATGCCCAAGGCTGCCGTAGCGCTCAACGCCGCCGTCGATGTCTTGCCGGTCAGTGCCATGGCGGCGCGACTGCAGACACTGCTGGCCGCAGCGTGAGGCCATTGAATTGAAATGAAGGAAAGCATGATGAGCTCGGTGCAAGCAACCGACACCCCGGGCGGCGGCCCCGTCTTGCCCGCCGAGGAGTACAGGATCATGGTCTTGCTGGTGGATGACCAGGCCATGGTCGGGGAGGCCATCCGTCGCGCCCTGGCCAGCGAAGAGAACATCGACTTCCACTTCTGCACCCGTGCCGATGAGGCGCTGGCCGTGGCCGAAAAGACGCGACCCACGGTCATCCTGCAGGACCTGGTGATGCCGGGCGTAGATGGCATGACTTTGGTGCGACAGTACCGCGCCAGCCCGGTGCTGGCCAATGTGCCCATCATCGTGCTGTCTTCGCGGGATGATGCCGTGATCAAGCGCGACGCCTTTGGCGGCGGGGCAAACGATTACATGGTCAAATTGCCGGATGTGATCGAACTGGTGGCGCGGCTGCGTTATCACTCGCGCTCCTACATCAACCTGCTGCAGCGGGACGCGGCGTACCGTGCCCTGCGCGAGAGCCAGCAACAGCTGCAGAAGACCAATTTCGAGCTGCAGCGCCTGACCAATACCGATGGCCTGACCGGCATCGCCAACCGTCGATATTTCGATGACTACCTGGGCGCCGAATGGCGCCGCGCACGGCGGGACGGGCTGCACCTGTCGCTGTTGCTCATCGATGTGGATTTCTTCAAGCTCTACAACGACAACTATGGTCACGTCGCAGGCGATGCGGTGCTGCGCCAAGTGGCGCAGACGCTGGACGAGAGCATCCAGCGCCCGGCCGACCTGTCGGCGCGCTTCGGCGGCGAGGAATTTGCCATGATCCTGCCGCGCACCCCGCTGGAGGGGGCGCAGGCATTGGGCCAGAAGCTGTGCCAGCTGATCGAGGCGAACCAGGTCCCGCATGAGCGCTCCAAGGTCGGTGCCTGGCTCACCGTGAGCATTGGTGCTGCCACCATGGTACCGAGCCCCGAGCAGGACATCCGCGAACTGATCGAGATGGCTGACCGTCGTCTCTACCTGGCCAAGCAGCAGGGCCGCAACCGGGTGGTCTGGCAGGACGGCTGAACACAGGACGACAAGGAAGGCCGCGCACCGTGCGCCCGTGGCCCATACATACGATAACGACAAGGGAAGGAAGCCAGCATGCGTACCATTGCCAGCCTGGAAGAACTGAAATCGCTGGCGGGCCAGGAAGTGGCCAGCAGTGACTGGATCAGCGTGTCGCAAGAGCAGGTGGACCGTTTCGCCGACGCCACCGGCGACCACCAATGGATTCACGTCGACCCCGAACGCGCCGCCCGCGAGCTGCCCTACGGTGGCACCGTGGCCCATGGTTTCCTGACGCTGGCGCTGTTGCCGCGCCTGCTCTCGGAGTCCATCAGCCTGGGGCCGGATGTGCGCATGCTGCTCAACTATGGCTTGAATCGCGTACGCTTCCCGGCGCCCCTGCCGGTGGGGCGGAAAGTGCGCGGCATCATCCGGCTGGAGTCCACCGAGGACATCCCCGGGGGCGTGCAACTGACCTGGCTCATTACCGTGGAATGTGAAGGTTCGGACAAGCCGGTATGCGTGGCCGAATTCCTCGTACGCCGGTACTAGGCGCGCAACACCTGCACGCTTCCTCGCAGAAGCTCATACATTGTGTGGCCTGATGGCATCGTCCTTGCCGATCGGCATGGTTTTTCATGCGGGCCAGGGTGCGAAGCTGACAAAAGTTGTCATAAGGTGCTAATGTCTTTACGTACGGTGGCGTGCCTGCCACCGCCGCGTCCTTGCCGATCCTGTTGCTCATGATGCCAGAACGCCCGCCCTGCCAGATCGACGCCGATCCCGAGTTCTACCGGAAGGCGCTCGCCTTCAACAACGTGACGCTGTCCTACATTGCGCGCGGTGCGCCGCTGGAGCAATTGCTGGACCGGATCGCCAGCGGTTTCTCGGGCAGCTATCCGCAACGCGCCCTGGCCATCTTCCTGTTCGATCCGCAGGCTCGCCGCATGCGCGTGGGCGCGGCCCCGCGCGTGGCGCCGGCCTTCCTGGCCGAGCTGACCGCGCTGGAGGTGGACGATCCCGATACGCCGCAGTTCTGGCATGGCCTGACCGCACTGGCGGCGCGCCATGAACGCTGCCTGCTGGAAATGCTGCCGCTGCGCTCCTTCGCAGGTGAAGTCGCGGGCATCCTGACCATTTGCGCCGCCACCGAGGCACTTGGCCACGCCTCTCATTCCGATCAGGCCTATCGCGATACCGTCGGCGCAGCGGTATCGATGGCCATGCTGGCCATCGAGCGGGCGCTGGTACCGGTCCATGCGCGCGTCAAGAGCGAGCCGCCGGGCGAAGCCGACGAGCGCATGGCGCTGGCCATCGAGGGCAGTGGCACCGGCATCTGGGACCGCAATGCCGTGACCGGCGAGATGTATTATTCGCGCGGCTGGAAGGCCATCCTCGGTTACGAGGACTGGGAGCTGTCCAGCCATCTGGAAGATGCCTACCAGCGCATCCATCCGGACGACCTGCCCGAGGTGCAGGAGAGCATCCGCCAGCATTTTGCTTCGCGCTCGGACACTTACCAGGTGGAGCACCGCATCCGCTGCCGCGACGGCAGCTACAAGTGGATCAGCAGCCGTGGCAAGGTGGTGGCGCGCGATGCCCAGGGCAATGCGCTGCGCATGATCGGTACCACCACCGACATCACCGAGATCAAGCGGCTTACGGAAAAACTGGCCAAGAGCAGCCGCATGCTCGATTACCTGACCAGCGAGATTCCCGGCATGGTGTTTCAGTTTCGCGTTCCGCCCGGCGAGCGCGGTTACTTCACCTACGTCAGTGAAGGGGCGCGCGAGACCTATGGCCTGACGCCTCAGCAGTTGCTGGAGACACCCGCCATCATCGATACCGTCATCCATCCCGAAGACCTGCCCCTATACGAGGCGGCGCGCCAGGCGGTTCTGGCCGGCGCTGCGCACTGGATGCTGGAGTTCCGCGTCATCACGGCCGACCATGGCGTGCGCTGGCTGCGCGGCCAGGCGCGTCCGCGCCGCCTGGAAGACGGCACCACGCTGTGGCATGGCTTCATCAGTGACATCAGCCAGAGCAAGACCTTCGAACTGGAGCTGCAGGAATTCGCGCTCACCGATTTCCTCACCCAGCTGCCCAACCGTCGTTTCTTCATGCAGCGCCTGCAGGAAGAGTACAACCGCATCCAGCGCGGCATGCTCGATACGGCGGCGGTGCTGATGTGCGACCTCGATCATTTCAAGCGCATCAACGACAGCCTCGGTCACGCCGTGGGCGACCGGGTCCTCACACATTTTGCGCAAGTGCTCAAGAGCCAGTTGCGCAGGACCGATACCGCGGGCCGACTGGGCGGCGAGGAATTCGCGGTGATCCTGACCGGCGCCAATCTGCAGGCCGCCGCCGAGTTCGCCATGCGGCTGCAGGCCAGCTTTGCCAGTCATCCCATGCTGCACGAGGGCAAGGAGGTGGAGGTGACGTTGTCGATCGGCATCGCCCTGATGCAGAGCGACTGCATCGGTCAGGAGCAGGTCCTGCGCGCCAGCGACGATGCCCTCTACCGCGCCAAGGAAAAAGGGCGCAACCGTTTCGAGTTTGCGCCCTTTGCCTGTCCCTGAGTCGGGTGCGGCTGGCGTGCAGCCGTGCTCCCCGCCAGTTCCCGTCCCTCGTGCTGATCAGCGTTTCTGGTACTGGCTCTTGCCGAACAGCAGTTCGCGGGCCTTGTCGTCCTGCAGCGGCTTGCGCTGGTCGGCCAGCACGGTCACGCCACGCTGTACGGCGGCACGCGCGTTGATGGCATCGAACCAGCGCTTGACGTTGGGGAAATCCGCCAGATCGATACCCTGGTTCTTGTGCGAACGGGTCCAGGGGAAGCAGGCGATGTCGGCGATGGTGTAGTTGTCTCCGGCCAGGTAAGCATGCTGGCCCAGTTGCTTGTCCATGACCTGATACAGGCGGCGCGCTTCGTTGCTGTAGCGGTTGACGGCGTATTCGATCTGCTCCGGCGCGTACAGGCGGAAGTGATGCGCCTGGCCCAGCATCGGCCCCAGGCCGCCCATCTGGAACATCACCCATTGCAGCACTTCATACTTCTCGCGCACGGTCTCGCCCAGGAAGCGCCCCGTCTTGCCGGCCAGGTAGATCAGAATGGCGCCGGATTCGAATAGCGAGATCGGTGCGCCGTCCGGACCATCGGGGTCGACGATGGCGGGAATCTTGTTGTTGGGCGAGATCTTCAGGAATTCGGGCGTGAACTGGTCACCGGCACCGATATCGATGGCATGCGCGGTGTAGGGCAGGCCGCATTCTTCCAGCATGATGTGGACCTTGTGGCCATTGGGGGTAGCCCAGCTGTAGACGTCAATCATGGCGTTCCTTTTCTGCGTGTCGTGTTGAGGGGGAAGTCACGTTATCGAAAACATCTAAACGATTTGCGCACCGACCGTCTTATTACAGCTTCGCCAGCCGGTCCAGCGCCAGTTGCAGCGTTTCATCCTTCTTGGCGAAGCAGAAGCGCACGATGCCCGATTCCTTGGGCGTGTTGTAGAAGGCCGAGACCGGGATGGCCGCCACGCCGATTTCACTGGTGAGCCATTTGCAGAAGTCGGCTTCGGACTGGTCCGAGATGGCGTCGTACTTCACGCACTGGAAATAGGTGCCCTGCGAGGGCAGCAGCTCGAAACGGGTGTTGGCCAGTCCTGCGCGGAAAAGGTCACGCTTGTTCTGGTAAAACGCCGGCAAGTCCAGGTACGGTGCCGGGTTCTTCATATACTCGGCCAGACCATACTGCACCGGGGTGTTGACGGTAAAGACGTTGAACTGGTGGACCTTGCGGAATTCTGCGGTGAGCGCAGCCGGTGCCGCCACATAGCCAATTTTCCAGCCGGTGACGTGATAGGTCTTGCCGAAGCTGGAATTGATGAAGCTGCGCTCGGCCAGATCCGGATGGCGTGCCAGCGATTCATGCGGCTGGCCATCGAAGACCATGTGCTCGTAGACCTCGTCGGAGAGGATCAGGATATCGGTGCCGCGTACGATGTCGGCCAGCGCGGCCACGTCGGCGGCGCGCATGACGCTGCCGGTCGGGTTGTGCGGGGTGTTGACCATGATCATGCGGGTCTTGGGCGTGACGGCTGCCTTGACCTTGTCCCAGGGGATGCTGTAACCCGCCGCGCCCACTTCCATCTGCACGAACACCGGTACGCCACCGGCCAGCTCGATGGCGGGGACGTAGCAGTCATAAACCGGTTCGATCACGATGACTTCATCGCCCGGATGCACGGCGCACAGCACCGAGGTCAGGATGCCCTGGGTGGCGCCGGCGGTGACGGTGATCTCGGAGACCGGGTCATAGCGATGGCCGTAGAGGCGCTCGACCTTGTCGGCGATGGCTTCGCGCAGCGGCAGCACACCGGCCATGGGCGGGTACTGGTTCAGACCCTCCTGCATGGCGCGGGTGACGGCATCGACCAGCGCCGGATCGCAATGGAAATCAGGGAAGCCTTGCCCCAGGTTGACCGCGCCTTTTTCGCTGGCCAGGGCAGACATGACGGTGAAGATGGTGGTGCCGACCTTGGGCAGCTTGGTGACGATGTTGGGGGTGCTCATTGCAGCGGGCTCGTTCTTGTGATGATCGCAAGCCCGCTATTCTAGCCGGATTCTCGCGGCGCTTCAGGTCGCCGGATCGAGGAAGGCATCGGCCCGCCAGAGCTGGGGCGGCACGATGGCAAAGAGGCCGCGCTTGAGGGTGCGTTTGCCGAGTTTGAGAACGGCCTTGTCCTTGCTGACCAGCACGTGGGCCTGGCATTGCAGGGCCAGTTCGAGGAATTTCTGATCATCGCCATCGGTGCAAAGGGGCAGGCCGAAGGTATTGACCTGCGCCAGCGGCAGGCAGCGCAGCAGGCGGTCGAATTCGGCGCAGATGGCCGGCTTGGTCTCGGGCGTGACCGGCAGATGCGGATAGTCCAGCACGGCCAGCCACTCGTTGCGGCAATCCTCGCGGGTGTAGGCCTCTACCGTTGCTTGCTCCAGAGCTGCCTGCAAGGCGGCCCAGCGCGGGTCGCGGAAGACGAACAGGTCCAGACAAACGTTGGTGTCCAGCACCACGCGCTGGCGCCCGGCGGGGGCGTCAGCAGCAGGGCCGGAAGACTGGGGAAGCACAGCGCTGAGGGAAGGTGTTACCTGGATGCTCATTGAGTGAAAACTAGTTGTCGATGCCGCGATGGCCGGGAGGCGGCGCTTCCTGCTTGGCAAAGAGATCGCCGCCGGCTTCGAGCGCATCATACCCCTGATCGGTGACGCGCCAGAAATTGTGCATGTCCACCGCCACCAGCCCCCGGTCATAGAGCAGGCGCAGATGATGCAGGATCACCTCCGGCGCCACCTGTCCGGGCAGGGTGCTCTGGATCTTCTCGACGTCGCCGTAGAGAGTGCCGAAGGCTGCCAGCTGTTTCAGGATTTCGCCCATGAGGGCTTTGTCTCGTTTCATGATGTCCTCCTTGCCGGTGGCCGGCGGGGTCAGGCGGGCAGGGCTGCCCTTGTCTCCCATGGACAGCAAAATGCCGGCAAAGTGCCGAGACGATGTCGGCCCTGGAAGACTGAGCTGCTGCTGCCGTGCTTCCTTGCTTCCTTGCCAAATCACCTGCTTGCTGCCTTGTTGATTAACGGCAAGTCTGCTGCCGAACTTGAATCGGAACCGATCCCGCTCTCCGTGCGGCCACGCTGCTCCCCCGTGCCGCCGTCGACGGACGGGCGCTTGAGCGTCCTGGCGCCAGGGTTCGCCATCATGTCCAATGCTTCAGTGTAGGAGCCGCGGTGCACGCTTCAAAGGCGCAACAACCGGCATTTTGTTGTCCAGACTTTCATATCGGCTTCCAGCCGCCCCCCTCCGCACGCAAGCGCCGCGCTTTGGGTATCATGACGGCCACTCTGTCCCAACCTGATCATTGGATGAACGCCTCATGCTGATTGTTTTGTCTCCCGCCAAGTCGCTGGACTATGACACGCCTGCCAACACCGAGCTCCACACCACGCCCGCCTTCGTGTCGCGTTCGGCCGAACTCATCGAGGTCCTCAAGACCAAGTCGCCGGCCGAGATCGGCAGTCTCATGGGCATTTCCGACCAGTTGTCGGTGCTGAACGTGAACCGCTATGCCAGCTGGTCGCGCAAGTTCACCACCAGAAATGCCAAGCAGGCCGTGCTGGCTTTCAACGGCGACGTCTACGAAGGGCTGGATGCCGGCTCGCTCAATGCCAGGCAGCTGGATTACCTGCAGCAGCACGTGCGCATCCTCTCGGGCCTGTATGGCATGCTGCGCCCGCTGGACCTGATGCAGCCGTACCGCCTGGAGATGGGCACCAAGCTGGCCAATCCGGGCGGCAAGGATCTCTATGCCTTCTGGGGCAGCGAGATCACCGAGGCGCTCAATGGCGAACTGGCGGCGCAGAAGACGCCGGTGCTGGTGAACCTGGCTTCGGAGGAATACTTCAAGGTGGTCAAGCCCAAGCTGCTCAAGGCGCAGGTGGTCTGCCCGGTGTTCGAGGACTGGAAGGGCGGCAAGTACAAGATCATTTCCTTCTATGCCAAGCGGGCGCGCGGCCTGATGGCGCGCTATGCGGCCCAGAAGAACATCAGCCAGCCGGAAAAGCTCAAGGGCTTCGATGTCGAGGGCTATGCCTTTGCACCCGAAGTCTCGACCGAGAGCAGCTGGGTGTTCCGCCGCAAGCTGGAGGGCTGAGCCCGGGCCGACAGGCCCACCGGCAGCGCGAAAAAAAACCTCGCCATGCGCATGGCGAGGTTTTTTTTTGCTTGTCGTTGCCGGGTCGGGCTTACCAGACCTTCCACCAGGGCTTGGACTTGGGCTTGGGGCCGCCGTGGTACCAGGGGCTGTTGGGATAGGTGGCCTGGATGATGCGTTCGGTATCTTCCTTCAGCTTGGTCTGGCCCAGAGCCTCATAGGAGCGCATCAGGATGAACAGCGCCTCTTCGTTGGCCGGGGAATCCGGATACTGCTTGATGGCAGCCTGGGCGCGGTTGGCGGCCGACACATAGGCGCCACGGCGGAAGTAGTAGTTGGCCACGTGGACGTCGTATTGCGACATGGCATTGACCAGGTATTTCATGCGGGCAATGGCGTCCGGGGTGTACTTGCTGTCGGGGAAACGTTCGGCCAGCAGCTTGAACGAGTCGAAGGCGTCACGCATGGCCTTGGGATCGCGCTCGGTGTTGTCCTGATCGGTGAAGGTGTCGAAGATGCTGGTGCGATCATTGAAGTTGATCAGGCCCCGCAGGTAGTACATGTAGTCCACATTGGGGTGGTTCGGGTGCAGCTTGATGAAGCGGTCCACCGCGGCCAGACCCTGCGCCTGCTCGTTCTGGCGATAGTAGGCGTAGGCGATGTCCATCTGTGCCTGCTGGGCGTAGGTACCGAAGGGGTAGCGCGATTCCAGCTTCTCGAAATACTTGATCGCCTTGTCGTAGCCGCCGGCATTCAGTTCATCCTTGGCTTCCGAGTATAATTTCGGGGCAGACCAGCCGACCGTCTCGTCCTTTTGTTCCGGCAAGAGGCCGCAGGCGGTGAGCGAGAGGGCAAAACCGATGATGAAAAACTTCAATAAGATTTTGTGCATGACTCTTGTGTGCTTGTCTGGGACTATCAGTTGTGCATGGCGCTGTGCGCCTACCCGAGCCGGCTGCATCGATACCCGAAATACAATCAACCCGATCCGGCGATTATAGCTGATGTCACGTAAGAAACCCCTTCCGATTACAAATGGCGATGAGCCTGTAAAGACCGACCTCCCGCTGGAGGACGATTTCGATGACGGCGAGCAAGCCGGTGAGGAAAGCGTCTCCAGCCTGGAGCCCCTGAGTTTTCGCCTGGATGACGAGGTCATCGGCCAGCGGCTGGACAAGGTCCTGTCCGGCCTGATGCCCGAATTCTCGCGCAGCCGCATCCAGCAATGGATCGAAGACGGCCACGTGACCGTTGACGGCGCGCCCGCCAAGGGCAAGATGACCATGCTGGGCGACGAGCTGGTGGAGGTGGCGCCGCAATCGGTGCCGGCCGACCAGCCTTATGCCCCCGAAGCCATGGATCTGGACATCCTGCATGAGGACAAGTCCATCATCATCTTGAACAAGCCGGCCGGCCTGGTGGTGCATCCGGCCGCCGGCAACTGGAGCGGCACGCTGTTGAACGGCCTGCTGCATCATTGCCCGGCCCTGGCCAACGTGCCGCGCGCCGGCATCGTGCACCGTCTGGACAAGGAAACCAGCGGCCTGATGGTGGTGGCCAAGACCCTGGCCGCCCAGACCGACCTGGTGCGTCAGTTGCAGGCCCGCAGCATGAAGCGTCAGTACCTGGCGCTGGTGTGGGGCCTGCCGCAGCTCTCCGGTACCATCAATGCACCGATGGCGCGCCATCCGCGCGACCGCATCAAGATGGCCGTGTCGCAGAGCATGCGCGCCAAGCCGGCGGTGACCCATTACCGTCGCCTGGCCACCGGCGAGATCGACCGCAAGCCGGTCAGTCTGGTGCATTGCCGCCTGGAAACCGGTCGTACCCATCAGATCCGCGTGCACCTGCAATCGCTGGGCTTCGCGCTGGTGGGCGATACGCTCTATGGCAAGCAGCATCTGGCGCCCATCTTCCCGCGTCAGGCACTGTTGGCCGGGCGCCTGGGCCTGGTGCATCCGACTTCGGGCAAGTTCCGGCAGTGGGCGGCACCTTTGCCGGCGGATATCGAAGCCCTGCTCAAGAGCGCCCACATCGACCCGGCCCTGGCGGTCATCCCGGAGATGAGCGAGGAGGCCGACCCGGTCCTGGGCGACTATGACGAAGACGATGACGACTATTGAGCGAGCCCGCCCATGGAACTGCTGATCCCCGACTGGGCCGCGCCCGATAACATCGGTGCCCTGACCACCCTGCGCGCCGGCGGTTTCAGCCCGGCGCCCTACGGGGACGGGCAGGGCGGCTACGGCCTGAATCTGGGCACCCACGTCGAGGACGATGCACAGCGGGTGGCACGCAACCGCGCGCTGCTGCGCCGCCTGCTGCCCGCCGAACCGGCCTGGCTGACGCAGGTGCATGGCGTGACGGTGCTCGATGCCGCCGCGCTGCCCGACCAGCCCACGGCTGACGCCTGCATCAGCAGTACGCCCGGCGCGGTGTGCGTGATGATGACGGCCGACTGCCTGCCGGTGCTGTTCTGTGACCGCGCCGGCAGCGTCGTCGGTGCCGCCCACGCCGGCTGGCGCGGGCTGGCTGCCGGCGTGCTGGAACAGACCGTGGCGGCCATGCGCACACGTGGCGCGCAGGACATCCTGGCCTGGCTGGGGCCGGCCATCGGGCCGGAGCATTTCGAGGTCGGCGCCGAGGTGCGCGAGGCCTTCATGGCGGAACTGCCCGCGGCGCACATGGCCTTCCGTGGGTATCCGGGACGCCCCGGAAAATACCTGGCTGACATCTACCAACTGGCCCGCCAGCGCCTGGCCCGCGTGGATGTGCAGGAGATCAGCGGAGGCGGCCTTTGTACCGTGGCCGATTCCCGTTTCTATTCCTACCGGCGCGACAAGACTACCGGACGCATGGGCTCGCTGATCTGGCTCAAGTGAGCAAGACTGCGAGCGGGGGCGAATCCTTCTTTGCCTGATCGATGGCGGCTCTGCGGCGCCGCCATTTTTCCTGCTGCCTCACGCGTGGCCTTGCAGGGCCAGGATCAGTTCGCGCGTAGGGCCGGGCAAGCCTTCCAGCCCGCGCACGCAGATGAGCAGCTGGCGCCGGCTCCAGCCATCGGTGAGCGGGATGGTGCGGATATCCCTGTGCGCCGCGCAGTCCAGGGCCGCCGTGGCCGGAATCACCGCCACGCCCACCTGATGCTCCACCATGCGGCAGATGCCGTCGAAGCTGCGCAGCCGCACCCGGTATTGCAGACGCCGTCCGGCACGGGCGGCATGGCTGGAGAGGTGCTGTTGCAGGGCGCTGTCACCGGACAGTCCGATGAAATCCTCGCCCAGCAATTCACTGAAGGCCAATGACTTGCGGCGCGCCAGCGGATGTTTCCTGGCCAGCACCGCCACCAGATGATCCTGGCGGAACGGAAAGGTCTGCAGCGGGCCGCTGTCGGCGGAGTCGGCGATGATGCCGACATCGGCCACGCCATCGACCACGGCCTGCACCACTTCATAGCTCAGTTTCTCTTCCAGTTCGATATCGGTGTGCGGATGCCGGGCCAGGAACCGGGCCAGCACTTCCGGCAGGAATTCGGTCATGGCCGAGGTATTGCACAGCAGCCGGATATGGCCCTTCAGGCCCTGCGCATACTGGCCCAGTTCATCGCGCAGCTGCTGCATCTGTTGCGCCATCATGCGTGCGTGATGGGCCAGGGCGCGCCCTGCATCGGTGGTCTGCACACCGCGCCGGCCGCGTTCCAGCAGGGCGGTGCCCAGTGCATCCTCCATGTTGCGAATGCGTGCACTGGCCGAGGCCAGCGCCATGTGGGCGCGTTCGGCGCCGGCCGTGATGCTGCCGCTTTCCACAATGTGCAGGAAAAGACGCAGGTCGGACAGTTCGAAACGATGGCTCATCGGTGTGCCTGGAAGGTGGGGGAGTCGCGTTGAGCCTTCGGCCAGGCCGAAGGCTGGCTAAGTGTATTCCACATTTTCAGGGCGGGCGAGGACTGGCAGACTGGCAAGCATCGATTCTTCGCCATCCTCTCTTCACACTCCTTTTCCCGCCATGCCCAGCCTGCTTTCCCTTGTCGAGATGAACGCCGCGACGCTGGCCGTGAGCCTGGCCGTGTTCCTGCTGGCCGGCTTCGTCAAGGGCGTGATCGGCCTGGGTCTGCCGACGGTGGCCATCGGATTGCTCAGTCTGGTGATGTCACCGGTGCAGGCAGCGGCTTTGCTGATCCTGCCCTCGATGGTCACCAATGGCTGGCAGCTGGCCACGGGTGGCGCCTTGCTGATGCTGGCAAAACGCCTGTGGACGCTGCTCGCAGGCGTGGTCATCGGCACGTTGGCCGGTGCCGGATTCATGCGCGCCGATGGTGGCCGTCATGCCATCGTGGTGTTGGGTGTGGCGCTGATGCTGTATGCGCTGGCCGGACTGGCAGCCTGGACACCGACGGTACCGCCCCGTCATGAGCGCTGGTGGTCGCCGCTCATCGGTTTGCTGACAGGGCTGGTGACGGCGGCCACCGGCGTATTCGTGATTCCGGTGGTGCCGTATCTGCAAGCGCTGGGCTTGCCGCGCGACCAGCTGATCCAGGCGTTGGGTTTGTCCTTTACCGTCTCCACGCTGGCCCTGGCCGTCAACCTGGGGCAAGCGGGAGCCTTCAGCGCAGGCGTAGGCTGGGCGTCGTTGATGGTGCTGTTGCCCGCCTTGCTGGGTATGGCCATCGGCAGCCGGGTGCGGGCGCGGGTGCGCGCCGCCGCCTTCCGTCGCTGCTTCTTCATCGGTTTGCTGCTGCTGGGTCTGCATCTGGCCTGGCACCTGCTCGATCTGCTGGAGGCGACACGATGAGTCACGCCATCCAGCAGTCCCGCGGCTGGCAGATCGAAGGCCCCCGGCAGCGCCAGGCCAATGAAGTGCATGTCTATGCCTGGCTCGATGGCAGCATGATCGCCATGCTTGATTGTGAGTTACGTGACCGCGATGGCCTGAAGTTACGGATGGCCTATGTTTCGCCACCCTGGCGTGGATCGGCGGTGCTGCGCGACATGCTTGCCGTACTGAAACCCTGCTATCGCCGGATCACCTTGCGACGGGTGGCGCGAGGCTGACGTGATCTTGGTCGTTTTGCTGAGTTTTGCCGCCCGGCATCACTGCATGATGCAGTGCGCAAACCGGCATGCTGCGGGCGTTGTGGAGGCGCGCACAGCTTGGCGGTTGATGTCGTTTTCTAAGTTTTCCGCACGAGCATCGGAAGGGGGAGGACTCACCCAGCGGGATCGCGCGGTGCCCCATCCGGGTTGACGGACTCGCGTTTGACGGGCGGCTCATCGCTGATTTCTTCCTTGCGCTCAGCTGTCAATTTCTTCATCTTTTGACGATTCCGCTTGCGTTGCGGCGTACCCATCAGGTATAAAACGATGGTCAGGGGAATTATCCCGTACAGCAGGAAAGTGGCGACGCCAGCAATCGCCGACTGTTCGGTGATCGACATCATGAAGACGACGTAGAGCCATGCGATAGCGACGATGACCATGGTGAAGTGACGCTTCGAGACAAACCGTAACGATACGCGAAAATTGCAGATCCGAGCATGAACAAGCAGAATCCGCAGCAACCCTCTCCCGATGTATCCGCGTGGCTGGCACAGATGTCCGATCCGAAGTTCTGGACCTCGTTGCAGTCCCAATTCCAATCCCAGTTCGAGCAGTTCAAGTCGCATTTGCCGCCCGTGCCCGCGATGCCGGGCATGCCGCAGATACCGGGCTTTCAGGGTTTCCCCGGTGGTGCGATGCCGCCCGGTGCCGGGCAGATCGATCCCACGGTCCTGCTCAAGCAACTCGGCGACCTGGGTGCCACCCTCGATCCCGCCGATCTGGTCCGCCTGCAGCAGGACTACACCCGCGAATTCGGCGAGCTGTGGCAGTCGATGCTGGCGGCGAAGACGCCGGCCATCACCGACCGCCGCCTGTCGGCACCGGCCTGGCAGGAACACCCTTACTTCGCGTTCCAGGCGGCCGCCTACCAGTTGAATTCCCGCTTCCTGCTGGCCCTGGCCGATGCGGTCAAGGGCACCGAGAAGGTGCGCCACAAACTGCGTTTTGCGGTGCAGCAGATGATTGATGCGATGTCACCGGCCAACTTCCTGGCCACCAATCCGGTGGCGCAGCAGAAGATCCTGGAGACACGCGGCGAGAGTCTCACGCAAGGCATCGCGCAATTGCTGGCCGACCTGCAGAAGGGCCACATCTCCCAGACGGACGAGACCGCTTTCGAAGTGGGCCGTGACGTCGGCGCCAGTGCCGGTTCGGTGATCTTCGAGAACGCACTGTTCCAGCTCATCCAGTACGCACCGCTGACCAAGACCGTGCATGCGGTGCCGTTGTTGATCGTGCCGCCCTGCATCAACAAGTTCTACATTCTCGACCTGCAACCGCAGAATTCGCTGGTGCGTTATGCGGTGGAGCAGGGGCATACCGTGTTCCTGATTTCCTGGCGCAATGCTGATGCCACGGTCGAGACCGCCACCTGGGAAAACTACGTGGATGATGCCGTGGTGCGCTCCATCCATCTGGTCCAGGAAATCAGCAAGCAGCCGCAGATCAATGCGCTCGGTTTCTGCGTGGGGGGCACCATCCTGTCCTGTGCGCTGGCGCTGCTGGCCGCGCGCGGCGAAGATCCGGTGTCCAGCCTGACACTCCTGACGACCTTCCTCGATTTCTCCGACACCGGCGCCATCGATGTCTACATCGACGAAATGCAGCTGGCCCTGCGCGAGCAGATGATCGGCCAGCGCGGCCTGATGGCCGGACGCGACTTTGCCAGTGCCTTCTCCAGCCTGCGTCCCAACGACCTGCTGTGGAACTACGTCGAATCGAATTACCTGAAGGGCGAGAAGCCCAGCGCCTTCGACCTGCTGTACTGGAATGCCGACAGCACCAACCTGCCGGGGCCGATGTTCTGCTACTACCTGCGGCACATGTATCTGGAGAATGCGCTCAAGGAACCCGGGCGCCTCACCGTGGGCGGCGAGAAGATCGACCTGCGCAAGATCAGCGCGCCGGCTTTCATCTATGCCTCGCGCGATGACCACATCGTGCCGTGGAAATCGGCCTATGCGTCGCTGGAGCTGATCAATGCCGGCAAGCGCAGCAACAACCGCTTCGTGCTGGGCGCCTCGGGTCACATTGCGGGCGTGATCAATCCGGCCTCCAGGAACAAGCGCAACTACTGGATCAACGACAAGGCCCGTGCCGGCAGCGATGCTGATACCTGGATGGCGGGTGCGACCGAGCATCCGGGCAGCTGGTGGGGCGAGTGGGCCGCCTTCCTGGCCAAGCATGGCGGGCGCAAGGTGGCTGCCCCCAAGGCTGCGGGTTCGACGCGCTACAAGCCCATCGAACCGGCACCGGGACGCTACGTCAAGGTCAAGGCCGACCAGGCGGCTGGTTGATGCGAATCTGCCAGCCGGCCAGGAAGGGCCACAGAAGCCGGCGGCATGGATAAAGAAGAGGGCGGTGACCGGTACCGGCCCGCCGACAGAGAGAGACGGCCGACAGCGCATCCGCGGCGCAGCCCGGCCTGACAAGACAAAGGAGCGCCCTTCGCGCGAAGGGCCTCCACCAATGCGGCGCAAAGCAGACGCGAAAGAGGGGAGCAGGGCTTACCCCAATAAATCACCATCCCTATAGGAGGCAGCATAATGAGCAAGCGTATCGCATATGTGACCGGCGGCATGGGCGGCATCGGAACCGCCATCTGCACCCGTCTGTGCAAGGACGGCTACACCGTGGTGGCCGGCTGCGGTCCCAATTCCACCCGCAAGGATTCCTGGCTGGCGACCATGCGCGGCCAGGGCTATGACATCCACGCATCCGAAGGCAACGTCTCGGACTGGGAATCGACCAAGGCCGCCTTCGAGAAAGTGCGCGCCGAGATCGGCGAAGTGGACGTGCTGGTCAACAACGCCGGCATCACCCGCGACGGCCAGTTCCGCAAGATGAGCAAGGGCGACTGGGATGCGGTCATCGACACCAACCTGAATTCGCTCTTCAACGTTACCAAGCAGGTCATCGAGGGCATGTGCGAGCGCGGTTTTGGTCGCATCATCAATATCTCCTCGGTCAATGGCCAGAAGGGCCAGTTCGGCCAGACCAACTACTCCACCGCCAAGGCCGGCATCCACGGCTTCACCATGGCGCTGGCGCAGGAAGTGGCGACCAAGGGCGTGACGGTCAACACCGTCTCGCCGGGCTATATCGGGACCGACATGGTGCGCGCCATCCGTCCGGAAGTGCTGGAGAAGATCGTCTCCGGTATTCCCGTCAAGCGCCTGGGTGAGCCGGAGGAAATCGCCTCCATCGTCGCCTGGATCGCCTCGTCTGAGGGCGGGTACGCCACCGGTTCGGACTTCTCGCTCAACGGCGGCCTGTACATGGGCTGATGCCGTCTTCGACGGCCACGTGCGCGGCAGTGCCGCATGCGTGGCCGTTTTTACGTGTGTCACGGGCTGGGATTTTGTCAGTCTGGCACGTCAGGGCTCCCCTTTTGCCGCTCTTCGCCCCTATAATGGCTTGCGTTGCTGCCCTGCAAAAAGCAGGTGGCACACAGTAGAAGAGAGAAGAAGCAAGGAGAGGACAGCACAATGTCCCGGACGCCCGCGGGTGAGGACCGCATCGAAGCCACCCGCACCGCTGCAAACCAAGGCCGGCAAGACGGCTGCAATGAGAGAGAGACTGGACTTCAGATGACTACTGCAAAAAATTCGGCAGATCGCTTGATCAAGAAATATCCCAACCGCCGTCTGTACGATACCCAGACCAGTTCCTACATCACGCTGACCGACGTCAAGCAACTGGTGCTGGACAATGAAGAATTCACCGTGGTCGACGCCAAGAGCGGCGACGACCTGACCCGCAGCATTCTGTTGCAGATCATCCTGGAAGAAGAGTCGCATGGCGTGCCGATGTTCTCCAGCGGCGCGCTGTCGCAGATCATCCGTTACTACGGCCATGCCATGCAGGGCATGATGGGCAACTACCTGGAAAAGAACATCCAGACCTTCATCGACATCCAGAACAAGCTGGCCGAGAACTCCAAGGGCTTCTACGAAGGCAAGCCCTTCAGCCCCGAGATGTGGACGCAGTTCATGAACGTACAAGGTCCGATGATGCAGGGCATGATGAGCAACTACATCGAACAGAGCAAGAACCTGTTCATCCAGATGCAGGAGCAGATGCAGAGTCAGACCAAGAACATGTTTGGTACCTTCCCCTTTGGTGCGCCGGGTACGCCGCCGGATCAGAAGAAATAAGCGGTTCTTTCTCCTCCCCGCAGGCTGACTGGACCGCTCAGAAGTTGTGGGCGTGCGACTGCACCAGGTCGATCAGAAAGTCAGCCGTCGCGCGGATGCGTGGTGCTCTGCGTACGTCGGAATGCATGACGAGGTACAAGGGGCAGGGCGGCGGGGACTTCGGCATCGGTATGGACACAAGCCGACTGTCTTCTGTCACCATGAATCGCGGCAAGAGCGCCATGCCGATCCCGGACAATGCGGCGTGGTACATGGCGCGAATGTCGTTGGTCCTTAGCGCGTAACTGCGTGGGCTTACATATTTTTCCAGCCAGATCTTTTGCCAGCAGCCGCTCCTCAGGTCGAGCCCGATGAATGAACGCTCGGATTCCGGTCTCTCCAGCCATGCCGGTACCCCATAGAGCTTGTAGTTCACATTGCACAACAGACGTGCCACCAGTTGCGGACTCTTTGGTTCGCTCATGCGTAATGCGATATCCGCTTCTCGGCGACTCAGGTCGGCGCCGCGACTCTCGCCGATCAGCTCCAGCTCGATCTCCCGGTATTTCTCCTGAAAAGACGACAATCTGGGAACCAGAAAGTCGCTCATCAGGATCGGCGGCGCCGACAGACGCACCGTGCCTGACAGCGTGGTGTTAGCTAACGCCGTACGCCACAGCGAGAGCATTTCCATTTCCAGCGACTCTGCCTGCCTGGACAGTTCCACGCCTTCCCTGGTCAATACCCATCCACGTGCCAAGCGGTCAAACAATTTGACCTTGAGCGTCTTTTCAAGATTGCCTACGCGGCGCGCTACCGTTGAGTGTTCGACTTCGAGCAATCTGGCTGAGGCGGACAGGCTACCTTCGCGGCTTAAGGTCAGGAAATATCGAACATCGTCCCATTGCAAGCTATTCATATGGGTATTTATGCACAGAGGAAGGCTGATTTTTGGGAATTCCTTCAGGGAAATCCTTGCTTTAGAGTTAAAAAACTTAACTCAAGGAGGACCTACAGCATGAAGATTCTGCATATCAATTCGTCGTCTCGCAGTACAGACAGCCGTTCGTTGCAGCTCGCGGAAGTGTTTCTGTGCGAACTGAAAAAGCGCAAGGCCATTGAAGTTGATCGCTTCGATTTGTTCTCCGGAAAACTGCCGGAGTTCGGGGAGCTAGCCGTCAGTGCGAAGATGGCCCTGTTTACCGGCGCAGAGGCGACCACCGAACAAAAACGCGCATGGGCCGGCATCAGGGAAGTGTTTGAGCGGTTTGCTTCTGCCGATGCCTACGTGATCAACGTACCCCTCTGGAACAACGGCCTGCCCTATATTCTCAAGCAGTTCATTGACGTCGTTACCCAGCCGGGCTGGGCATTTGGCTTCGATCTTGAGAAGGGATACAGCGGCCTTCTGAAGAATAAAAAGGCTTGCATCATACATGCCAGTGGTGTCTATCACCATCGTATTCCGGTGAACTTCGGATCCGATTTCAGTACGCCCTATCTGACCGACTGGCTGAAGTTCGTTGGCGTGGAGGATATTCAGCAAATTCACTTTGCGCCTACCGTGGTCAATCCTGACTTCGAGCAGACCAGGCAGCGTGCGGAGCAGCAGGCTGTAGAGATTGCATCCAACTTCTGATTGGCATGTCGAATTGCTGTTAGCTCACATTCTCGCCAAGTACCAGTCAGGCGACCGAGACGGTTGCGATCCCACCCGAAGTACACCCGAAACCGTCAAAAGCAAGCGCCCGGCAGTGGACGTTGTACAATAGCGCCCTGATTTTTAAAGCATTTTTTGCTTTTTCCCGTATTGTCGGCCGTTTCCGGCCCGCCTCACTGAGCCATCTGCCATGTCCAACCCGTCTTCCCCCGCCACTCCGGCCCTGCCCAAGGTCGGTTTCGTCTCCCTCGGCTGCCCCAAGGCACTGGTCGATTCCGAACAGATCCTGACCCAGCTGCGCGCCGAAGGCTACGATACCGCCAAGTCCTATGACGGCGCCGATCTGGTGATCGTCAATACCTGCGGTTTCATCGACGCTGCCGTGCAGGAATCGCTGGACGCCATCGGCGAAGCCCTGAACGAAAACGGCAAGGTCATCGTCACCGGCTGTCTCGGCGCCAAGAAGGATGCCGACGGCGACGACATCATCCAGAAGATCCACCCCAAGGTCCTCGAAGTGACCGGCCCACACGCCGTGGGCGAAGTCATGCAGGCCGTGCACAAGCACCTGCCCAAGCCGCATGCGCCCTTCATCGACCTGGTGCCGCCGCAGGGCGTCAAGCTGACCCCCAAGCATTTCGCCTACCTGAAGATTTCGGAAGGCTGCAACCATCGCTGCAGCTTCTGCATCATCCCCTCCATGCGCGGGGATCTGGTCTCGCGCCCCATCGCCGATGTCATGCTCGAAGCCGAGAACCTCTTCAAGGCCGGCGTGAAGGAATTGCTGGTGATCTCGCAGGACACCAGCGCCTATGGCGTGGATGTGAAGTTCCGTACCGGTTTCTGGAACGGCAAGCCCATCAAGACCCACATGACCCAACTGGTCGGTGCCCTCGGCGAGCTGGCACAGCAATATGGCGCCTGGGTGCGTCTGCACTACGTCTACCCGTACCCGCACGTGGACCAGATCATCCCGCTGATGGCCGAAGGCAAGATCCTGCCCTACCTGGACGTGCCGCTGCAACACGCCCACCCGGACGTGCTCAAGCGCATGAAGCGTCCCGCCAATGGCGAGAAGAACATCGAGCGTATCCAGGCCTGGCGCGCGCTGTGCCCGGATATTACGATCCGCTCCACCTTCATCGCCGGCTTCCCCGGCGAAACCGAGGCTGAATTCGAGTACCTGCTGGACTTCCTCAAGGAAGCCGAGATCGACCGCCTGGGCTGCTTCGCCTATTCCCCGGTGGAAGGCGCCACCGCCAACGAGATCGCCAATCCGGTGCCCGAAGAAGTGCGCGAAGAGCGCCGTGGCCGCGTCATGCAGCTGCAGGAAGACATCTCCAAAAAGCGTCTGCAAGCCAAGGTCGGCAAGACCCTGCGCGTGCTTATCGATGAAGTGGACCGCAACGGCGGTACCGGCCGCACCTATTCGGATGCGCCCGAGATCGATGGCGTGGTCTACGTAAAACCACCCTTCGAACCGCACCGCAAGCTGGAAGTCGGCCAGTTCGTCGACGTGCGCATCACCGCCGCCGATGCCCACGACCTCTGGGGTGCCGCCGAGTGATGCACGTACTGCCGATGCGCCGCCCCCTGCTGGCGGCACTGGTGCTGTGCAGCGCCAGCGCGCTCCTGCCGGCTCTGGCGGCTTCCTCCGGGCCGGTCGCCAATGCCTCGGAAGGCTCGCTGCGGCAGACCCTGATGACGCACGCCGTGGTGCTGCGCGGCCAGATCGACGGGCGCCAGATCCAGCTTTCGCTGCAACCCAAGAAGAACGAGGATGGCCTGGAAGGGCGTTATTTCTTCTTCGGCGGTTCGCCCGAGATTCTGGTGGCCGGTGAGGTCGACGGCGACGATCTGCTGATGGAAGAATCCGTCAACGGCAAGGACGTCTCCGGCCAATGGGAAGGGCACCGCCAGGGCCAGTCCATCACCGGTACCTGGTCCAATGCCGATGGCAGCATCAACAAGCCCTTTGCGCTGCAGTTGCCCTGATTGCCCCGCCCACGGACAGCGCCGGACAGGGGCGCTGAAAAGGTGATATGAAGCTTGGTTCAGCCTCTTGCGCAAGCATCGCCGTCGCCAGCGGGCCTGCGGCCCATGCTCTTGCTTTCGATGTGAACAAGCTGCGCGTATAGTGAGACTTTTGCGCCCCGCCCCCGGGGCGCCATCGTTTCCTGAGGCAGATCCGTGTCCGATTCCAACGCAACGTTCCCCGCATCCTCCCTTCCGCTCGATCCGCAGACCGCACTGGTCCATAGTCGCTACCGTGCTCCCGACGGTTTCGAGGCCTTCCCGGTCGGTATCCATCACGCTTCCACCGTGCTGTTCCCCAACGTGGCGGCCATGCGTTCACGCGACTGGCGTGAAAAGCTCGGCTACACCTACGGCCTGCATGGCACGCCGACCAGCTTCGTGCTCGAAGCCCGGCTGGCCGAGATCGAGGGCGGCACTTATTGCCGTGTCACCCCCAGCGGCCTGGCGGCCATCGCCATGGTCAATTTCGCCTTTCTCAAGAGCGGCGACGACGTGCTGCTGCCCGATAACGTCTACGGACCCAGCAAGGATCTGGGCCAGTGGCTGGAACGCGATTTCCAGATCACGGCGCGCTTCTATGACCCGATGATCGGCGCTGGCCTGTCCGCGCTGATCCAGCCCAATACGCGCCTGGTGTGGACCGAGGCACCCGGTTCAGTCTCCATGGAGGTGCCCGACATCCCGGCCCTGTGCCGTGCCGCCCATGACAAGGGCGTGCTGGTGGCCATCGACAATACCTGGTCGGCCGGCATCGCCTTCAAGGCCTTCGAGCATGGCGCGGACATCGTCATGCAGGCTGTCACCAAGTACCAGTCCGGCGGTTCGGACGTGCTGATGGGCGCGGTCATCGTGCGCGACCAGGCCCTCAACGAAAAACTGGAACTGGCCCACATGCGCCTGGGCTTCGGCGTGGGCATGGACGATGTCTATATGGTGCTGCGCAGCCTGTCCTCGATGCGCCTGCGCTTCGAGGCGCACGATGCCGCTGCGCGCAAGGTGGCGGCCTGGCTCAAGCAACGTCCGGAAATCGTCGCCGTACTCCATCCCGCCTTCGAGGATTGCCCCGGACACGCCCACTGGAAGCGCGATTTCACCGGGGCAGGGGGGCTGTTCTCGGTGATCTTCGATCCCCGTTACAGCGAAGAGCAAACCGACCGCTTCGTCGACAGCCTGCAGCTCTTCAAGATCGGCTACAGCTGGGGCGGTGCCCACAGCCTGTGCGTGCCGTACCGGATGCGCGGCATGCGCCACCAGTGGCAGCGCGACGGCGTGCTGGTGCGCTTCAACATCGGGCTGGAAGCACCGGATGACCTGATCGCCGATATCGGACAGGCCCTGGCCCGGTTGTAAGCTGCCTGCTCGCCTGCCATCCCCGCACCGGCCGCAGGCGAGCGGCCCGGTCACCCCTGCGCCAAGGTTCAGTTTGCCTGCCAGAAATTGAATAAAGGTAAATGGCGCATCTGTTTATCGTTTTGAGGCCTGGCCCACCGTCATAGAATGGTAGCCATTCTCGATACGTTGGTTTTTCCTGTGAAGATGTTGCGCAAAAATCATCAAGGCAGGTAAATAACTGCAAGTTTTCTTAGTCGGGAAGCTGAAGCAAACTACAGTTGAATCCCTCAATATGAGAAGAAATGTGGATGAGCTAGTCGCCCTCCAGCAACAATCAGGGAGAAATCCTCGAAGATTTACAACTTATTTAGTTTCTTTTAAGACAAGTTTCTGTTGTCATTTCAGGCAAGAAACCTTTTGATCAGGAAATCCCTGATAGGAGCGGGAAGTCGCAAGCATCCTGACTCTCTCGTATCCAACGCAGAAAACTTCACGCATATCCCGCCCTCGTGTAAGACGAACTCCTACAAGTTGAACCGGGTGTTCTCCGTCTAAAAATACCGACCAAGTCTAATTTCCCGCCTGTCCTGCCCCCCTCAGAATTGGCTTGCAGTCAAGTAAATGTAAGCGATTGTAAGCAGCTCGACGCAGCCTGAGCGCGAGCCGTAGGAAGTTCTCATACCGAGGTGGGGTGCAAATGAATACCAACGACATGATGGCGGAGATCCGCGATGCCAACCTGAGCTATCTCATGCTGGCGCAGCAAATGATCCGTTCGGACAAGCCGACCGCAATCTTCCGTCTGGGCATCAGCGCCGAGATTGCCGATCTGATCGAAGGTCTGTCCAATGTGCAGATCATGAAACTGGCGGCGACCAACATGATGTTGACGCGTTTCCGTTTCGACGATGGTGCCATCCTCGGCATGCTGACCAACTACAACAAGGACAAAAGCCTGGCGCAGTCGCATGCGGCCATTCTGATGGCCTGTCAGCCCAGCGAACAAATTTCGTAAAACAACAAGACAAGGCAGGGCCGGCGTGTCCAGGGGAAGTCAACGCGCCGGAGGGGAAGACGTTCAACGCTTTATCAAGTTTGTGTCTTGCATTCATGCCTGAGAGTTCGCTTGCCGGCGGCACGCGAGTCGGGGTCAGGCAGACTTATTACGAAATCACCGGGGGGTAGCACCATGGCTAAGAAGAGCGTTGTCACAGAGGCGCAGGAAATTCAGCTGGCCATCGAACTGATCAATCTGGGGGCGCGCCTCCAGTTGCTGGAATCCGAAACTTCACTCTCGCGCGAGCGTCTGCTGAAGCTGTACAAGGAATTGAAGGGCGTCTCGCCGCCCAAGGGCATGCTGCCGTTCTCCACGGACTGGTTCATCACCTGGCAGCCCAATATCCATTCGTCGCTGTTCATCAATATCCATCGCTATCTGGTGGAGCACGCCCGCATCAATGGCATCGAAGCCGTCATGAAGGCCTACAAGCTCTACCTGGAGCAGGTTGGCTACAACGATGCCGGCGAACCCGTGCTCTCGCTGACCCGCGCCTGGACGCTGGTGCGCTTCTTCGAAAGCAAGATGCTCATGACCACGCCCTGCTGCAAGTGCAATGGCCATTTCGTCGTGCATCGTCTGGACCTGCACCAGGATTACCTGTGCGGTCTGTGCCACATGCCGTCGCGGGCCGGCAAGACCAAGAAGGCCAAGGATGCCGTCACCATGGGTCTGGCCGAGGCTGCCCTGCCGGTGGCTGCTGCCGCGC
This sequence comes from Herbaspirillum sp. FG34, assembly GCF_057809315.1. Lineage (NCBI taxonomy): Bacteria > Pseudomonadati > Pseudomonadota > Betaproteobacteria > Burkholderiales > Oxalobacteraceae > Herbaspirillum > Herbaspirillum sp. FG34. Next base: position 76,363 of record NZ_JBMDJS010000013.1, on the reverse strand, counting down.
CCCTGGTCGCCACGTCGGTCCTGGCCGCTGTGGCCTGAGCCGGAGCAGGGATGTACCAATGCCTTGCTGCAGGTCTGCAGCGAGGCGGTAATGGGCCAGGGTGTTCAACCAAAAAAGAATAAGGCCGATTGCCTCGATGTCCGAACCTGAGAATCACCCCGCCGCCGGTCGCAGGCCCTGGTGGCAGGCGCCGGCGCTGCGGGCCCTGCTGCTGTTGGCGTTGGCCCTGGTCGGCGCCAATGTGCTGGATGTGCTTTTTCAGCGCGCCGGTCTTGCTCCTCTTTCCCCCCTCCAGACTGCCCTGCTGCATGGCGTGATGGCCGCGCTGCTGGCGCGTCTGTGCCGCATGGCCATATGGTGGTGGCTGATCCTGCTGGTGTTCCCGGTGGCCGCATTGGGTGTGGCGCAGCTGCACGTGCCGCCGTGGGTATTCCTGGCGGTATTCCTGTTCATGCTGGTGTTGTTCTGGTCGACCTTCCGCAGCCAGGTGCCGTTCTATCCTTCCGGGCAGCGCGCCTGGGATGCGGTGGCCGGCCTGCTGCCGGAGGGGCAGCCGATCCGCTTCATGGATATCGGCAGCGGCCTGGGCGGCGCCGTGCTGGATCTGTCGCGCCGCCGCCCCGAGAGCGAATTCACCGGTATCGAGATCGCGCCCCTGCCTTGGCTGGTCAGCCGGGTGCGCGCGATGCTGGCAGGTGATCGCTGCCGTTTCGTGCGCGGCGACTACCTGCGGCTCGATTTCGGTGATTACGACGTGGTGTTCGCCTACCTGTCACCGGCGGCGATGGAGGCGCTGTGGCACAAGGCGCGCGCCGAGATGCGGCCGGGGACGCTGCTTCTGAGCTATGAGTTTCATATTCCCGGTGCTACACCTGATGTCGTGGTCGCCCCCGAGGACGGCGGCAGGGTGCTGCACGGGTGGCGCATGTGAGGGCTGGGAGCCGCGCAGGCCCTTGGCAGCGGCTGCGAGACGCGACGTATCAAGTTTGTGCCAATTCAGCCGTAAATCAAAAAGGAAGGGCGTTTTTCGGATATGTATTCCCTCATTTGCTTGATTGGAATACCTGTAATCTGATGAACGTGAAAATACACTCAACGCCACAGGGACGGGAGTAGGCACTTGTTAGTCATCATTGGATATATCGTGGTCATGGCGTCCGTCTTCGGCGGCTTTGCCATGGCAGGGGGCCACCTGGGGGCACTGTTCCAGCCAATCGAGCTGCTCATGATCGGCGGTGCTGCAGGGGGCGCTTTCCTGGTCGGTAACAACGGCAAGGCGATCAAGGCGACCCTGAAGGCCTTGCCCACCGTCTTCAAGGGCAGTGCCTATACCAAGGCGCTGTACATGGAACTGATGGCGCTGCTGTTCGAAATCCTGACCAAATCCCGCAAGGAAGGTCTGATGTCGATCGAAGGCGATATCGAAGAGCCCGAGAGCAGCCCCATCTTCAGCAAGTACCCGGGCGTGCTGGCGGACCATCACCTGATCGAATTCATGACCGATTACCTGCGTCTGATGGTCTCGGGCAACATGGATGCGTTCCAGATCGAAAACCTGATGGACAACGAAATCGAGACCCACCACCACGAGGGCGAAATTCCGGTGCACTGCATCGCCAAGCTGGGCGACGGCATGCCGGCCTTCGGTATCGTGGCAGCGGTCATGGGCGTGGTGCACACCATGGAATCGGTGGGTATCCCGCCCTCCGAGCTGGGCATGCTGATCGCGCACGCGCTGGTCGGTACCTTCCTCGGTATTCTGCTGGCCTACGGTTTCGTGGGCCCGCTCTCCAGCCTGCTGGAACAGAAGCTGCACGAATCGACCAAGATCTACCAGTGCGTGAAGGTGACCCTGCTGGCCAGCCTCAATGGCTATGCGCCGGCCCTGTCGATCGAATTCGGCCGCAAGGTCCTGTTCTCGACCGAGCGTCCGACCTTCCTCGAACTGGAAGAGCACGTCAAGCAGGCCAAGGGCAAGTAAGGCTGCCAGGCTGGTCCGGGGAGATCAGCTTGCAGGGCGATTCACACAGACATCAGTATTGAAGCAGGAGCACAGGCATGGCCGACGAAGGTCTACGTCCCATTATCGTCAAACGCATCAAGAAAGGCGGCGGGGGTCACCACGGTGGCGCCTGGAAGATTGCGTACGCCGACTTCGTGACGGCGATGATGGCCTTCTTCCTGCTCATGTGGCTGCTGGGGTCGACCGCCAAGGGGGACCTGAACGGTATTGCCGAATACTTCAAGACCCCGCTGAAGGTGGCCATGGCCGGTGGTTCCGGCAGCGGTGACGCCAACACCGTGTTGCCGGGGGGCGGCAAGGATCTGACCCGCCAGGACGGCCAGCTGCGCAAGGGTGAAAACGATGTGGTCTCGCGCAAGCAGAACCTCAAGCAGGCGCAGCAGGAGCTGGAGCGCGCCGAGCGTAGCCGCCTGGAAGAGTTGAAAGCGCGGATCGAAAAGGCCATCGATTCCAATCCGACCCTCAAGCAGTTCAAGAATCAGCTGTTGATCGACATCACCTCCGAAGGCTTGCGCATCCAGATCGTCGACGAGAAGAACCGTCCCATGTTTGCCCTGGCCAGTGCCCAGTTGCAGCCCTATACCAAGGAAATCCTGCACGAGATCGGTCGCACGCTCAACGATGTGCCCAACAAGATCAGCCTGTCCGGTCACACCGATGCCACGCCCTATTCGCAGGGGGAGAAGGGCTACAGCAACTGGGAGCTGTCGGCTGACCGCGCCAACGCCTCGCGACGCGAACTGATCATCGGCGGCATGGATGAATCGAAGGTGCTGCGGGTGGTGGGTCTGTCCTCGGCGGTGCTGCTGGACAAGGAAGATCCCTTCAACCCGATCAATCGTCGCATCAGCATCATCGTCATGAACAAGAAGGCAGAGGAACTGGTGGAAAAGGACAGTGGCTCGTTGAACGTGCCCACCGACGCCAGCGGCGAAGACGTGCAGCAGGGGCTCAGTGCGCCGGCCAAGAACTGAGCGCAGGTGCCAGGCCTGCGCGGTTGTGCGCGGGGTTTGCCAATGAAGCAGAAGTGTTCCATTTGAACAGGGGAAGAGAGCCGGATATGCCGACCAAGACCATGCTGCAGGAGCTCAAGCGCTTGTTGCTCGATACTGCCAGCGGCGGCAGCCGCCAACTGACGGAAGTGGAGTCGGACCTGGTCCAGACCAACATTCTGCTGGGCGAAGCCATAGGCAAGCTGGGCAACAGCTTCATGGAACTGCATCGCTCGGTACAGTTGCAGCAGACCATCCTGGAAGGGCTGATGAACGGCACCGGTCATTTCGACGGCCAGAGCATCGAGCAGCTCAAGGCCACCCAGGCAGAGGTCAGCCATCACGTCAACGCGGCGGTGACCGGCTTGCAGTTCCAGGACATGACCAGCCAGCTGCTCGAGCGCATCGTGCGCCGCGTGATCGGCCTGCGTGAAGCGCTGGGCGTGCTCAGTGCAAACAGTTTCGAGATCGTGCCCGAGCAGGGCCAGACCGATGAAGAGGTCAAGGAACTGCTGGCCAGCACGGTACAGGTCATGGAGGAGCGCTTGAACGTGCTCGACACCGGACTGTGGAAGGCGGTGCGCCAGACCCGCATGGAAAGTGGCGATATCGAGCTGTTCTGAGCGGTGGCTGGCTGAGTGGTACAAGATTGAACTAGGTCATTCCGGCCTTGGCGGGACGATAGGTGGGTGGCCAAGGGTGCGGCATAATACATACGCGCATGAGCCTTATTGAAGAAACAGGGAGTAACGATGTCCAAAACGATTCTCGCAGTAGATGATTCCGGGTCACTGCGTCAGATGGTGGTATTCAGTCTGAAAGCTGCGGGTTACAACGTGACCGAGGCGGTCGACGGGGTGGACGCGCTGGAAAAGGCCAAGACGCATACCTTCGACCTGGTCCTGACCGACCAGAACATGCCGCGCATGGACGGCCTGACCCTGATCCGCTCCCTGCGCGAGCTGACCAGCTATGCGCGCGTGCCCATCCTGATGCTGACCACCGAATTCAGCGACGAGATGAAGGCCAAGGGCAAGGCCGCCGGTGCCAATGGCTGGCTGGTCAAGCCCTTCGATCCGCAGCGCCTGACCGAGGTGGTGCGCAAGGTGATCGGCTGATCTTGCCGGGATAACAAGAAGATACGTACAGCATCCAGCATGGAGCCCAGGCATGAGCATTGATATGAGCCAGTTTTTCCAGGTCTTTTTCGACGAGGCCGAGGAAGGCCTCGCGGAAATGGAAAAGCTGTTGTTGGCCGTCAATGTGGCGTCTCCCGATCCGGAAGACCTCAATGCGGTGTTTCGTGCCGCGCATTCGATCAAGGGTGGTTCGTCCACCTTCGGCCTGACCGATATTGCCGAAGTCACGCACGTCCTGGAGTCGCTGCTGGACCGCATCCGCCAGGGCCAGATGAAGCTGACCTCGGAGCACGTAGATGCCTTCCTGGCGGCCAAGGACGTGCTCAAGTCCATGCTGGACGGCCACAAGCACGGCGCCGAGGTCGATCAGGATGCGGTCGGCGACGTGCGCATGCTGCTCGAAGCCCTGTCGCAGGGCAAGAGTTCCAGCGCCGCTCCCAAGGCGGAGGCGGGCGCTGCGGTCGTGGTCGGTCCGGGCGGCGTGCGCCGCTACCGCCTGGACATGCCCGAGATCGCCGACAAGGATGCCGAAGCCCTGGCCGACGAGCTCTCCATGCTGGGCAAGCTGGAGAAGTCCAAATCGCCCGAGGGCAAGTGGATCTTCATTCTGGATACGGCTGAACCGATCGATGACGTGGTCGCCATCTGTGCCTTCATCGTCAATGTCGCCGACCTGAAGATTTCGCAGGCCGTCGAAACCGCCAAGAGCAGCGACGAAGAGCGCGGCTATGGCTTCTTCGACAATTTCGTCACCCAGGAAGAGCGTGAACGCACCCAGGGTTACGGTTTCTTCGACAATCACACCGCCATCGAGGACAAGGAGCGCGAGCAGGGCTACGGTTTCTTCGCGCCCTTCGTGCCCCTGGACATCAGCGCCAAGAAGGCCGATGGCGAGGCCCATGCGGGTGGTGCCGGTAACGGTAATGGCAACGGCAATGGCCATCACGACGATGGTCATCTGCAGGGCGACCATGGCGGCGAAAAGAGGGCGGCCAAGGGCGGCACCGGCCAGGAGTCCTCCTCCATCCGGGTCAGCATCGAAAAGGTCGACCAGCTCATCAACCTGGTCGGCGAACTGGTGATTACCCAGGCCATGATCGAGCAGCGCGTGGGCAAGCTCGACCCGATGCACCATGAACACCTGCTCAACAGCGTGAGCCAGTTGAGCCGCAATACGCGGGATCTGCAGGAATCGGTGATGTCGATCCGCATGATGCCGATGGATTACGTCTTCTCGCGCTTCCCGCGCATGGTGCGCGACCTGGCGCACAAGCTGGGCAAGCAGGTCGAGTTCGTCACCCACGGCGCGGCCACCGAGCTGGACAAGGGCTTGATCGAGCGCATCGTCGATCCGCTCACCCACCTGGTACGTAACAGCATCGACCACGGCATCGAACAGCCCGAGGCCCGGCGCGCTGCCGGCAAGGGCGAGGCCGGTGTGCTGTCCCTGTCGGCCGAGCACCAGGGCGGCAACATCATCATTGAAGTTACCGACGACGGTGGCGGCCTGAACCGCGACAAGATCCTGGCCAAGGCCAAGCAGCAGGGCATGCCGGTGACCGACAGCCTGACCGACGCCGAAGTGTGGCAACTGATCTTCGAACCGGGCTTCTCCACCGCCGAGCAGGTCACCGACGTGTCCGGCCGCGGCGTGGGCATGGACGTGGTCAAACGCAACATCCTGGCCATGGGCGGCGCGGTGGATATTCGCTCCAGCAAGGGTTTCGGCACCACGATTTCAATCTCGCTGCCGCTGACGCTGGCGATCCTGGACGGGATGTCGATTCGCATCGGTGAAGAAGTTTACATATTGCCGCTAGGATATGTGGTTGAATCTTTGCAGCCTTTGCCGCAAGATATCAAGGAAATTTCCGGTCAGGGCAAGGTGCTGCGTGTACGTGGCGAATATCTGCCGCTGATCCCGCTGTATCAGATTTTCAACATCGAACCTTCATTCACCGATCCCTCGCAAGGATTGGTGGTCATTTTGGAGTCAGATGGGAAAAAGGCGGCACTTTTCGTGGATGACCTGATCGGACAACAGCAAATCGTTGTGAAGAACCTGGAATCCAACTATCGGAAAGTTGCTGGCATTTCCGGTGCTACCATTCTGGGCGACGGCGGCGTCGCCCTGATTGTCGATGTGGCAGCCTTGCTGCGATCCAGCCGCCAACTGAATGACGAATCTGTATTTTCCTGATATTTAAAGGGCCTCAACATGTCTGACACTGCAACCAAGAATCTTTCCGGCTTCGGCGACAAGACCGACAGCAACGGAAACGAGTTTCTCGCCTTCACCCTGGGCAAGGAAGAATACGGCATCGATATTCTGAAGGTTCAGGAAATCCGCGGCTACGAAGCCGTGACCCGCATCGCCAATTCGCCCGACTTCATCAAGGGCGTCGTGAACCTGCGCGGCATCATCGTGCCCATCGTGGACATGCGCATCAAGTTCCAGCTGGGCGAGCCGACTTATGACCAGTTCACCGTGGTCATCATCTTGAACATCGGCGGTCGCGTCGTGGGCATGGTGGTCGACAGCGTCTCCGACGTCATCACGCTGACCCAGGAACAGATCAAGCCGGCACCGGAGATGGGTACCACCTTCGATTCCGATTACCTGATCGGTCTGGGTACCCTGGAACAGCGCATGCTGATCCTGGTGGACATCGACAAGCTGATGTCCAGCGCCGAGATGGGTCTGATCGAAAAGCTGGCAGCCTGAGTCACTGAGGCTGCTCAGGCAGGTCGCAGAGGATCCGGAGGAGACGCAGGCCGGATCTGACGTCCGTCGTCATTCGGTCGCGCAGGAAAAGCGGGCACGATAGCCCGATACAGAAGAGAAAAAGGCATCCGCCCTGTGGTGGATGCCTTTTTTATGGGCGCTGTCCGGCGCCTGTGAAGCTTTGTGCAGGCCGGCGATGTCCGGCGCCGCGCGTGCTGCCCGGCAGCAGCACTTTGCTTCATCTCTCAGTGAAAGTGCTCGACCGGAGGAGGCGTATCTTCCGGCATTTCCGCGTGCACCAGTTCACCTTCCCGATCAGGGAAGAGCGGTGCGCCGCAGTCGTCGCAAAACTCCATGGTGAAGCGTTCTGCATGATGCTTGATGTGCACGATGCCGCATTCGCGCAGCACCGTGAGGATCTGCTGCAGCGGACTGGCGGGCATGCCCTCCAGCAGGCCGGCGCCGGCGGGGATGATCATGGGCAGTTCTTCACCGCTTTCCTGCTCATACAGCGGCCAGACGGTCCCATAGACTACGGTCGGATCGCCGCCGATGGAAAAGCCGATGCGGTATTCATCGATCTGACCATTGATGTCCTCGGAGAAGCCACCGATGCTGGCATGCAGTTCGGCAGAGGAGATGTCCAGGGTCTGAGTCAGGAAATAGTCGGCGGCGCGGATGGAGGCCGGGCGGATGCGCTTGTCGGCCTCGCGGCAGCCGAAGAAATAGGCTTGCGGCAGCAGCAGTTCGACGCTGCAGCCGGGTAGCAGGCGCGTGAAGAGCGGTGTGGCCTGCTGGGTCCAGGCCTCGGAGGCTGCCGCCTTCCTGGCCGAGAAATGGCTCTGTTGTTCGCTTTCCTGCCAGTGGAACAGGGGGCCGCCGGCCGGCACCACCACGGCCGCAATCACATAGCGGGTATCGGCCAGGAAGGCGGCGGTGGGCGGCTGTTCGCCGCGCAGTTGTACCGGACCGGTCTTCAAGGCGGTCTGGCCCATCTGGCGGGTCAGGGCGAAGACGTCGGCGTGCATGCGCGGCAGCTGTTCGATGGAGAACAGGGTCGGCGCCAGCGCCAGACGGGCATCCTTGGCCAGCACATGGGCGTGCAGGTGGGCGCCGATGGCCGCCAGCAGCTCGCTGCCGATGGGGCCGGAGGCGATGGCAAAGCGGGTCCAGGCCAGTACCGGCAGCACCAGCAGCTGCACGTCGTATTGCTGGCCGTCGTGTTCCAGCGAGGTGGATTCACTGCCGGCCTCGACGGCTTCGATCAGCACGTCGTAGGCATCCAGGTCGGCCTTGAAGAGGTGATCCAGGGCCGCATCGATCAAGCCCTGGTGGCCGGTGCGCAGCAGCTTGTTGAGCAGGGCGTCCAGGGGATTGAGCCAGGCGCGCTCTTCGAGCCGGCTGGAGGCCTGCGCGATGGCCTGCGCAAAGGTCACCAGATGCTGGCTGTCGGCAGAAAGCTTGGAGGAGGAACGTTTGGCGGGACGACGCATGTAGGCTATCTGTATCTGTGGAAACGAAACCGCCTATTGTAGTTGATTTGTCAGCCCTGTCAGCCGCTGCCTTTGCGCAGCGCCAAGGGGCAATAAAAAACGCCGGACGAATCCGGCGTTTTCCTTGCTGCAGGGTAGGACGTGCGCTGCTTAGGCTGCCAGCAGCTGACGCAGCACGAACGGCAGGATGCCGCCATGCTTGTAGTAGTCCACTTCGATCGGGGTGTCGATACGCAGCAGCAGCTTGACTTCCTGGGTCTGGCCGTTCTTGCGGTGGATCACCAGGGTGGCTTCCTGTTGCGGCTTGATCTCGCCTTCCAGGCCCTTCAGGTCGAAGCTTTCTTCACCGGTGATGCCCAGCGACTGCACGCTGTCGTTGCCCAGGAACTGCAGCGGCAGCACGCCCATGCCCACCAGGTTGGAACGGTGGATACGCTCGAAGGAACGTGCGATCACGGCCTTCACGCCCAGCAACTGGGTGCCCTTGGCAGCCCAGTCACGGGAGGAGCCGGTACCGTACTCTTCGCCACCGAAGACCATGGTCGGGGTGCCTTCGGCCACGTACTTCATGGCGGCGTCGTAGATCGACATTTCTTCACCGGAGGGCTGGTGAATGGTGATGCCGCCTTCGACGCGCGAGCCGTCTTCCTTGGCCGGGATCATCAGGTTCTTGATACGCACGTTGGCGAAGGTGCCGCGCATCATGATCTCGTGGTTGCCACGGCGCGAGCCGTAGGAGTTGAAGTCAGCCTTCAGCACGCCATTGGCTTGCAGCCACTTGCCGGCCGGGCTGGATTCCTTGATGGAACCGGCCGGAGAGATGTGGTCGGTGGTGATCGAGTCGCCGAACACACCCAGGGCACGTGCGCCGCTGATGCCGGTGGCGGCAGCCTTGGGTTCTTCGCTGAAGTTCTCGAAGAACGGCGGCTCGGCGATGTAGGTCGAGCTCGGCCAGTTGTAGACTTCGCCCTTGGCGACGCCCTTGATGGCTTCCCACAGCTTGCCGGGAGCGCCCTTCACATCGGCGTAGTTTTCCTTGAAGGTCTTGGCGTTCATGGCGAACTTCAGCAGCTTTTCGATCTCTTGCGAGGTCGGCCAGATGTCGCCCAGGTAGACGTTCTTGCCGCCACGGCCCTTGCCGACCGGTTCGGTCATCAGGTCACGGGTGACATTGCCGGCGATGGCGTAAGCCACGACCAGCGGAGGCGAGGCCAGGAAGTTGGCGCGGATGTTCGGGTGGATACGGGCTTCGAAGTTGCGGTTGCCCGACAGCACGGCGGCGGCCACCACGTCGTTCTTGACGATGGCTTCGTTCATGGCCGGGGTCAGGTCGCCGGCGTTGCCGATGCAAGTGGTGCAACCGTAGGCGGTCACGCCAAAGCCCAGCTTTTCCAGGTACGGCAAGAGGCCTGCCGCTTCCAGGTACTTGGTCACCACGCGCGAGCCAGGGGCCAGCGAGGTCTTGATGTGCGGGGCCACCTTCAGGCCGGCTTCCACGGCCTTCTTGGCCAGCAGGCCAGCGGCCAGCAGCACGCTCGGGTTGGAGGTGTTGGTGCAGGAGGTGATGGCGGCGATCAGCACGTCACCGTTGTGCACATCCACGCCATCGGCGTTCTTGTAGGACGCGGTCAGGTCTTCGGCCTTCTTGTTGAAGCCGTTCTCAGCGGTCGGCTTGGTGAACAGGTCCGAGAAGGTGGACTTGACGTTGCCGATCTCGATGCGGTCTTGCGGACGCTTCGGACCCGCCAGCGACGGCGCGACGGTGCCCAGGTCCAGGGAGACTTCCTGGGTGTAGTCGATCTGGCCGGCCTTGGGCACGCCGTACAGGCCTTGTGCCTTGAAATAGGCTTCGAAGGCGTCGATTTCAGCCTTGGTGCGGCCGGTGCCCTTGAAGTAGTCGATGGTAGCGTCGTCGACCGGGAAGAAGCCCATGGTGGCGCCGTATTCCGGTGCCATGTTGGCGATGGTGGCGCGGTCGGTCAGCGACAGCGATTCGGTACCTTCACCGAAGAATTCGACGAACTTGCCCACGACCTTGGTCTGGCGCAGCAGTTCGGTGATGGTCAGCACCAGGTCGGTGGCGGTGACGCCTTCGCGCAGGGCGCCGGTCAGGTTCACGCCGACCACGTCCGGGGTCAGGAAGTAGACCGGCTGGCCCAGCATGCCGGCTTCAGCTTCGATGCCGCCCACGCCCCAGCCGACCACGCCGATGCCGTTGATCATGGTGGTGTGGGAGTCGGTGCCGACCAGGGTGTCAGGGTAGTAGACGCCGGTCTTGTTGTGCACGCCGCGTGCCAGGTATTCCAGGTTGACCTGGTGCACGATGCCGAAGCCCGGAGGCACCACGCCGAAGGTGTCGAAGGCTTGCATGCCCCACTTCATGAACTGGTAGCGCTCGTTGTTGCGCGAGAATTCCAGCTTCATGTTCAGGTCCAGTGCCTTCTTCTCGCGGAAGTGGTCGATCTGCACCGAGTGGTCCACCACCAGGTCCACGGGGACCAGCGGTTCGATGTTCTTGGGGTTCTTGCCCAGCTTGCTGGCGACGTTGCGCATGGCGGCCAGGTCGGCCAGCAGCGGCACGCCGGTGAAGTCCTGCAGCACCACGCGGGCCACCACGAAGGGGATCTCATCGACGCGGGCAGCCTTGGCGCCCCAGTTGGCCAGTTGCTTGACGTGTTCTTCGGTGACCTTCTGGCCATCGCAGTTGCGCAGCACCGATTCCAGCACGATGCGGATCGACACCGGCAGGCGCGAGATATTCACGCCCAGCGACTTTTGCAGGGCGGGCAGGGAGTAGAACTTGCCCTTCTTGGAACCGGAAATCTTGAATTCCTTCAGGGTGTTCAATGTGTTGCGAGACATGGCCTCTTCTCCTTAATTTGGCAATTTAGTGATGCTAGCTAGTCGAATCCGGTTTGCGCTGCAATGGTGAACTGCGGGGTGCTGCCTGATTCTGTGTTGCTTGAAACACTGCGCCGGCGGCTGCCGGCTCAGTTCTGGTGGGGTGCCGCGGCGAGGAGGGCGGCCGGTGCTGCGGCGGCTGCCTTCATCTGCTCGGCGTTCTTGCATTCGTTGGCCAACTGCTGGCCCTTCTTGGAATCCAGCAGCAGGCCCTTGGCCGGAATACCGATCCAGACCAGGCCCATCTTGTGGTTTTCGAAGCGGTTGGCACCGGTGGTGGTGGCCACGCGGGTGAGGCGGTGGATGCGCTTGTTCCAGCGGATGGCGATGTGCTTGTCATCGGCTTCGTTCTTCCAGATGGTCAGCTTCTGACCCATTTCGCACTGGAAGTCGGCCGAGACGGTACCGCCCAGGTCGGGTTCGCTGTCATCATCCTCGGCATCGGAAGAGAACGGCATCTTGGCGGCCGGGGCAGCGGCAGCGGCGGCCTTCTTGCCGTGCGCCTTGCTGGTGTGCGCCTTCTTGACGACCTTTTTCTTGGCCGCCGGCTTGGTGTCGGGTTGGGCATGTGCCGCAGTGATGCCGGCGGTGGCAAACAGGGCGCCCAGCAGGGCGAGGAGAGTCAGGTGCTTTTTCATGGACGTCGGTTGAAACGATGTTACTGCGTGGTTGAGAGGGCGTCGCCGCGGGCGAACCAGGGGGCAGTCTCCGGCGGCAGCGCGATGCCGGTGGCGTGCGCGCGTTGCAGGATACTCCAGTAATAGCGATAACTGGCGCGGTCATGCAGGTTGCCCTCATGCTGAATCGGGCCCCACTGCACCGCCTGCGCCTTGAGCAAGATCTGTGCCGCCGTCCCGGCCTCTTCGCTGGTCGGGGACATGGCCTGCACGATGGGCCGGATCTGGTCCGGATGGATGCTCCACATCCGGGTATAGCCAAACTCCTGCGCCGCGCGACGCGCATCGTCGGCCACGGCGGCGGGATTCTTGATGTCGGTGCTCACGTTGTGCGACGGCACCTTGCCATGCGCATGACAGGCGGCGGCGATTTCCAGCTTGGCGCGGCGCACCAGCGGATGGTCGAACTGTCCGGGCGAGCGCATGGCGCTGCCGGGAATGGCTCCGTAATGGGCCGAGACGAAATCCATCACCCCGAAGGACAGTGACTGCACCTGGGGCAGGGCGGCGATCCTGGCGACATCGGCCAGGGCACCATGGGTCTCGATCAATACCTGCACCGGCAACTGCGGGCGACCCGCCGAGCGGGCCACGCGGTTGATGCTCTCCAGGGCGCGCTGCACGTCATCGATGCCTTCGGGCTTGGGCAGCATCACATAGGCCAGCTCGCGCGCAGCGGCGCCGCAGATGATGGCCACGTCCTGCTCGAAATGCGCATGCCCCACGTCGTGCAAGCGCGCGCCGATGCGGCGGTAGACGTTGTCGGGGCTGGCGATGAGCGAGGCGACCAGTTCGGCGTGCGCGGCTTCATTGCCGGCGGCAGCACCGTCTTCGCAGTCGAAGGTGATGTCGAACAAGGGGCCGAGCTCCTGTTGCAGGGCCATCGACTTGCGCATCAGCTTTTCGGAGCCGGCGTAGTGATCGCACACCGGAAGCGAAACCGGTTGCTGGGCACCTGGGAACAAGACCTGGGAAGGAAGCATTGCTGCGAATGAAAGCAGGGTAGAGGTTATCGAAACGGGCGATGTGACACGGAGACGAAACGGCAGGCGCGGCGCCCCGAAGGGCGGCCGCGCCATGGTCAATTAGCCGACCAGATGCTTGACGCCTTCGCGCTCTTCCAGCAGTTCCTTCAGGGTGATGTTGATGCGCTCTTGCGAGAACTCATCGATCTCCAGGCCCTGGACGATCTTGTACTCACCGTTTTCGGTGGTCACCGGGAAGCCGAACATGGTGCCTTCGGGGATGCCGTAGGAACCGTCGGAGGGGATGCCCATGGTGGTCCACTTGCCGTTGGTGCCCAGTACCCAGTCACGCACGTGGTCGATGGCCGCGTTGGCTGCCGAAGCGGCCGAGGACAGGCCACGGGCTTCGATGATGGCCGCGCCGCGCTTGCCGACGGTGGGCAGGAACACGTTCTTGTTCCATTCCTGGTCGTTGATGGTGTCCTTGACCGATGCGCCATCAGCAGTAGCGAAGCGGTAGTCGGCGTACATGGTCGGCGAGTGGTTGCCCCACACGCACAGTTTTTCGATGGCCGAGACCGGCTTGCCGATCTTGGCAGCCACTTGCGACAGGGCGCGGTTGTGGTCCAGGCGCAGCATGGCGGTGAAGTTCTTGGCCGGCAGGTTGGGGGCCGACTTCATGGCGATGTAGGCGTTGGTGTTGGCCGGGTTGCCGACCACCAGCACCTTGACGTTGCGCGATGCGACGGCGTCCAGTGCCTTGCCCTGCACGGTGAAGATCTGGGCGTTGGCTTCCAGCAGGTCCTTGCGCTCCATGCCGGGGCCACGGGGACGGGCACCCACCAGCAGGGCGATGTCGGCATCCTTGAAGGCGGTCATCGGATCGCTGTGGGCGGTCACGCCAGCCAGCAGCGGGAAGGCGCAGTCATCGATTTCCATGATGACGCCCTTCAGGGCCTTCTGTGCCTTCTCATCGGGGATTTCCAGCAGTTGCAGGATGACCGGCTGGTCTTTGCCCAGCAGGTCGCCATTGGCGATGCGGAACAGCAGGGAGTAACCGATCTGACCGGCGGCGCCGGTGACGGCAACACGCATGGGGGCTTTAGCCATGTTGAATCTCCAAAAGAGGTGATGAAAAAAAGCATTCAGACTGCATCGAAGCGGCCGCTGCGGTCAGGTCGCGCGTGGCGCGGCAGGGCCGTGTAGCGGTTGCTTCAGGGGTGCGCATGAAAAATGCGCGGTTTTCCTCGAATTCTTGTTAGGCCGCCATGATACCGTCGAAAACGCAGTGAGTCAGGTGCTTTCGGGCCGGGTCCTGCCGACAAATCAAAAAGCTGTCAAACTTGTGTTCTGCCTGCAGAAAATGGTCGCATCGGAGAGGTCTTGATGAGAGCGATTCTCGTTATCGTCTACTGGCCGGTAGATCGCTCCCTGCCTGCCTTGCGGCTCTTCAGGTTGCTCGCGAGTGTAGGCTTGCGAAAGACCGCTGTCAATCAATATCTTATGTCTTATATAAGACATATTATTGCCTAGTTTTTGCTGGACGCCGTAAGGAGTTTTGTGGTGAAATTCGAGGTTATGAGCTCGATCCTGCCCAATCCGAACAACGTCGACGCGCAAGCCGCGGGGGCGGGTGTTGCCAGTCCGGCGCCCACCTTCAGTCCGTTGTACCAGCAGATCAAGGCGCTCATCATGCAGCGCCTGGAAGCGGGCGAGTGGAAGCCGGGCGAGCTGATCCCCAGTGAGGTGGAGTTGGGTAGCCGGTTCAAGGTCAGTCAGGGTACGGTGCGCAAGGCCATCGACGAACTGGCAGCCGAAAACCTGGTGGTGCGTCGCCAGGGCAAGGGGACCTTCGTGGCCACCCATCACGAGACGCAGGCGCAGTTCCGCTTCCTCAGGCTCATGGCCGACAGCGACGAGCCGCAGCGTCCCGCCAACAAGATCATCGAAGTCAGGCGCGTACGCGCCTCGGCCGAAGTGGCCCGTCAGCTCGACATGAAGTCGGGTGACTCCGTCATTTTCATTCGCCGGGTAAAATCCTTCAACGGCGTTCCCATCATCCTCGAAGACATCTGGCTGCCTGGCGCCATCTTCAAGGGGCTGACGGCCGAGCGCCTGGTGGAATATCGCGGGCCTCTGTATGGTCTGTTTGAATCCGAGTTCGGTACGCGCATGATCCGTGCCGAAGAGCGCATCCGTGCCGTCGGGGCGGATCAGGATGCCGCAGAGTTTCTGGGCGTAGCGCCCCAAACGCCGTTGCTGAGTGTGGAGCGGGCTTCATTTACCTATGGCGACAAGCCGGTGGAAATGCGGCGCGGACTGTACCTGACGACGAATCACCATTACCAAAGCGAGTTGAGCTGAGCAAAGCCGGGTCGGTCATTCCGGCCTCAGGTGCAACGCGCCTGTCCAGTGCAGAAGGACCGGTGTCAAGCCTTTTCGGCATGCTGCGAAGCGCAATAAAAGTTGATGGTGATTTCGAAAATCGGCGAAAATTGCATGATTGTTTTAAACTGAGGAGAACCTTGTATGTCTGAAGCCGCTAAACCACAACGGCCGCAATTTCGTAACATACACCTAACCCAAATTGCCGGCTATCGCATGCCTTTGGCTGCCATCGTCTCGATCATGCACCGCATCAGCGGTCTGTTCCTGTTCCTGATGCTGCCCTTCATACTGTTCCTGTTGGACAGCAGCCTGCTCTCGGAAGGTACCTTTGCCTATCTCAAGGGCTTCACTTCGGGCTGGTTCGTCAAGCTCGTCATCCTGGCGCTTTCCTGGGCCTACCTGCACCACTTCTGCGCCGGCATCCGTCACCTGATCATGGACAACCACGTCGGTCTGGACAAGGACAGCGCACGCAAGTCCTCGGCAACTGTCCTGGTGATCAGCATCACGCTGATGGTCCTGGTCGCATTGAAACTGTTCGGAGCATTCTGAAAATGGCTGATAACAACATCGGACCCAAGCGCCTGGTCGTCGGCGCCCACTATGGCCTGCGTGACTGGCTGGCACAACGCGCCACCGCCGTCGTGATGGCTGTCTATACCGTCATCCTGCTGGTGTGCTTCTTCACGGCGACCAACTTCAGCTACGAAGGCTGGGCGGCGCTGTTCTCGCATCAATGGTTCAAGGTAGCTACCTTTGCCGTGTTCATGGCCCTGTTCTTCCACGCCTGGATCGGCGTGCGTGACGCGCTCATGGACTACGTCAAGCCCGTTGGCGTTCGCCTGGTCCTGCAAGTTGCCACTATCGTGTGGCTGATCGGTTGCGCTGGCTACGCCGCGCAGATTCTGTGGAGAAACTAATCGTGGCTGCAATCAAATCCGCCATCACTACCCGCCGCTTTGACGCGGTCATCGTCGGCGCCGGTGGCTCCGGCATGCGCGCCTCGCTGCAACTGGCCGAAGCCGGCCTGAACGTCGCCGTCCTGTCCAAGGTCTTCCCGACCCGCTCGCACACCGTGGCTGCCCAAGGCGGCATCGGCGCTTCGCTGGGCAACATGTCCGAAGACAACTGGTACTGGCACATGTTCGACACCGTCAAGGGTTCGGACTATCTGGGCGACCAGGACGCCATCGAATTCATGTGCCGCGAAGCACCGAAGGCCGTCTACGAGCTGGAACACTTCGGCATGCCCTTCGACCGCAACCCGGATGGCACCATCTACCAGCGTCCGTTCGGCGGCCACACCGCCAACCTGGGCGAAAAGCCGGTGCAGCGCGCCTGTGCTGCGGCTGACCGTACCGGTCACGCTCTGCTGCACACCCTGTACCAGCGCAACGTGCGCGCCAAGACCCACTTCTTCGTGGAGTGGATGGCGCTGGACGTGATCCGCAACGAAGAGGGCGATGTCCTCGGCGTGGTGGCGCTGGAAATGGAAACCGGCGAAATCATGATGCTGCACGCCAAGACCACCCTGTTCGCCACCGGCGGTGCAGGCCGTATCTGGGCGGCATCGACCAATGCCTTCATCAACACCGGCGACGGCATGGGCATGGCCGCACGTGCCGGCCTGCCGCTGCAGGACATGGAATTCTGGCAGTTCCACCCGACCGGCGTGGCCGGCGCGGGCGTGCTGATTACCGAAGGCGTGCGCGGCGAAGGCGGCATCCTGATCAACAGCAACGGCGAACGCTTCATGGAGCGCTATGCGCCGACCCTGAAGGACCTGGCCCCGCGTGACTTCGTCTCGCGTTCGATGGACCAGGAAATCAAGGAAGGCCGCGGCGTCGGTCCCCACAAGGATCACGTGCTGCTGGATCTGCGCCACATCGGTGCCGACACCATCAAGAAGCGCCTGCCCTCGATCCTGGAAATCGCCCACAAGTTCGCCAACGTCGACGCGACCAAGGAACCGATCCCCGTCGTGCCGACCATCCACTACCAGATGGGTGGCATCCCCACCAACATCCACGGCCAGGTGGTCGCACCCAAGGGTGGTTCGATGAAGGAAGTGGTGCAGGGCATGTACGCCATCGGCGAATGCGCCTGCGTCTCGGTGCACGGCGCCAACCGCCTGGGTACCAACTCGCTGCTGGACCTGGTGGTCTTCGGCCGCGCAGCCGGCAATCACATCGTCGGCAGCCGCCTGCAGGACCAGAGCCACAAGCCGATCCCGGCCGGCGCCCTGGACCGCTCGCTGGAACGTATTGCGCACCTGGAAAGCAGCACCGGTTCCGAACGTGTGCAGGACGTGGCCAACGATATCCGTGCCACCATGCAGAAGTACTGCGGCGTGTTCCGTACCGACGCCCTGCTGCAGGAAGGCTATACCAAGATCATGGAGCTGGACGAGCGCCGCAAGCACGTCTCCTTCAAGGACAAGTCCAAGGTCTTCAACACCGCCCGCGTGGAAGCGCTGGAACTGGACAACCTGATCGAAACGGCCAAGGCCACCATCACCTCGGCAGCGGCTCGCAAGGAATCGCGCGGCGCCCACGCGCACAGCGATTACGAGCAGCGCGACGACGTGAACTGGCTCAAGCACACGCTGTGGTTCTCCGAGGGGAATCGTCTCGACTACAAGCCGGTCAACATGCAGCCGCTGACCGTCGAGACTTTCAAACCTAAAGCACGTACTTTCTAAGAGGTCGCAACATGACTCGCACCCTGAAATTCAAGATCTATCGTTACGATCCGGACAAGGACGACAAGCCGTACATGCAAGACCTGACGGTGGAACTGAAGCCCACCGACAAGATGCTGCTGGACGCCCTGCAACGCATCAAGTCCGACGTCGACGATTCGCTGGCGCTGCGCCGCTCCTGCCGTGAAGGCGTGTGCGGTTCCGATGCCATGAACATCAACGGCAAGAACGGCCTGGCCTGCATCACCAACCTGAACGAACTGACTGAGCCCATCGTTCTGAAGCCGCTGCCTGGCCTGCCGGTGATCCGCGACCTGATCGTCGATATGACGAACTTCTTCAAGCAGTACGATTCGATCAAGCCCTACCTGATCAACGACAGCATTCCGCCCGAGAAGGAACGTCTGCAGTCGCCGGAACAGCGTGAAGAACTCGACGGCGTCTACGAGTGCATCCTGTGCGCCTGCTGCTCGACCTCCTGCCCGTCGTTCTGGTGGAACCCGGACAAGTTCGTAGGCCCCGCTGGCCTGCTGCAAGCCTACCGCTTCATCGCCGACAGCCGCGACGAAGCTACCGGCGCGCGCCTGGACAACCTGGAAGACCCGTATCGCCTGTTCCGTTGCCGTTCCATCATGAACTGCGTCGATGTCTGCCCCAAGGGTCTGAACCCGAACAAGGCCATCGGCAAGATCAAGGAACTGATGGTGCGCCGTTCGGTGTAAGCCGGATCGGTGTGTTGCCTGCCAGACCCGCCGTGCATGGCGGGCGGCAGCAAGGGGGAGCGGGGCTGCAAGCGGCTTCCCCGACCGGTTCCTTCAGTTTTGGCCCGGTTGAAGTGAATGGAAAGACTAGAAATGAGCGAGTTCATGACTGAACAGCGTCACCAGGATGATCCGGCCAAGCGGGCGCGACTGCGCTGGCGTGCGCGCCGCGGGCTGCTGGAGAACGATCTGATCCTCACCCGCTATCTCGACGCCAACGAGGCGCAGATGAGCGACGACGAGGTCGATGCCTTCTCGCGCCTGATGGACCTGACCGACAACGACTTGATGGACTTGCTGCTGGCCCGCAAGGAGCCCGAAGCGGCGGTTGACCTGCCCCAAGTGCATGCGTTGCTGAAGAAACTGCGTACTGCCTGACTGTTGCACGAATATTGCGCCTGGCCACAAGCCAGACCGATTTTGCCCGATCGCGGCCTGTTTCCACTGGCCACCCGGCGCATCTGAGCCACGATGACGCCCGGCCTGCGGTCGCGGCGTTTGATTAACGGTTTCACCATCCCAGCAAAAGGAAAAGCTATGTCCAATACCGATATCAAAGCTACCCTGTCGTTCTCCGACGGCTCTCCGTCCGTAGATTTTCCTATCTACAAGGGCAGCATCGGCCCTGATGTGATCGATATCCGCAAGCTCTACGGCGCTACCGGCAAGTTCACCTATGACCCGGGCTTCATGTCCACCGCTTCCTGCAACTCGTCCATCACCTACATCGATGGCGACAAGGGCGAACTGCTGTACCGCGGCTATCCGATCGAACAGCTGGCAGTGAACTGCGACTTCCTGGAATCCTGCTACCTGCTGCTGCACGGTGAACTGCCCAATACCACCCAGAAGGAAGAGTTCGTCAAGACCGTGACCCAGCACACCATGGTGCACGAGCAGATGAACTTCTTCTTCCGTGGCTTCCGCCGCGATGCGCACCCGATGGCCGTCCTGACCGGCTCGGTGGGCGCGCTGTCGGCCTTCTACCACGACTCGCTGGACATCTCCAACGCCAACCACCGCGAAGTCTCGGCCATCCGCATGATCGCCAAGCTGCCGACCCTGGTGGCGATGGCCTACAAGTACAGCATCGGCCAGCCCTTCGTGTACCCGCGCAATGACCTGTCCTACACGGCCAACTTCATGCGCATGATGTTCGCCAACCCGTGTGAAGAGTATCAGGTCAACGAAGTCCTGGTGCGCGCACTGGACCGCATCCTGATCCTGCACGCCGACCACGAGCAGAACGCTTCGACCTCGACCGTGCGTCTGGCCGGCTCCTCCGGTGCCAACCCGTTCGCCTGTATCGCCGCCGGTATCGCCTGCCTGTGGGGTCCTGCCCACGGCGGTGCCAACGAAGCCGCACTGAACATGCTGGAACAGATCGGCTCCGTGGAAAACATCCCCGAGTTCATCAAGCAGGTGAAGGACAAGAACTCCGGCGTGAAGCTGATGGGCTTCGGTCACCGCGTCTACAAGAACTACGATCCGCGTGCCAAGCTGATGCGCGAAACCTGCTACGAAGTCCTGAACGAACTGGGCCTGCACGACGACCCGCTGTTCAAGCTGGCCATGGAGCTGGAAAAGATCGCCCTGGAAGACGACTACTTCGTCTCCCGCAAGCTGTACCCGAACGTCGACTTCTACTCCGGCATCGTGCAGCGCGCCCTGGGTATCCCGACCTCGATGTTCACCTGCATCTTCGCCATGGCCCGTACCATCGGCTGGATCGCCCAGTGGAACGAAATGATCTCGGATCCGGAACAGAAGATCGGCCGTCCGCGTCAGCTGTTCGTCGGCTCGCCGCGTCGCGACGTTCCCCCGATCGACAAGCGCTGATCGCCGGATGTTGTCCGTCTGCCTTGTCGGCCGGACAACAAAGGCGGCTCCAGCGCTGCGCTTCCCGTCTCCCGGGAGTGATGGGGGAGGGAAGCGGGGCCCGCGCAGCAAGGCTTTGCGGGCCGGCGTTGGTGGGCGGAAACGCCTTTTGCTTCAGGTTTCAAATAAAAAAGCGAATCCCTTAGGATTCGCTTTTTTATTTGATATTAGGAGATATAATTCCGATGCGCTGACTGGATGACGTACAGAAGTTCAGGTAGACAAGGTCCTTCCCCCACAACTTGATGCAATCCGCTAACCGGTCAGGCCGTGTCGCGGAAGGTGTAGAAACCCGCTAATCTCGCGAAGCGCGAAGAAAGGTGAGCAAATGACAAAGCTCTACGAGCAATACAACATCAACTCCTACCTGTTCGGTGGGAATGCTCCGTACATCGAAGAACTGTACGAAGCCTACCTGAACAACCCCGGCTCCGTCCCCGACAACTGGCGTGCATACTTCGACGCCGTGCAACACGTCCCCGCCACCGACGGCTCCACCCGTCCCGATGTGGCCCACGCTCCGGTGATCGCTTCCTTCGCCGAACGTGCCAAGCAAGGCCCGATCCGCACCGTCATCGCTTCCGCCGACTCCGACATGGGCCGCAAGCGCGTCGCTGTCACCCAGCTG
This sequence comes from Herbaspirillum sp. FG34, assembly GCF_057809315.1. Classification (NCBI taxonomy): domain Bacteria; kingdom Pseudomonadati; phylum Pseudomonadota; class Betaproteobacteria; order Burkholderiales; family Oxalobacteraceae; genus Herbaspirillum; species Herbaspirillum sp. FG34. The sequence goes on along the minus strand of NZ_JBMDJS010000013.1, from coordinate 55,092 downwards.
ATCGCCGGCTACCGTGACCTCGGTTCCCGTTTCGCCAACCTGGACCCGCTGCAACGCCAGGAACGTCCCAACATCCCCGAACTCGATCCCTCCTTCTACGGCTTCACCGATGCCGACATGGACATCGTGTTCAACATCAACAACACCTACTTCGGCCCGGAAACCGCATCCCTGCGCGACCTGCTGCAGATGCTGCGTGACACCTACACGCGCTCCATCGGTGCCGAGTTCACCTACATTTCCGACATGTCGGAAGTGCGCTGGCTGGAAGAGCGCCTGGAACCGACCCGTGCCGTGCCCAGCTTCTCCTCCGACAAGAAGAAGCACATCCTGGAGCGCCTGACCGCTGCTGAAGGCCTGGAGCGCTACCTCCACACCAAGTACGTCGGCCAGAAGCGCTTCTCGCTGGAAGGCGGCGAGTCCTTCATCGCCTCCCTGGATGAAACCATCCAGCGCGCTGGTGAAAAGGGCGTGCAGGAAATCGTGATCGGCATGGCCCACCGCGGCCGTCTGAACGTGCTGGTCAACATCCTGGGCAAGACCCCGCAGGAGCTGTTCTCCGAATTCGAAGGCCGCCACGCTGACGACCTGCCGGCCGGTGACGTCAAGTACCACCAAGGTTTCTCCTCGGACGTGTCGACCCCTGGCGGCCCGGTCCACCTGTCGCTGGCCTTCAACCCGTCCCACCTGGAAATCGTCAATCCGGTGGTCGAGGGTTCGGTCAAGGCACGTATGGATCGCCGCGGCGACAAGGATGGTTCGCAAGTGCTGCCGATCCTGGTGCACGGCGACGCCGCCTTCGCCGGCCAAGGCGTGGTGATGGAAACCCTGAACCTGGCACAGACCCGTGGCTACGGCACGGGCGGCACCGTTCACATCGTCATCAACAACCAGATCGGCTTCACCACTTCCGACCCGCGCGACTCCCGTTCGACCCTGTACTGCTCGGACGTGGTCAAGATGATCGAAGCCCCGGTGCTGCACGTCAACGGCGATGATCCGGAAGCCGTCGTGTTCGCCACCCAGATCGCTGTCGACTACCGCATGAAGTTCAAGAAGGACATCGTGGTCGACATCATCTGCTTCCGCAAGCTGGGCCACAACGAGCAAGATACCCCTGCTCTGACCCAGCCGCTGATGTACAAGAAGATCGCCCAGCACCCCGGCACCCGCAAGCTCTACGCCGACAAGCTGGTGACCCAGCAGACCATTCCCGCCGATGGCGGCGAAGAACTGGTCAAGGCTTACCGCGCCGCGATGGACGCCGGCAAGCACGCCATCGATCCGGTGCTGACCAACTTCAAGAGCAAGTATGCCGTCGACTGGCTGCCGTTCCTGAACCGCAAGTGGACCGACGCCGCCGAAACCGCCGTGCCGATGGCGGAACTGAAGCGCCTGGCCGCCAAGATCACCACCGTGCCGGAAGGCTTCAAGGTGCACTCGCTGGTCGAGAAGGTCTTGAACGATCGCGCTACCATGGGCCGTGGCGAAATGAACCTGGACTGGGGCATGGGTGAACACCTGGCCTACGCCAGCCTGGTCTCCTCCGGCTATGCCGTGCGCCTGACCGGTCAGGATGCCGGCCGTGGCACCTTCACCCACCGTCACGCCGTGCTGCACGACCAGAACCGCGAGCGTTGGGATGCCGGTACCTTCATCCCGCTGCAGAATGTGGCCGAGAACCAGTCCACCTTCACCGTGATCGACTCGGTGCTGTCCGAAGAGGCCGTGCTGGCCTTCGAATACGGCTACTCGACTGCTGAACCGAACACCCTGACCATCTGGGAAGCCCAGTTCGGCGACTTCGCCAACGGTGCCCAGGTCGTGATGGACCAGTTCATCAGCTCCGGCGAAGTGAAGTGGGGCCGTGCCTCGGGTCTGGTGCAGATGCTGCCCCACGGCTACGAAGGCCAGGGTCCGGAACACTCGTCGGCACGTATCGAGCGTTACCTCCAGCTGTGCGCCGACAACAACATGCAGGTCGTGCAGCCCACTACCGCTGCGCAGATCTTCCACCTGCTGCGTCGCCAGATGATCCGCCTGTTCCGCAAGCCGCTGATCATCATGACCCCGAAGTCGCTGCTGCGTAACAAGGATGCCGGCTCGCCCCTGTCCGACCTGGCCAAGGGTTCGTTCCAGACCGTGATTCCGGAAGTCGATGAAACCATCGACGCCAAGAAGGTCAAGCGCATCGTCGCCTGCTCGGGCAAGGTGTACTACGACCTGGTCAACGCCCGCAAGGAACGTGGCCAGACCGATACGGCCATCATCCGCGTCGAGCAGTTGTATCCGTTCCCGCACAAGGCGTTCGCCGCTGCCCTCAAGCAGTTCCCGAACTTCAACGAACTGGTGTGGGCACAGGACGAGCCGCAGAACCAGGGCGCATGGCTGCAGATCCAGCACAACATCTTCGAGAATCTCTCCGAAGGTCAGAAGCTGGCCTATGCAGGCCGCCCGGCCAGCGCCTCGCCGGCAGTCGGTTACTACGACAAGCACTACGCACAGCAAAAGGCACTGATCGAAACCGCCTTCGCCAAGCTCAAGGGCTTTGTGCTGACCAAGTAATCATCGATGCAAACGGGACGCGCTGCGAGGGCAGTGCGTCCCTGTTTCCATAAGAACGAAATCACCCGAAAATCGGAGAATCCTGAAAATGGCTCAAATCGAAGTAAAAGTCCCGCAGTTGTCGGAATCCGTCGCCGAAGCGACCCTGCTGCAATGGCACAAGAAGGTTGGCGAACCCGTCGCCCGCGATGAAAACCTGATCGACATCGAGACCGACAAGGTCGTGCTGGAACTGCCCTCGCCGGACGCCGGCGTGATCACCCAGATCATCAAGGCCGACGGCGCCACCGTCGTGGCCGGTGAAGTGATCGCCATCCTGGACACCGACGCATCCGCACAAGTGGCCCCGACCGAAGTCAAGGCTGCCCCGGCACCGCAATCGACCAACGAACCGACCCCGGTTGCCGCTCCCGAGCTGGCCTCCAAGGGCGACGTCGCCATGCCCGCCGCTGCCAAGCTGCTTGCCGACAACAACCTGTCGACCTCGCAAGTCACCGGCACCGGCAAGGATGGCCGCGTGACCAAGGGCGACGTGCTGGGTGCCCTGTCGGCTCCCGCCGCCGCACCTGCTGCCGCTGCCAAGCCGGCCCTGGCGCAAGTGGCCGCCCCGGTCAAGGCTGGCCTGGAAAGCCGTCCGGAACAGCGCGTGCCGATGAGCCGCCTGCGTGCCCGCGTGGCCGAGCGTCTGGTGCAATCGCAATCGACCAACGCCATCCTGACCACCTTCAACGAAATCAACATGCAGCCGGTCATCGACCTGCGCAACAAGTACAAGGACAAGTTCGAGAAGGAACACGGCGTCAAGCTGGGCTTCATGTCCTTCTTCGTCAAGGCAGTCGTGCACGCCCTGAAGAAGTACCCGATCGTCAACGCGTCGGTCGATGGCAATGACATCGTCTACCACGGCTACTTCGACATTGGTGTGGCCGTCGGTTCGCCGCGCGGCCTGGTGGTGCCCATCCTGCGTGATGCGGACCAGATGTCCATCGCTGACATCGAGAAGAAGATCGGTGAATTCGGCCAGAAGGCCAAGGACGGCAAGCTGTCCATCGAAGAACTGTCGGGCGGTACCTTCACCGTCTCCAACGGCGGTACCTTCGGTTCCATGCTGTCGACCCCGATCATCAACCCGCCGCAATCGGCGATCCTGGGCATCCACGCCACCAAGGAACGCGCTGTGGTTGAAAACGGCCAGGTCGTGGTCCGTCCGATCAACTACTTCGCGCTGTCCTATGACCACCGCATCATCGACGGCCGCGAAGCCGTCCTGTCGCTGGTCGCGATCAAGGAAGCACTGGAAGATCCCGCACGTCTGCTGCTGGATCTGTAAGCAACCGGCCATCACGGCGTGAGCGAGGCGCTGAACGGCCCCCAGGCATTCAGCGCCTTTTTGCATCCGCTTTGGACCAAGAGACCAAAGCGGATGCGCACAACGAATCAGGAATACACACATGAGCAAGAATTTTGACGTAGTCGTCATCGGTGGCGGCCCCGGCGGTTACATCGCCGCCATCCGCGCAGCGCAACTGGGCTTCAACACCGCCTGCATCGACGAATGGAAGAATGAAAAGGGCGGCCCCGCACCGGGCGGCACCTGCACCAACGTCGGCTGCATCCCTTCCAAGGCGCTGCTGCAATCCTCCGAGCACTATGAGCACGCCAGCCACGGCTTCGCCGAGCACGGCATCGAAGTCAAGGGCCTGGGCCTGAACCTGGAAAAGATGCTGGGCCGCAAGAACACCGTGGTCAAGCAGAACAACGACGGCATCCTGTACCTGTTCAAGAAGAACAAGGTCGCCTTCTTCCACGGCCGTGGCTCCTTCGTCAAGGGCGATGCCAATGGCTACGAGATCAAGGTCGCCGGCGCTGCCGAAGAAACCATCACTGCCAAGCACGTGATCGTGGCAACCGGTTCGAACGCCCGTGCACTGCCGGGCGCCGAGTTCGACGAAAAGCTGATCCTCTCCAATACCGGCGCACTGTCCATTTCTGAAGTGCCGAAGAAGCTGGGCGTGATCGGTGCCGGCGTGATCGGCCTGGAAATGGGTTCGGTCTGGCGTCGCCTGGGCGCGGAAGTGACCGTGCTGGAAGCACTGCCGACCTTCCTGGGTGCGGTGGATGAACAGATCGCCAAGGAAGCCCAGAAGCTGCTGACCAAGCAGGGCCTGGCCGTGAACCTGGGTGTGAAGATCGGCACCATCAAGGCCGGCAAGAACAGCGTTTCCGTCGAATACACCGATGCCAAGGGCGAAGCCCATACCGGCGAATTCGACAAGCTGATCATCTCGATTGGTCGTACCCCCAACACCATTGGCCTCAATGCCGAAGGCGTGGGCCTGAAGCTGGACGAGCGCGGCTTCATCGCCGTGGACGGCGACTGCAAGACCAACCTGCCCAACGTGTGGGCGGTGGGTGACGTGGTGCGCGGCCCGATGCTGGCCCACAAGGCGGAAGAAGAAGGCGTTGCCGTGGCCGAGCGTATTGCCGGCCAGCACGGTCACGTCAACTTCAACACCATTCCCTGGGTCATCTACACCTCGCCGGAAATCGCCTGGGTCGGCAAGACCGAGCAGCAATTGAAGGCCGAAGGCGTGCAGTACAAGGCCGGTACCTTCCCGTTCCTGGCCAACGGCCGCGCCCGTGCGCTGGGCGATACCTCGGGCATGGTGAAGTTCCTGGCCGATGCCAAGACCGATGAAATCCTGGGCGTGCACATCGTCGGCCCGATGGCCTCCGAGCTGATTTCCGAAGCCGTGGTGGCGATGGAATTCCGTGCTTCTTCCGAAGACATCGCCCGTATCTGCCACGCTCACCCCTCGCTGTCCGAAGCGACCAAGGAAGCGGCTCTGGCCGTCGACAAGCGCGCACTGAACTTCTGATGCGCGATCAGTGCGACAATACGGGTCGCCGACGCCTGGTCAGCCCTTGGGGCTGGTCGCGTCCAAGTTGCCCGCATAGTGCGCATTGAGATGCCAACCCAATGGGCGAGCCTGGCTCGCCCATTGTCGTTTTACAAGACCACACCATGGATGTCCGTCAATTCTACGAACAGTCGCTGTCCCAGCGCGGTTATCAATCCGATGAGGCGCAACTGCGCGCCATCGAGCGCTTGCAGCGCGCCTATGAGGAATGGGTCGCCTACAAGGCCCAGCGCGCCTCCGCCTTCAAGCGCCTGATCAGCCGGCCTGCGGTGCCGCGCGGTGTCTACATGTGGGGCGGGGTAGGGCGCGGCAAGTCCTTCCTGATGGACAGCTTTTATTCCGTGGTGCCGGTGGTGCGCAAGACGCGCCTGCACTTCCATGAATTCATGCGCGACGTGCATCGCCAGCTTGATGAATTGAAGGGGATTTCCGATCCCCTCGATGAAGTCGCCAAGCGCATCGCCAAGAAGTATCGGCTGATCTGTTTCGACGAATTCCACGTCTCCGACATCGCCGATGCGATGATCCTCTACAACCTGTTGAAGGGCCTGTTCGACCATGGCGTGTCGTTCGTGATGACCTCCAACTATGAGCCGAGCACGCTCTACCCGGATGGCCTGCATCGCGACCGCATGCTGCCCACCATTGCATTGCTCAAGGACAAGCTGGACGTCATGAATATCGACGCCGGCATCGACTACCGCAAGCGGGTACTGGAGCAGGTGAAGGTGTATCACACCCCGTTGAATGCCAAGACCGATGAAGAATTGCGCAGCGCCTTTGCTGCCGTCGCAGAAGCCGCCGACGAAGATCCGCGTGTACACATCGAAGCCCGCGAGATCCGCGCCCTGCGCCGTGCGGGCAGTGCGATCTGGTTCGACTTCGCCACGCTGTGCGGTGGCCCGCGCTCGCAGAACGATTACCTGGAGCTGGCCAGCCGCTTCCAGACCGTGATCCTGTCAGGCATTCCGCGCATGTCGGCGGCGATGTCCTCGGAGGCGCGCCGCTTCACCTGGCTGATCGACGTCTTCTATGATCACAAGGTCAAGCTGATCATGTCGGCCGCCGTGGAGCCGGACGAGCTTTACACCGTCGGTACGCTCTCCAACGAATTCCACCGCACCGTTTCACGTATCATTGAGATGCAGTCGAAGGAATACCTGGATGCGGATCGCCGCACGATTGCCGACAGCCTCTCCTGAACAACCATCTGATGAACAAGAAATCCATGCAAGGTCTTTTTGCCGATGCCAAAGGCGTTACCTCTTCCCTGTGCGGCCTGATGCTGACCCTGGTCGCTGGTGCCACCATGGCGCAAGGGCAGGCATCGACCCAGGCCGCTGCGGGCGTGCAACCGGCGCAGACCCAGGCGAGCCCGGTATCCCCGGCGGCGGCACCGGTAGCGACGATGAGCCGTGAACGCTTCGACGAACTGGAAGCGCGTCCGCCCATCGCGCAGCGTTACCCTGCGGGGTCCATCAAGTCGGACGAGCTGGCCCAGAAAGCGCTGGAGGAAGCGGCTGAGGATCGCCAGGCGGCCGAGCTGCGCTACATCCTCGACCAGCGTGCCTGCTATCCCAAGTTCCTGGTCTCGGACTGCCTGGAAGCCGCGCGTGACCGCAAACGTCTGACCGACAAGGGCATCAAGGCCGTGGAATACGAGGCCAAGGTCTTCCAGCGCCAGGCCGCAGTGGATGACCGTGATCGTTCGCTGGCCGAGCAGCGCGCCAAGGACGAGGAGGATTCCGCCCGTCGTCTGGCCGAGCAGAAGCAGAAGGAGGCCGATTCCGCCCGCAAGGTCAAGGAAAGCCGCGCCAAGAACAGCGAAGTGCAGCAGCGGATCGACCAGAACAAGGATGTACCCGCCGATTACCGCGTGCGTCAGCATGAGGCCGAGGTACAGCGCCAGAAGGCCGAGGAAGCCGCACGCGCACCGGCCCGTGCGGCCAACGCCGCTGAACGGCAGCGCCGCATCCAGCAAGCCGAGGAGCATCGCCTGGAAGTAGAGCGCAAGAAGGCCGAGAACGAGCGGGAACGTGCCGAGCGCAAGCAGAAGCAGCAACAGCAACTGGATCAGCAACAGCAACAGCAACAGCAGCAATCGCAGCAGCCCATCGCCAAGTAAGCAGGCAAGCCGCTTGGCGGCTGGACTTTTCTTCCGCCGTACACGTCGATTTGGCGTGTACCGGCGGGTGCATTACACTAGCAAGCACATCAGCAACCAGCCGCCATCATGACCAGTACGCATCGCGAAGACATCCAGCGCCGCATCATCGAACTCGAAGTCGAGCACCGTGATCTCGATAGCGTGATCGACATGCTCACCCGCGATGCCCGTTCCGAGGACCTGCAACTGCGCCGCCTCAAGAAGCGCAAACTGCAATTGAAGGACCACATCGCGCTGCTGAAGATGCAGCTGGTACCCGATATCCCCGCCTGAATCCCGTTGTCCGCCTGCCTGTGCAGGCGTCGCTCTCGAATTCTCAAGCGCGCTGGCACGGATCTTTCATGCCAGTCAGGGGCGCGCTGCCGACTCCGCGTAAAATAGCGCCTTGTTCCCAATGACGTGCAAGTTGCGCCGGTGTCACCGATGCCTGCGCCGCACGTGTTTTCCTACAGGTTTGCCGCAGTGACAGCTCCAGACGCCCCCGCCGACATGGCCGACAGCCGCGCCCGCACCGTTCCCGCCGAGACCGAGGGTACCAATCCCGACGCACCGGGCATCCATGATGCCGAGGTCGAGCGCCTCTTCGGTGCTGGTGGTCCCCTCGGTGGTGCCGTCGGCAGCTACCGTCCGCGTCATGCCCAGACCGAAATGGCCAAGGCCATCGCCGCGGCCATCACCAGCCAGGGTACGCTGATCGCCGAGGCCGGTACCGGTACCGGCAAGACCTTTGCCTACCTGGTACCTGCGCTGCTGTGGGGCGGCAAGACCATCGTCTCCACCGGCACCAAGACGCTGCAGGATCAGCTTTTCAATCGCGATATCCCGACCGTGCGCAAGGCCTTGCATGCACCGGTCTCGGTGGCACTACTCAAGGGGCGCAGCAACTACGTCTGCCATTTCCATCTGGAGCGCACACTGCAGAACGGCCGCCTGACCGCACGCGAGGATGTCGGTTACCTGCGCGAGATCTCGCGCTTCGTCAAATCCACCTCGTCCGGCGACAAGGCCGAGCTGACCAAGGTGCCCGAGACGGCCTCGGTATGGAATCTGGTGACCTCCACCCGCGATACCTGCTTTGGCGCCGAATGCCAGTACTACCAGGACTGCTTCGTGATGAAGGCGCGCAAGGAAGCGCAGCAGGCCGACGTGGTGGTGGTCAACCATCACCTGTTCTTTGCCGATGTGGCGCTCAAGGACACCGGCATCGCCGAACTGCTGCCCTCGGCCAACACCGTCATCTTCGACGAGGCGCATCAGTTGCCCGATACCGCCACGCTGTTCTTCGGCGAAACCATTTCCACCTCGCAGATTCTGGAACTGTGCCGCGACGTGTTGGCCGAAGGCCTGTCGCACGCCCGCGACGGCGCCGACTGGGCGCGCCTGGTGGCGCCGGTGGAGCGGGCGGCGCGGGATCTGCGGCTGGCCTTCCCGGAAGAATCCGTAAGGCTGGCGCTGAACCAGATCGCTCCCTCCAGCGCCTTCTTCCCCGCGCTCGATACCCTGAAAGACTGCATGGACGACATGATCGCCGTGCTGGAAAAACAGGCCGAGCGTGCCGAGACCATCGAGCAATGCCGTGACCGCGCCAATGAATTGCTGCGCCAGCTGGAGAACTGGGGGACGCCCGACGAGCTGGCCAAGATCCAGGCCGAAGCCGCCGCCAAGGCAGCGGCCAAGCCCGCCCACAACAAGCGGGAGGCAGCGGGCGAGGAGCAGGAAGAGCCGCCGGCCCAGAAACCCTTCTACGTGCTGTGGGTGGAAGCCTTCCAGTCCTCGCTGCAGCTGCACCGCACGCCGCTGTCGATCGCGCCCATCTTCAACAAGCAGCGCGAGGGTACGCCACGCTCATGGATATTCACTTCCGCGACGCTGGCAGTGAAGAAAGATTTCAATCACTATGCCGCCCAGATGGGCTTGTGGAATGCGCCAGCGCAATCCTGGCCCAGTCCCTTCAATTATGGCGAGCAGGGCCTTCTGTACGTGCCGCAGAACCTGCCGCAGCCCAATTCCTTTGAGTACACGGATGCGGTGATCGATGCCGCGCTGCCCACCATCGAGGCCGCCGGTGGTCGCTGCTTCTTCCTGTGCACCACCCTGCGCGCGGTCAATCGCGCCGCCGAGCGCCTGCGTACCGAGTTCGCGGCGCGTGGTCACGACTTCCCGCTGTTCGTGCAGGGCGAGGCCGGTCGCACGGAGTTGCTCGACCGTTTCCGTGCGGCGGGCAATGGCGTGCTGATCGGCAGCCAGAGCTTCTGGGAAGGCGTGGACGTGCGCGGAGATGCGCTCTCGCTGGTGATCATCGACAAGCTGCCGTTCTCGCCGCCGGATGATCCGGTGCTGGCTGCACGCATCAGCGAGATGGAAAAGCAGGGTTTGAACGGTTTCGTGCACCATCAACTGCCGGCCGCCATCATCAACCTCAAGCAGGGCGCTGGCCGCCTGATCCGTGATGAGGGCGATCGTGGCGTGCTGATGATCTGCGACCCGCGCATCATTACCAAGAATTATGGTCGTCGCATCTGGCAGAGCCTGCCCCCCTTCAAGCGCACGCGCGAACTGGAGGTGGTGCAGGCCTTCTTCCGCGAAGAGGATGCGCGCCGGGCGGCTGCGGCTGGCGGCGAGGACGCTGCGGTGGAGGCTTGACATGGCGGACCACACCTCGCTGGTGCCGGTGCGCGCCTCCGAACTGGCTCTGGGCCGTCCTGCGCCCTGGCCGATCTACAACGAAGCCGGCAAGCTGCTGCTGGCACGGGGCACCCTGATCGATACGCCGGACCAACTGGCCGGCCTGATCGAGAATGGCCTGTATCGCAATGCCAACTGGATTGCCGAGCCGGATACGGAATCGGTTCGGCTGCCGCAGGCACGTGATGTGCTGCGCAAGAAGCAGGGCGGCAAGAAGCCTCTGAAGCCCTCGGCGGCGGTGCGCGGCCAGGAAAGCGTGATTACCCTGGACGAAGTGCGCTGGCAGATCGGAGATACGCTCTGGCTGCAGTTTGCCGATGATGTCGGCCAGCGCCATGCGGTCTCGCTGGTGGGTTGCCTGCCCAACCGCAGCATCCTGGTCACGGCACCGCAAAAGGAGGGCAAGCAGATCTTCCTGCGCGAGGGGCAGGCCTTTGTCGTGCGCGCTCTGACCGGTCGCCGTGCCTATGCCTTTGCGGCGCAACTGCTGAAATATCAGCACACACCGTTCGTCTACCTGCATCTTTCCCTGCCCAGGGAAGTCCGTTCCACTGTGATCCGTCAGGCTACCCGCGTGCCCGTTGGCGCGGAAGGCTACCTGGCGGTGGATGGCAGTCAGCCGCTGGCGGCCAGCGTGATCGACCTGAGCCTGGCCGGAGCCTCGCTGGTGGCGACCTCGCTCTCCGGCAAGGTGGCGGCAAAGAAGGGCGTGACGGGCAAGCTGCGCTTCGTGGCTTCGGTGGCGGACCAGCAATTGCCGCTGGAGCTTCCGGTGGTGTTGCGGGCGGTAGAATCGCTGGGCGAGGCCGATTTCCATCAGTACGGGGTGGAATTTGCGCAACTGACGGTGCGCGACAAGCTGGTGCTGTCGGCCTATGTCTATCAGGAACTGACCATGCAGGAATAGAGGGTGCGCGGGGGATGAGAATGTCGGCAAGAGGGACTGCCCAAGGCTCGGCTTCGGTTAAAATTCAGCCCATGAAAATCCTCATCAGCAACGACGACGGCTACCTTGCGCCCGGCATCAATGCCCTGGCCGAGGCGCTTGCACCGATCGCCGATATCACCGTGGTGGCGCCCGACAGCAATCGCTCGGGCAGCTCCAACTCCCTGACGCTGGATCGTCCGCTGTGGGTGGAGCAGGCCCCCAACGGCTTCTACTACCTCAACGGCACGCCTTCGGACTGCGTCCACGTGGCCCTCACCGGACTGTTGAAGGAGCGTCCCGACCTGATCGTCTCCGGCATCAACCAGGGGCAGAACATGGGCGACGATACGCTCTATTCCGGTACGGTGGCGGCGGCGACCGAGGGCTTCCTGTTCGGCATCCCCTCCATTGCGTTTTCGCAACTGCACAAGGGCTGGGGCGAACTGGCGTCGGCCGCGCGCATCGCTCGCGAGATCGTGGAGCGCCGCTTCGACAGCCTGCCCAAGCCTTACCTGCTCAACGTCAACATTCCCAACCTGCCGTACGCGCAGATCAAGGGCAGCGTGGCCACGCGCCTGGGCAAGCGCCACATGTCCGAGCCAGTCCACAAGCTGACCGATCCGCACGGCCGTGACCTGTACTGGATCGGACCGGCGGGGGCGGCCAAGGATGGCGGCGAGGGCACCGATTTCCATGCCACTGCCAACGGCTATGTGTCCATCACGCCGCTGCAGATCGATCTTACCCATACTGCACAACTGGACAACCTCAAGAAAGCGCTTGCATGAACGACAAGCCCAGCCGCTTTCCGCTGAGCCTGTCCTCGGTGGTCGACAAGAAGAAGACCGCCAGTGCCGGCCGGGACGCGGCTGGCCGTACCCCGGCCACCACGCAGACGGCGGCCAAGAATGCCGCCCAGTCTTTGCAGCGTGCCGCCTTGAAGCCGGTGCAGCAGAGCCTGGCCCAGGCGCTGCGCCCGCCGCCGGCACCGCCGCGCGCGCCGGTGGCGCCGGCCCAGCCATTGCTGAGTGCGGCCCCGGCGCCGCGCACCGCGGTCCGGAACGTGATGACAGTGACCCAGACCAATGCCTCGCACCACGCTTCTCCGCTGGCCTCCGAGGCGGTGCGCAAGGCCATGGTCGCGCGCGTGGCCAAGCAGGGAGTGGCCGATGCCAAGGTGCTGGCGGCGCTGGAGGCGGTGCCGCGCCACATGTTCGTGGAGCCCGGTCTGGCCAGCCAGGCGTATATCGATGCGTCTTTGCCCATCGGCCATCATCAGACCATTTCGCAGCCCTACATCGTGGCGCGCATGATCGAGCTGATGCGCCAGAACCGCCATGGCGGACGTCTGGACCGGGTGCTGGAGATCGGTACCGGCTGCGGCTACCAGGCCGCCGTGCTCTCGCGCGTGGCGGGCGAGGTGTATTCCATCGAGCGCATCAAGCCGCTGCATGAACTGGCCAAGACCAATCTGCGTCCCTTGCGCGTGGCAAACCTCCGCTTGCATTACGGAGATGGTATGCTTGGCCTGCCGCAGGTTGCGCCTTTCGATGGCATCATCCTCGCGGCGGCCGGACTGGAAGTGCCGCAGGCCCTGCTGGAACAGCTGGCCATTGGCGGCCGGCTGGTGGCACCCGTGGGCGAACGCCAGCAGGTGCTGGAACTGATTGAACGTGTCGGCCAGCGCGACTGGCGCCGTACTACCCTGGAGCAGTGCCATTTCGTGCCGTTGCGCCCGGGAACGGTGTGATCTCGGGAGTGTCGGCGAACGCAGAACGCAGAACGCAATGCGCAGTACCGGCGGAGATCAGGTCCGCCACGTATCATCGAACAGGGAACGGGCGGCAACAAGCACAAGCATCCAAGCCGCGGGTCGATGAAGAGAGCGGATGGGCAGGCGAGGGGGCCGCATTTCCCTGGTGAACTTCTGGCGCTGGCTGCTTGTCAACTAGCGTCGTACAAAATCTAATGTAAGAGCATGAAGAAAATTCGTTTGGCTGTATTGGGCAGTGTCGTCAGTCTGCTGGCCGCCTGCGGCTCGACACCGAATCAGCAGCCGGCACCGGTGGTCGATCGCACCAGCAGCACCGCCAGGCCGGCTGACGCCGTGAGCGCTCCGGCCGTGCCGGTTCCGTCTGGACGTGGCTACTACACGGTCAAGAAGGGCGATACGCTCTATCGCATCGCTTTGGACGTCGGGCAGAACTGGCGCGACATCGTCGCCTGGAATAACCTGACCAATCCGAACGACATCAAAGTCGATCAGGTGTTGCGCGTGGCGCCGCCGGATCGCACCGGGCCGGTCCAGACCGCTGCGGTTGCTGCCGCACCGGGGGCGGGCTTGGACGTCAAGCCGCTGGGGGCGCCTGGCACTGCCGCGCCGGCAGCTGCGCCGATGGCCCCGGGCGGCAACAAGACCGGTCCGCGGGGTGACAAGCGCGCCTATTCGGAGAGTGCCCTGGCCGAACTGGAGAAGCCCGATGCGGCACCGGCCACAGCCGCCCCGGCGACCGCAGCCAAGCCGGAAGCGCCGCATGCGGCCGAAAAGCCGGCCGCGGCCAGCCAGCCTGCGACTGTGGATGATGAAGGTGTCTCCTGGATGTGGCCAGCCGAAGGCAAGGTGGTCGGCACCTTCGAGGGTGGCAAGAAGGGCGTGGACATCGCCGGCAAGGATGGTCAGGCTGTGCTGGCGGCTGCCGGGGGCAAGGTCATGTATGCCGGCAGCGGCATTCGCGGCTATGGCAACCTGGTGATCATCAAGCACACCAACAACCTGCTGTCGGCGTACGCGCACAACAAGACCATTCTGGTCAAGGAGGGCCAGTCCGTGACCAAGGGCCAGAAGATCGCTGAAATGGGCAAATCCGACAGCGACAGCGTGAAACTGCATTTTGAGATCCGCCAACAGGGCAAACCTGTTGATCCTTCCAAATACTTACCGCCACGCTAGCGTATGACAAGCAATCGCCGCGATCACTTGCCAGACCAGAATCCTCATGAAGAGGACATGGACGATCCCATCGAGGAGATCGAAGAGCCGGAAGTGATCGACGGCGATGCTGCTGACCAGCCCCGGGAACCGGCCCCCGCCGAGGGCGTGGACGAGCTCAAGAAGGTGCTCGCCGCCGAGCTCTCCACCGACACCACCCAGCATTACCTCAACAAGATCGGCGCCAAGCCCCTGCTGACGGCGGCTGAGGAGCTGCACTTCGCCACCCGGGCCAAGGCCGGTGAATTCCTGGCCCGCCAGAAAATGATCGAGCACAACCTGCGGCTGGTGGTGTCGATCGCCAAGCACTACATCAATCGGGGCGTGGCACTGCTTGACCTGATTGAAGAAGGCAATCTTGGTCTCATGCGCGCCATCGACAAGTTCGAGCCCGAGCGCGGTTTCCGCTTCTCCACCTATGCCACCTGGTGGATCCGCCAGAGCATCGAGCGCGCCATCATGAATCAGGCCCGTACCGTGCGGCTTCCCGTACACATGGTGCGCGAGCTGAACCAGATCCTGCGTGCAAAGTATCACCTCGAAGCCCAGCAACGTGACGGAAGAGACGCCAGCGCGGAAGACATCGCGCACCTGGTCGACCGTCCGGTGGAAGAGGTGCAGGATGTGCTGGCCCTGTCCGAACATGCAGCCTCGCTGGATACCCCGCTGGATAACGACCCTCAGGCCAGCCTGATGGATCTTCTGCCCAGCGCCGTCGAAGAGCATCCCGATACCCGCGCCGAGAGCCAGGAAATGGCCTTGCTGATCCGCGAATGGCTGAAAAGTTTGTCGGAAAAGCAACGTGTCGTGGTAGCCCGGCGTTTCGGGCTGGACAACGACGATCCTTCCACGCTGGAGCAACTTGCCGGCGAAATGGGCATCACGCGTGAGCGTGTGCGCCAGGTACAGCAGGAGGCTCTGGTCAAGCTCAAGCGCCTGCTGACTTCGCGTGGTGTCAGTCGCGACGCGCTGTTCTAGGCCGCATTCCTTCGTTGCAGTGGATTTCTGTGCGCCGGCATTGTCCGGATGCGCTTGCTGCTTCCCTCCCGCTCCCGGATCGCGGACAATACCGCTTTTGTTTTCGGCAGCGGGCTTCGGTCCTACCCTGTGGTTTCCCTCATGCAACAAGACATCATCATTGAAATCAAGTCGCTCGACATGGACGGGCGCGGCGTTGGTCACCTCGAGAACGAGGATGGCACGCAAGGCAAGGTCATTTTCGTCGAAGGCGCGCTGCCGGGCGAACGGGTCAGTTTCGAATCCTATCGCAAGAAAGCCAAGTGGGAAGCGGGCGTGATGACCACGCTGCACCGCGAGTCTTCGCTGCGCGTGAAACCCAGATGTGACTATTTCGGCACCTGCGGCGGCTGCGCCATGCAGCATCTGGAGCCGTCGGCCCAGGTCGCCATGAAGCAGCGCGTGCTGGAAGACAACCTCTGGCACCTTGGCAAGACCAAGGCCGAGGTGATGTTGCGCCCCATCTACGGGCCGACCTGGGGGTATCGCTATCGCGCCCGCATTTCGGTGCGCCACGTGGCCAAGAAGGGTGGGGTGCTGGTGGGCTTCCATGAGAAACGCTCGTCCTTCATCGCCGATATGAAGACTTGCGAAATCCTGCCGCCCAATGTCTCAGCCATGCTGGTGCCGCTGCGTGAACTGGTGGCAGGACTGTCTATTCGTGACCGTATGCCGCAGATCGAGCTGGCCGTCGGTGAGGGCGATGAAGGCAACAAGGTCACCGTCCTGGTGTTGCGCATCATGGAGGCGTTGAGCCCGGCCGATGAAACCCTGCTCAAGCGCTTCGCCGACGAGCACAAGATCGAGTGGTGGCTGCAGACCAAGGGGCCTGATACGGCAGCGCCTTACTATCCGGCCGAGTCGCGCCTGCAATATACCTTGCCTGAATTCGGCATCCGCATGCCCTTCAAGCCCACCGACTTCACCCAGGTCAACCATCAGATCAACCGCGTACTGGTGGCGCGCGCCCTGCGCCTGCTGGATGTGCAGCCGCAAGACCGGGTAGCGGACCTGTTCTGCGGTCTGGGCAACTTCACCCTGCCCATCGCCACCCTGGCGCGCGAAGTGGTCGGCATCGAAGGCAGCACCGCGCTGACCGAGCGCGCGTTGGACAATGCCAAGGTCAATGGCGTGGATGCCAAAACCAGCTTCTACTGCCGCAACCTGTTTGAAGCCAAGCCCGAGGACTTCGTGGCGCTGGGCAAGTTCGATCGCATGCTGATCGACCCCCCGCGCGAAGGCGCCATGGAAGTCTGCAAGGCGCTGGTGGAATTGCCGCCCGAACAGCAGCATCTGAAGCCCAAGCGCATCGTCTATGTCTCCTGCAACCCGGCAACACTGGCACGTGACGCCGGCATGCTGGTACATCTGGGTGGCTATGCTCTCAAGTACGCGGGCGTGGTCAACATGTTCCCGCATACGGCGCATGTGGAATCCATTGCCGTGTTCGACTTGCCAGCGTAAGCGCCCCGCTGTAGACGAAAAAAATGCCGGCTTTCGCCGGCATTTTTATTGCTGATGAAGCAATGTTTGAGCTATCAGTCGCGGTTGCCGCCCAGGATGCCCAGGATGGACAGCAGGTTGGCAAAGACGTTGTAGACATCCAGGTAGATAGCCAGCGTTGCCGAGATGTAGTTGGTTTCGCCGCCGTTGACGACCTGTTGCACGTCAAACAGGATGTAGGCCGAGAAGATGGCGATGGCGACCACTGAAATGGTCAGTTGCAGCGCCGGCAGATGCAGGAAGATGTTGGCCAGCGAAGCTACCAGGATCACCAGCACGCCTGCGAAGAGCCACTTGCCCATGCCCGAGAAGTCGCGCTTGGAAACGGTGGCGATGGTGGCCATGCCGCAGAAGATGATGGCGGTGCCGCCAAAGGCCGTCATGATCAGGCCGGCGCCGTTGGAGAAGCCCAGCGTGTATTCGATCAGGCGCGACAGCATCAGGCCCATGAAGAAGGTGAAGCCCAGCAGGAAAGCCACACCCCAGCCGGAATTCTTGGTCTTCTCAATGGCGAAGAAGAAGCCGAAGGCGATCGCCAGGAACAGCACGAAGCCGATCATCGGGCTGGCGGCAAAGAGGTTCAAGTGCATCTGCACCCCCAGCCATGCGCCCAGCACGGTCGGGATCATCGACAGCGCCAGCAGCCAGTAGGTGTTGCGCAGTACGCGGTTGCGGGCGGCCAGGCTCGTGGTCGAGTGGCCGAAGGTCGTGTCCAGTTGGTTCATATGTCCTCCAAAGCGTTGAATGCGAGCCAGAGAATAGCACGCCGGCTCACTGCTAAGACAAGTCTTCCCTCGCTATGGTTCGAGATGCGGGCACTTTATATGAACCCGGTTCCTGCGCGTGGTCGCCTGCGGTGGTGCATCATTGCTCGCAGGCAGCGTCAAAGGAGGTGAATTGACATGATATTTGATGGTTTCATGCTAAAATACAAGGTTCATTGAATTATCAATTCTTGGCTTTAAGCCATTATTTTTATTGGAGTTTTTCTCATGGCAATTGAACGCACCCTGTCGATTATCAAGCCCGACGCCGTCGCCAAGAACGTGATCGGCCAGATCTACACCCGTTTCGAAAACGCTGGCCTGAAGGTCATCGCTGCCCGCATGGCACAACTGTCGCGCGCTGAAGCAGAAGGCTTCTACGCCGTGCACCGCGAGCGCCCCTTCTTCAAGGATCTGGTCGACTTCATGGTCTCCGGCCCGGTGATGATCCAGGTGCTGGAAGGCGAAGGCGCCATCCTGAAGAACCGCGACCTGATGGGCGCGACCGATCCGAAGAAGGCTGAAAAGGGCACCATCCGCGCCGACTTCGCCGACTCCATCGATGCCAACGCCGTGCACGGTTCGGACGCTGAAGAAACCGCCAAGGTCGAAATCAGCTACTTCTTCCCGGCACTGAACGTTTATTCGCGTTAATCTGTTCCTGTTTTTCATCGGTCTTCCGGGCTGGGGCAAAAACCGGCGTCGCAATCCCTGCAACGTCTTTCTGTCCTGGTCCCGACCGCAAGCATCATGACTACAGCTCTCACCAATCTGCTGGATATGGATCCCGCGCAACTCGTCGCCTACTGCGGCGAGTTGGGTGAGAAGCCGTTTCGTGCAAAGCAGTTGCAGCGTTGGATACACCAGTTCGGCGTGTCTGATTTCGATCAGATGACCGATCTGGCCAAATCGCTGCGCGACAAGCTCAAGACCCGCGCCGAAGTCCGTGCGCCGGCCATCATCAGCGACCATACCTCCACCGACGGCACACGCAAGTGGCTGGTCGACGTGGGCCAGGGCAATGCGGTGGAAACCGTGTTCATTCCTGAAGAAAACCGCGGCACGCTGTGCGTATCGACGCAGGCGGGCTGTGCCGTGAATTGCCGCTTCTGCTCCACCGGCAAGCAGGGCTTCAATCGCAATCTCACCGTGGCCGAAATCATCGGCCAGTTGTGGATGGCGGAATTCGAATTGCGCAAGACCAAGGGCATCGAAGGTGGCCCCAAGGGCGAGCGCCAGATCACCAATGTGGTGATGATGGGCATGGGCGAGCCGCTGCTCAACTTCGAGCCGACCGTCACCGCCTTGCGCCTGATGCTGGACGACAATGCCTATGGCCTGTCGCGCCGCCGCGTCACGCTGTCCACCAGCGGCGTGGTGCCGATGATCGACAAGCTGTCGCAAGAATGTCCGGTGGCGCTGGCCGTCTCGCTGCACGCGTCCAACGATGCGCTGCGCGACTCGCTCATTCCGCTGAACCGCAAGCACCCGCTGCGCGAGCTGATGCTGGCCTGCAAGCGCTATCTGGAATTCGCGCCGCGCGACTTCATCACCTTCGAGTACTGCATGCTCGATGGCGTCAACGACACCGACACCCATGCCCGCGAACTGGTCGCGTTGGTGAAGGAAGGCGAGACCGCCATCCCCTGCAAGTTCAACCTGATTCCCTTCAACCCTTTCCCCGAGTCGGGCTTGAAGCGCTCGCACAATCCGCGCATCAAGGCGTTTGCGCAGATCCTCATGGATGCGGGCATCGTGACCACCATCCGCAAGACCCGTGGCGATGACATCGATGCCGCCTGCGGTCAACTGGCCGGCGAGGTCAAGGATCGTACCCGGGTGCAGGAACGCATGCAGAAAATGGCCGAATACCAGGCCAAGTTCGGCCGCGACTTCGGTCGCATCGTGGAGATCTCCGGGTGACGGCAGGGCGGTCCCATGTCCTTGCTGGTCCTGCGGTACCAGCCTTCGCCGCCACGGCGGGGGCACAGCTGCCGCTTTTTACAGAATGGGTGACGGGGGCGTCGATGTTGCGCTGTGGCGCAGCCATCGCACGTCCCTTTCGCGTTGTTGCTGAAGTCAATGCCAGTCTTGCCGAGGTCGGGCGGGCTGTGCTGAAGTTGTCGAATTTCCCCGGAGGGACGCGGCGCACGCCGCGCAGGGACGCTCCAGAAGAATCCGGCCAGGTCCGGCTAAAAAAAGCTTTTCCATGTGGAGCATTTGATGAGTGATCAACAAATGAACGAAATGTCGTCGCAGCAACCGCAAGATCCCGGTCAACCGTCCCAGGCCCAGGTCTTGCCGGGCGCTACGCTGGCGGCGGCGCGGCAGAAAAAGGGGTGGTCCGTCGAGCAGGTGGCCAGCCTGGTCAAGCTGGCGCCACGCCAGATCCAGGCCATCGAGGCCGACAACTATGCGGCCCTGCCCGGCCTCGCGGTGGCGCGCGGTTTCGTGCGCAGTTATGCCAAGGTGCTGGGGCTGGATAGCCATGCCCTGGCGGCGGCCATGCCGCAGGAGTCGGCGGTGCAGCAGCGCGATCACATCGTGCCTCAGCATTCACTGTCGACACCCTTCTCGGAAGGTCCGTTGCCGGCCATGATGATGAGTACGCGCGGCAACAGTTCAGCCTTGCCCATCATCGCCGGTGTCGTGGTGGTGGCGCTGCTGGCAGGCGCTGCAGCCGTGCGCTGGACCGAGCTGGGGACCAGGCTGCCTCAGCTGGCCTTCCTCAAGTCGCATCACGAGGATGCCGCTGCAGCCCCGGAAACCGTGCAGGAAGCGCAGAACGCGCAGAGTGCGGAGACCGCCTCCAGCGAGCTGCCGGTCAATGCGCGCGTTGAGACCATCTCGCCCGCGCCTGCCGAGGAGTCGGCCAAGCAGTCCGTGCCGGCCACACAATCGCCGGCCCCGACGGCCCAGACCCCCGCATCGACCAAGCCGGAGCCGGTGCAGCCGTCCACACTTGCGGCCAGCGAGCCGGCTTCCATGCCTGCCCCGGCGGCATCGGCAGCGACGGCAAACGCGCCGGCACAGATGGCCTCGACCACCGTGCCCGGCGGGCTGAACATCGTCAACAGCAAGGATTTGCTGCGCCTGACCTTCCGCGAGGATTCCTGGGTGGAAATCCGCCGTGCTGACAAGAGCACCGTGATTTCACGTCTGCTCAAGGCCGGCACCACCGAGACCTTCGACGTCTCCGATGCGACCACGCTCATCATCGGCAACGCCGCCGGTGTCGACGCGACGCTGCGCGGCCAGCCGCTGGACCTGAAAACCCCGGGCGACAGCAATGTTGCACGCCTGAACCTGAACTGAACCGACTGACTGACATGTCTTCCTTCCCGATCGCCTCCGGGCCGCTGGCCCGCCGCAACAGCCGCCGCGTGGTCATCAGCCACGGGACGCGCGAGATCATCGTGGGTGGCGGTGCGCCGGTGATGGTGCAATCCATGACCAACACCGACACGGCCGACGCCATCGGGACAGCCATCCAGATCAAGGAGTTGGCCCGCGCGGGCTCCGAGATCGTGCGCCTGACCGTCAATACGCCCGAGGCCGCAGCAGCCGTGCCGGCCATTCGCGAGCAGCTCGACCGCATGGGCGTGGACGTGCCGCTGGTGGGTGATTTCCACTACAACGGCCACACTCTGTTGACCGACTATCCGGAGTGTGCCCAGGCGCTTTCCAAGTATCGGATCAACCCCGGCAACGTCGGCAAGGGCGCCAAGCGCGATACCCAGTTCGCCCAGATGATCGAAGTGGCCTGCAAGTACGACAAGCCGGTTCGCATCGGGGTCAACTGGGGCAGCCTGGACCAGGCCCTGCTGGCGCGCATCATGGACGAGAACGCCGGCCGCGCCGAACCCTGGTCGGCGCAGGCGGTGATGTATGAAGCCTTGGTCACCTCCGCCATCGAGAACGCCCAGCGCGCCGAGGAACTTGGCATGTCGGGTGACAAGATCATCCTGTCATGCAAGGTCTCCGGTGTGCAGGACCTCATTGCGGTCTACCGCGAACTGGCGCGCCGCTGCGACTATCCGCTGCACCTGGGCCTGACCGAGGCCGGCATGGGCAGCAAGGGCATCGTGGCCTCCACGGCGGCGCTGTCGGTGCTGCTGCAGGAAGGCATCGGCGACACCATCCGCATCTCACTGACTCCCGAGCCGGGTGGCGACCGTACCAAGGAAGTGGTGGTCGGCCAGGAAATCCTGCAAACCATGGGTCTGCGCAAGTTCACCCCGATGGTGATCGCCTGCCCGGGTTGCGGCCGCACCACCTCGACCGTGTTCCAGGACCTGGCCGACAAGATCCAGACCTTCCTGCGCGAGCAGATGCCGGTGTGGAAGGGCAAGTATCCCGGCGTGGAAGCCATGAACGTGGCAGTCATGGGCTGCATCGTCAATGGCCCCGGGGAGTCCAAGCACGCCAACATCGGCATCAGCCTGCCCGGCACCGGCGAGTCGCCGGCGGCCCCGGTGTTCATCGATGGCGAAAAGAAGATGACCCTGCGCGGCGAACGCATCGCCGAGGAATTCCAGAGCGTGGTGCTGGAATACGTCGAATCGCATTACGGTCAGGGTAGTCATGCCTGATCATCGCGTGGCCGGCCACCCTAGGGTGTTCCAGGCCATGCAGTACACTTGCGCTGGCCCGTCGCACGAAAGATGCGACATATTCCAGCTTCCAAAAATGAAGTAAAAAGCAAAATTCCGGATTTCGGTATGTCAGAACAAAAGAAAGTCGAAAAAATCGTTGGCGTCAAAGGCATGAATGACATCCTGCCGGCCGACGCCCCGTTGTGGGAACTGTTCGAGAACACCGTGCAATCGGTGCTCAAGAGCTATGGTTTCCAGCAGATCCGCACGCCCATCGTCGAGCCGACCGCACTGTTCGCGCGCGGCCTGGGCGAGGTGACTGACATCGTCGAGAAGGAGATGTATTCCTTCACCGATTCCATGAACGGCGACAACCTGACCCTGCGCCCGGAAAACACTGCCGGCGTGGTGCGTGCCGCCCTTGAACACAATCTGACCTACGACGGCCCCAAGCGCCTCTGGTACGTCGGCCCGATGTTCCGTCACGAGCGTCCGCAGCGTGGTCGTTATCGCCAGTTCCACCAGGTGGGGGCCGAGGCCGTGGGCTTCAGCGGTCCGGATATCGATGCCGAGCTGATCATGATGTGCCAGCGCCTCTGGGATGACCTGGGCCTGTCCGACATCCGCCTGGAGCTCAACTCCATCGGCAATGCCGAGGAGCGCAACAAGCACCGCGCCGACCTGATCGCCTACTTTGAACAGCACAAGGAGTTGCTGGACACCGACGCCCAGCGTCGCCTGCACGCCAACCCGCTGCGCATCCTGGATACGAAGAATCCGGCCATGCAGGAGATGGTGAATGCCGCGCCCAAGCTGCTGGATTACCTGGGTGAAGAATCGCGCGCGCACTTCGAGGGCGTCCAGAAGATCCTGCGCCACAACAACATTCCCTTCACCATCAATCCGCGCCTGGTGCGCGGCATGGACTACTACAACCGTACCGTGTTCGAGTGGGTCACCGACCAGCTGGGCTCGCAGGGCACCGTCTGTGGCGGTGGCCGCTACGACCCGCTGATCGAAATGTTCGGCGGCAAGCCGACTCCGGCCTGCGGCTTCGCCATGGGCGTGGAACGCTTGCTGGAGCTGATGAAGGCCAATGGCGAACAGTACGCACCGAATCAGTGCGACGTCTATCTGGTCCATCAAGGCGAGGATGCACAATTGCAATCTTTTGTCCTGGCTGAACGTTTGCGGACTGCCGGGCTCGATGTTGTGCTACATTGCGCATCGTCCAATGGTGGTGGCTCGTTCAAGGCGCAGATGAAGCGCGCCGACGCCAGCGGTGCCGCCTTTGCCGTGATCATCGGCGAAGACGAGCTCAAGGCCGGGACCGCCACCGTCAAGCACATGCGCGAAGGCAATGCCGAGGAAGGGCGTGCCAATCAGAGCAACATGGCCTTCGACGGCGTGGTCGATTACATCGTGGAACAGATCGTGGGCGATCACGACCATGATCACGACCACGTGCACTATCACCCCTGAAGACCCGTCCTCCTCGACCGTCAACTTATCTAAACGCAGAGTTACATGGCATACGATCTCGAAGAACAAGAACAGCTTGATTCCATCAAAGCCTGGTGGGCGAAGTACGGCAACCTGGTGACCTGGGCGCTGATCATTGTGTTGGCTGCTTACGCCGCCTGGACCGGCTGGAACACCTATCAGGGCCGCCAGTCGGCACAAGCCTCGGTGCTCTACGAAGAGCAGCAGAAGTCGCTGGCCGCCAAGGATAATGCCAAGGTACAACGTGCCGCGGCCGACATTCAGGACAAGTTCAGCCGTACCGCCTACGCCGAAATGAGCGCGCTGGTGGCCGCCAAGTCGGCCTTCGATGCCAATGACATGGAAGCGGCCAAGAAACAGCTGCAATGGGTGATCGACCATGGTCGTGGCAAGGAGTACAAGGCCATCGCCGCCGTGCGTCTGGCCGGGGTACTGCTTGATGCCAAGGCCTACGATGAAGCGCTGAAGGTCTTGTCGGGTGACTATCCGGCCCAGTTTGCCGGCGCCATCGCCGACCGCAAGGGGGATGTGCTGGCGGCGCAGGGCAAGCGTGACGAAGCCCGTACCGCCTACAAGCTGGCGTTGGAAAAGAGCGATGCCAAGGATCCGGCGCGCCAGCTGATCCAGATCAAGCTCGACGCCATTGGCGGCGAAGCGCCCAAGGCCTGAGGCCGGCGCCCGCGCGACTGACTGAATGCCCCGGTGATCGGTCTGCTGCGGCGGACCGGTGACCCGCGGGGTTGCTGGTGCAACCCACGAATTGAATCGCAATCCCACCGCGAATCCATCCATCGCTTAGAGGAAACAGAATATGCGTAGTGTGACAGCCACTGCTGCCCAGGCAACATCCTTTGCTCGATCCCGCCGCGCCGGCAAGCTGGCGCTGAACGTGGCGGCCATGGCCGCCGTGGTGGCCTTGTCAGGCTGCTCGCTGTTCTCCAGCAAGAAAGATCCGAATCCGCCGGCGCCGCTGGTGGAATTCACCCAGAAGATGCGCGCCCAGTCCGCCTGGACGGTCTCGGTCGGCAAGTCCGGCAGCTACCAGTTCAGCCCGGCCTTTGCTGCCGGCAGCATCTTTGCTGCCGCCAATGACGGCACCGTGGTACGCATCAATGCCCAGAATGGTCAGACCCTGTGGCGCAGCCGTGCCGAGGGTGACCTGACGGCCGGTGTCGGCACCGATGGCAGCACTGTCGTGGTGGTGGGCGAGAAGGGCCGTATCCAGGCCTTCGATGCGGGCTCCGGCAAGCCGACCTGGAGCGCCCAGGCGCCCAGCGAAGTGCTGTCGGCCCCGGCCGTGGGTGAGGGTCTGGTGGTCATTCGCAGCATCGACAACCGCGTGACCGCGTATGATGCCGACAATGGCAGCCAGCGCTGGATGGTCCAGCGCAACGTGCCGTCGTTGACGCTGCGCAATGCGCCGGGCATCGTGATTGCTTCGCAGACCGCCTTCGTGGCTCTGCCGGGCGGCCGCCTGTCGGCGCTGGCACTGAACAATGGCGGTCCGCGCTGGGAAGTGCCGGTCGGCGATCCGCGCGGCACCACCGAACTGGAACGCATCTCCGATGTATCTGGTGTGCCGGCGCTGGGCGCGACCGACATCTGCGCGGCCTCCTACCAGGGGCGTATCGGTTGCTTTGACTTGCTCAATGGCAATGTGCGCTGGATCAAGGAGTTTTCCAGCGATGTCGGCGTCAATCTGGATGATGCCTATGTCTACGCGGCCGATGTCGGCGGTGCCGTGACCGAGTTTGCGCGTGATACCGGTGCGGTCATCTGGCGCAACGACCGTCTGAAGAACCGCCAGCTCTCCAGCCCGATCGCCATTGGCAAAGCGGTGGCGGTGGGTGACTTCCAGGGTTATATTCACTTCCTGTCGCGGGAAGATGGCGCCTTCGTGGCCCGTCTGGCTACCGACGGCAGTGCTATCCAGGCGCCTCCGGTTTCGACCGGTTCGTCTGTCGTTTTCCAAACCAAATCAGGAACCGTGGTCTCCGTCGTTGCCGAATAAGTGGCTGTGACGAACGACCCCCAAGAAAAGAAATGAAACCGGTAATTGCACTTGTAGGCCGTCCCAACGTCGGCAAATCGACGTTGTTCAACAGGCTCACCCGCAGCCGCGATGCGCTGGTGGCGGACCTGCCCGGCCTGACGCGCGATCGTCACTACGGCCAAGGCCGCGTCGGCGAACGTCCGTTCCTGGTGATCGATACCGGTGGCTTCGAACCCGTCGCCAAGGACGGGATCATGTATGAGATGGCCAAGCAGACCAAGCAGGCAGTGGTCGAGGCCGATATCGTGGTGTTCATCGTCGACGGTCGCCAGGGATTGACGCCGCACGACAAGACCATCACCGACTTCCTGCGCAAGTGCGGCCGCTCCGTGCTGCTGGTGGTCAACAAGTCCGAAGGCATGAAGTACACCTCGGTCACCGCCGACTTCTACGAGCTGGGCATGGGCGATCCCTATGTGATCTCCGCCGCCCACGGTGACGGCGTGGCTGACCTGGTCGAGGAAGCCCTCGATCAGATCGAGGCCCAGCGTGCCCAGGAGCCGGAAGCCGAAGAGCCGGCCATGCGCGGTACCAAGATCGCCATCGTCGGTCGTCCCAACGTGGGCAAGTCGACCCTGGTCAATACCTTGCTGGGCGAAGAGCGCGTGATTGCCTTCGACATGCCGGGTACCACGCGCGATTCGATTGAAATTCCCTTCGAGCGCGAAGGCCGTCACTACACCCTGATCGATACCGCCGGCATCCGCCGCCGTGGCAAGGTCTTCGAGGCCATCGAGAAATTCTCCGTGGTCAAGACGCTGAAATCGATTTCAGATGCCAACGTCGTGCTGCTGTTGCTGGATGCCCAACAGGACATCTCCGAGCAGGATGCCCACATCGCCGGCTTCGTGCTGGAGTCGGGCAGGGCGCTGGTGGTCGGTGTGAACAAATGGGATGGCATGGAAAGCGATCAGCGCAACCAGATCAAGATGGATCTGGAGCGCAAACTGAATTTCCTTTCCTTCGCCAAGTTCCACTTCATCTCGGCACTCAAGTCCACCGGTATCGGTCCGCTGATGAAATCCATCGATTCGGCCTACGCCGCTGCCATGGCCAAGCTGAGCACGCCGCGCCTGACGCGCGCGCTGGAAGAGGCGCTGGAACACCAGCAGCCGCGCCGCAAGGGTTCGATTCGTCCCAAGCTGCGCTATGCGCACCAGGGCGGGCAGAACCCTCCCGTGGTGGTGATCCACGGCAATGCGCTGGAAGCCATCGATGACAATTACAAACGCTATCTGGAAAAGCACTTCCGGGAAACTTTCTCCCTGGTCGGCACTCCACTGCGTATCGAGTTCAAGTCGGGCAAGAATCCTTTCATCCGGCAGGAAAAATAATCGTAAATCCTGCTATTCGATCAATGTTTTTGGCGTTGGAGCGAAAATCGTTTAAATTGAATAGCATAAAGTTGGTCAAGCACTTGATATTCCTTGAAGTGCCTCCAAGTCCTAATCACAACAACACCGTGGAGCTGCCATGAGCAACAAAGGGCAATTGTTACAAGACCCATTCCTGAACGCATTGAGAAAAGAGCACGTTCCCGTCTCTATCTATCTGGTCAACGGCATCAAGCTGCAAGGCCATGTGGAGTCTTTCGATCAATACGTGGTCCTGCTGCGTAACACCGTTACGCAAATGGTTTACAAACACGCCATCTCTACCGTCGTGCCTGCACGTGCGGTCAACCTCAGTCTCGAATCCTCGTCCGACGAATAATGGTCTACCTGGCCGGCTTGACGCCGTGGGCATTTTGACATGCGTGCCGCGTTAGTCGGCCTGGACTTCGGCAAGAACGATTTCGCCGCAAGTCTGGATGAGCTCCTCCTTCTGGCAAAATCGGCTGGTGCGGAACCGGTGATCACCATCACCGGTCGCCGTGCCAGTCCGGATGCCGCGCTTTTCGTAGGCACCGGCAAGGCACAGGAAGTGGCCGACGCCGTTGCCGACCTCCAGCTCGAACTGGTCATTTTCAATCACGCTCTTTCACCGGCCCAGCAGCGTAATCTGGAGCGGGTGCTGAAGGTGCGCGTGCTCGACCGGACCAGCCTGATTCTCGATATCTTCGCGCAGCGCGCCAAGAGCCACGAGGGCAAGGTGCAGGTTGAGCTGGCCCAGTTGCAACACCTGGCCACCCGCCTCATCCGCGGCTGGACTCACCTGGAGCGGCAAAAGGGGGGTATCGGTCTGCGCGGACCCGGTGAAACCCAGCTCGAAACAGACCGCCGTCTGCTGGGCGAGCGTGTCAAGGCCTTGCGGGCCGTGCTGGCCAAGCTGCGCCGGCAGCATGCCACGCAGCGTCGCGCGCGGGGGCGCAGTGAAACCTTCTCGGTCTCGCTGGTGGGTTACACCAATGCCGGCAAGTCGACTATCTTCAATTCCCTTGCCAAGGCCGGGGTGTATGCCGCCAACCAGCTCTTCGCCACGCTGGACACGACTTCCCGTCGCGTTTACCTGGGCGAGGTCGGGCACGTGGTGATTTCGGATACAGTGGGCTTCATCCGCGAACTGCCTCACCAACTGGTCGAGGCCTTCCGCGCCACCCTCGAAGAAACCATTCACGCCGACCTGCTGCTGCACGTGGTGGATGCGGCCAGCCCGGTACGGATGGAACAGATCGAGCAGGTCAACCTGGTGTTGAAGGAAATCGGCGCAGATCACGTGCCGCAGATCCTGGTCTGGAACAAGATCGACGCCGCCGGTCTGGAACCGACGGTCGAGTATGACGAGTATGGTAAAATCCAGCGGGTTTTCGTCAGTGCCAAGTCCGGTGCTGGCCTGGATCTGCTGCGCGAAGCGATCGCCGCTTCGCTCAAGGCCGCCTTGGAGGCCAGGGGTCGCAGCCGTTCCGAGCCAGTCGATTCCGCAGACATGCACGCTTGAGCCGTTCGAGGGGACGGCTTTTTGCACGTTCCTGGCGCGCATTCCTCCTTGATTTTCTTAATCCATTACTTCAGCCGGAACGCAAACGCATGCTTGTGTCTTTATTCAGGAAAATCGGTGTCAAGTTTTCGTTGAACGACCCCCAATGGGGACGTGGTTCGCAAAACGACAACCGCGAGAATCAGAATAACGGAAATAACGGCGACAAACGGCCCGAAAAACCGTCCGGCAACAATGACGGCCCGCCTGACCTCGACCAGCTCTGGCGCGACTTCAACCAGCGCATCGCCGGCCTCCTGGGCCGCAAGGGCGGTGGCGGATCCGACGGCGGCAACGGTGGCGGTGGCTTCAATCGTGGCGACGTCAAGGGTGCCGGCATCGGCGTGGGCGTCATCGCCGTGATCGTGGCTTTCCTCTGGCTGGCCAGCGGTTTCTTCATCGTGCAGGAAGGTCAGACCGCCGTGGTCACTACCTTCGGTCGCTACAGCCACACCACGCTGCCGGGCTTCAACTGGCGCTGGCCGTATCCCATCCAGGGCCACGAGATCGTCAACATGTCCCAGGTGCGTACTGCCGAGATCGGTTATCGCGGCAATGTGCGCAACAAGCAGCTGAAGGAATCCCTGATGCTGACCGATGATGAAAACATCATCGATATCCAGTTCGCCGTCCAGTACAAGCTCAAGAACGCCGCAGAATGGCTGTTCAGCAACCGCGACCCGGATGACTCCGTACGCCAGGTCGCCGAGACCGCCATCCGTGAAATCGTCGGTCGCAGCAAGATGGACTTCGTCCTCTATGAAGGCCGTGAAAAGGTCGCGCTGGACGTGAGCCAGCGCATGCAGCAGATCCTGGACCGCTACAAGTCCGGCGTACAGATCACCAACGTCACCATGCAGGGCGTGCAACCGCCTGAACAGGTGCAAGCCGCCTTCGACGACGCCGTCAAGGCAGGTCAGGATCGCGAGCGCCTCAAGAACGAAGGCCAGGCCTATGCCAATGACGTGATCCCGCGCGCATCCGGCGCCGCCTCGCGCCTGCTGGAAGAAGCCGAGGCCTACCGCTCCCGCGTGGTCGCCAATGCAGAAGGTGATGCCTCCCGCTTCACCCAGGTGCAAGAAGCCTACGCCAAGGCGCCGGCGGTCACCCGCGAGCGCATGTACCTGGAAACCATGCAGCAAATCTTTGCCAACACCACCAAGGTCATGGTTGATGCCAAGAGCGGCAGCAACCTGCTGTATCTGCCGCTGGACAAGCTGATCCAGCAAAGCGCCAGCGAAGCGACCCCGGCCGGTGGCAAGGCGCAGGCTTCGGCGACCGTCCAGCCCTCTGCGGGCGCGGCGTCCACCACTTCGACTGCAGGAAACGACACCGTGTATTCTTCCGAGCTGATGCGAGATTCGAGAAACCGCGATCCCCGTGATGCGCGCGAAAGGGAGGTGCGCTGATGGGCCGCCTCGTTACCTCCGTCATCGTCGCCGTGGTGGCGATCTGGCTGGCGTCGTCCACCATCTTCGTGGTGGATCAGCGCTCCTCGGCCATTGTCTTCGCCCTGGGTGAAGTCAAGCAGGTCATCACCGAACCCGGCCTGCACTTCAAGCTGCCGCCACCGTTCCAGAGCGTGATGTACGTGGACAAGCGCATCCAGACGCTCGATACCCCTGATGCAGACCGCTTCATCACCGCCGAAAAGATGAACGTGCTGGTTGATGCCTACGTCAAGTGGCGCATCGTCGATCCGCGTCTGTATTACGTCAGTTTCAACGCCGACGAACGTCGTACCCAGGATCGCCTTTCGCAGATCGTCAAGGCGGCGCTCAACGATGAAATCACCAAGCGCACCGTACGCGAAGTGATCTCCAGCCAGCGCAACAACCTCATGGACGCCATCCAGGCCCGCGTGGCCAACGAAGCCAAGCAGATCGGCGTCGAAGTCATCGACGTGCGCCTGCGCCGCGTGGACTACGTTGACCAGATCAACAATTCGGTGTTTGAACGCATGAAGTCCGAGCGGGTGCGTGTGGCCAATGAGCTGCGTTCCACCGGTGCGGCCGAGTCCGAGAAGATCCGTGCCGATGCCGATCGCCAGCGCGTGGTGATCCTGGCCGAAGCCTACCGCGAATCCGAAAAGATTCGCGGTGCCGGTGACGCCAAGGCGTCCCAGATCTACGCCCAGGCCTTCGGCCAGAACCCCGACTTCTACAAGTTCTACCGTAGCCTGGAAGCCTACCGCGCCAGCTTCAAGAACCGTCACGATCTCCTGGTCGTGGATCCGAGCTCGGAGTTCTTCAAGTACTTCAAGGGAGTGGGCGGCGGCGCCACCAGCGCTGCGAAGAAGTAAAAATCTGCTTAACAGGCGATAATGTGAAGTGTTCTGCGCCGCCGCAGGTTTGCGGCGGGCAGGGCGAACCGGATGGATGCCGCTGGTAAAGGGCATCTTTCCTTTTTTGGTCGGACACAATGTTCCGGGGTGCAATTTTCCCGGAATACAAGATGAGGGGCGGCAGGCATTTGCGGACCGCCCCGATTGTTCGTCTGGGCGCCTGCTTGTCTTGTTGTCATCCGCATCACGCAAGTACGCAAACCGTTTTTTTCTGCTTTGACTTTTGTTTATGCCTAACTGGCTTCTTCCCGAAAACATCGCCGATGTCTTGCCCTCCGAAGCGCGCAAGATCGAGGAACTGCGCCGGCGCCTGCTCGACAATTTCCGCCTCTATGGCTACGAAATGGTCATGCCGCCGCTGTTGGAATACCTCGAATCGCTGCTCACCGGCGCCGGCCAGGACACCGACCTGCGCACCTTCAAGCTGGTTGATCAGCTCTCCGGTCGCACTCTGGGCGTGCGCGCCGACATGACCACGCAGGTGGCGCGCATCGACGCCCATCTGCTCAATCGCGCCTCGGTCACCCGCCTGTGCTATGCCGGCAGTGTCCTGCATACTCGCCCGACCGGCCTGCACGCCACCCGCGAACCAATCCAGATTGGTGCCGAGATCTATGGCCATGCCGGCATCGAAGCCGATGCCGAGATCCAGGAACTGGCCTTGAATTCGCTGGCCCTGGCCGGCATGCGCACCATCCGCCTGGACCTGTGCCACGTCGGCGTGCTGCGCGCCATCATTGCCAACGATGCCGCCGCCAAGCGCGACGAGGCGCAGCTCTTCGGCCTGCTGCAGGCCAAGGATGTGCCTGGCCTGAAGGAAATCACCGCCGGCTATCAGGACGGTACTCGCGCCGCCTTGCTTGCGCTGCCCAACCTGTATGGCGACATTTCCGTCATCGCGCGCGCCCGCATCACCTTGCCGGCTCTGCCTGGCATCGGCCAGGCGCTCGACGAGCTGCAGGCCGTGGTGGAACTGGCTGCCGGCCATGAAGGCGCGGCTGTCACCATCGATCTGGCCGACCTGCGCGGCTATCATTACCACAGCGGCGTGATGTTCTCTGCCTACGTGCCGGGCCTGCCCAATGCGGTGGTGCGCGGCGGCCGCTACGACCATGTGGGTGAAGCTTTCGGCCGTGCGCGGCCGGCCACCGGCTTCTCCCTGGACCTGCGTGAACTGGCACGACTGATGCCGGGCGCAGAACGAAAACGCGCCATCCTCGCCCCTTGGGGCAGGGACGCCGGTCTGCGTGAGAAAATAGCGCAATTGCGGCAAGCGGGAGAGATCGTGATCCAAAGCCTTCCCGGCCACGAAAACGATCAGGACGAATTCGATTGCGATCGCGCACTCGATTTCAGCAATGGAAACTGGATTATCAAAAACTTGGGTTGAGTCATGTTACAGAACAGCAATGCAAAGAATGTCGTCGTCATCGGTACGCAATGGGGCGACGAAGGTAAGGGCAAGATCGTCGATTGGCTGACCGATCACGCCCAAGGCGTGGTGCGTTTCCAGGGCGGCCACAATGCCGGCCACACGCTGGTCATCGGCGGCAAGAAGACTGCGCTGCAACTGATTCCCTCGGGCATCATGCGTGAAGGCGTGGCCTGCTACATCGGCAACGGCGTGGTGCTGTCGGTGCCCGACCTGCTGCGCGAGATCGACAAGCTCGAAGCCGCCGGCGTGGAAGTGTGCTCGCGCCTGAAGGTGTCGGACGCCTGTCCGCTGATCCTGCCGTATCACGTGGCCCTGGACGTGGCGCGTGAAGCCGCCCGAGGCGTCGACAAGATCGGCACCACCGGCAAGGGCATCGGCCCGGCCTACGAAGACAAGGTGGCCCGTCGTGCCATCCGCGTGGCTGACCTGTTGAATGAAAAGCGCTTTGCCGAAAAGCTGCTGGCCAACCTGGACTACCACAACTTCGTCCTGACCCACTACCTGAAGACCCAGCCGGTGGACTACCAGAAGACCCTGGACGATGCCCTGGCCAACGTGCCGCGCATCAAGCCCATGGTCACCGACGTCTCCAGCGACCTGTACGCCATCCACAAGGCCGGCGGCAAGATCCTGTTCGAAGGCGCGCAAGGCAGCCTGCTGGACGTGGACCACGGCACCTATCCGTTCGTCACCTCCAGCAACTGCGTGGCCGGCAATGCCGCCGCCGGTGCGGGCGTGGGTCCGGGCATGCTGCACTACATCATGGGCATCACCAAGGCCTACACCACCCGCGTCGGTTCGGGTCCGTTCCCGGCCGAACTGCCGACGGATGCCGGCACCGGCAAGCACCTGGCGTCAGTTGGTCATGAATTCGGTACCGTCACCGGCCGTGCGCGCCGCTGCGGCTGGTTCGATGCCGCCCTGCTGAAGCGCTCGGTGCAGATCAATGGTGTCTCGGGCATGTGCCTGACCAAGCTGGACGTGCTCGATGGCCTGGAGTCCCTGAAGCTGTGCACCGGCTACAAGCTCAACGGCAAGACCGTCGACATCTTCCCGGTCGGCGCTGAAGAAGCCGCTGCCTGCGAGCCGATCTACGAAGAAATGCCCGGCTGGTCCGAGACCACTGTCGGCGCCAAGACGCTGGACGCTCTGCCGGCCAACGCCCGCGCTTACATCAAGCGCATCGAGGAACTGGTGGGCGTGCCCATCGACATGATCTCCACCGGCCCGGACCGCGAAGAGACCATCGTCCTGCGCCATCCGTTCAAGTAATTCACCAAGCAATCGCCGTTATCGGCACAAGGCACTACGAAGCAATCAAGAATATGAAGATCTCTGACGACAAAGACCTCTGGGTCTCCTGGGACGACTACAACCGCCTGATCGAACGACTGGCATTGAAGGTCTACGAATCCGGCTACCAGTTCGACCAGGTGCTGTGCCTGGCGCGCGGCGGCCTGCGCCCGGGTGACGTGATGTCGCGCATTTTCGATGTCCCGCTGGCCATTCTCTCGACCAGCTCCTACCGTGAAGCGGCCGGCACCATCCGCAGCTCCCTGGACATCGCCAAGTACATCACCATCACCAAGGGAACCCTGGGTGGCCGCATCCTGCTGGTGGACGACCTGGTCGATTCGGGCGTCACCCTGCAGAAGGTGATGGTCCACCTGAAGGAACATTACCCTGCCGTCACCGAGATCAAGAGTGCCGTGTTGTGGTGGAAGGCCTGCTCGGTGGTGGAACCTGACTTCCACATCGACTACCTGCCGACCAACCCGTGGATTCACCAGCCGTTCGAAGAATATGACGGCCTGGGCCCGCATCAGCTGGCGGCCTGGATCAAGAAGGGTGCCTGACCTTTTGCTTCAGTTTCATGGAGGCAGATGTGAAAAGAGCTTGCTGCGGCAAGCTCTTTTTTTCATCCGCCGAGGCGAGGCAAGGCATCAGGACCACGGAATGATCTTGCGCTCCTTGAAGGTATCAAAGAGCTGATAAAACATCTGCTCGCTTTCCACATACTCATGAAAGCCCAGGCGGCGCGCCTTGCTGCCATCACCAAACATGTCGTAGTCCCAGGAGAACACGAAATCGGCAAATTCCCACGCCGATAGTGAAGCATAAGGATGCTGCTTCAGGCCATGCGCCGTGACGATCCTTTCCCATAAGGGCGCCTTGTCGGCCATCACCTCGGCCAGCTTCAGCGGCAGCGGCGTACCGACTTCCATGCCGAAATAACGGGCGATCTTGGGCCACATCTCGCTCCAGCGGAACAGGTCGCCATTGCCGAAATTGAAGGCCTGGTTGGCCGCGGTCTCGGTGGTGGCCGCCCATACGGTGCCCTTGGCCAGCAGGCTGGCATCGGTCATTTCGACCAGCTTGTCGTAGGCGCCGGGCTTGCCGGGAAAGCGCAGCGGCAGCCCCAGCGCCTTGCTCATGCAGGCGTACAGTGCAATGGCCAGCGCCAGGTTCATCGGATTGCCCAGGGCCGCGCCTCCCACGACGGCCGGGCGCGGTGCCGACCAGCTCCAGTTACACCCTGAATCAATGCGCCGCTGCGCCAGCCAGCGCTGCTGGTCGAACATGAATTCGGGCGGCATGAACTGCGCATCGCTCTCGCGTGCCGGCGTCTTGAAGGGACCGAGATGGCCGCCATAGACCTTGTAGCCCTGCATCAGGCTGATATGCCGCAAGCCCGGCGCACGGGCTTCCACCGTCTGCACCGTGTGCTGCAGCATGGCCAGGTTGGGCGCGACCAGCTCGCTCCAGTTGGGCCGGTGCTGGTAAGCGGCATAGAACACGTGCGTGACCTGTTCCAGCGGTGCCAGCTGGCGTTCGGTGTCGGCGGCATCGAGCAGGTCCACTGCGACGTAGCGCAGTCGCGCCTGCTTGCGGGATTCGCCACCCCGGCGCGAGAGGCCGATGACCTCCCATTGCGGCAGGGATAGCAGGTGTGCGATCAACTGACTACCGATCACGCCGTGGGCACCTACCACCAGGGCGGTGTGGCGCTGCGGCGGGGTAGCGATTGCGGAATGGGTCATGGCGCTCTCC
This sequence comes from Herbaspirillum sp. FG34, assembly GCF_057809315.1. Lineage (NCBI taxonomy): Bacteria > Pseudomonadati > Pseudomonadota > Betaproteobacteria > Burkholderiales > Oxalobacteraceae > Herbaspirillum > Herbaspirillum sp. FG34. The sequence goes on along the minus strand of NZ_JBMDJS010000013.1, from coordinate 19,656 downwards.
GGGGATCAGCAGGTCGTGGTGCGTTCGGTGCGGGACAGCGCGACCGGGCTGGCATCCATCTTCCAGCTCACCAGGGCTACCACGATGCCCGCCAGCGGCAGCAGTGCAGCGACATAAGGCACCGCATGCAGGCCCGGGCCATGATCGATGGTCACACCGCCCAGCCAGGCACCGGCGGCATTACCCAGATTGAAGGCGGCGATGTTGGCCGAGGAGGCCAGGTTGGGCGCGCCGGTCGCCTTTTCCAGTACGCGCATCTGCAGCGGCGGCACGGTGGCGAAAGCGGCCATGCCCATCAGGCCCACGCCGATGATAGCGGCGATCTTGTTGCCATTGGTCAGGCCAAACAGCAACAGCACCGCGGCCAATAGCACCAGGCTGCCCAGCAGGGTCGCCATGAGCTTCTTGTCGGCCAGCTTGCCGCCGGCCAGATTGCCGATCACCAGCCCCAGGCCGAACAGCAGCAGGATGGGCGAGACCGCCGTGGGCGAGAAGCCGCTGATGTCGGTCAGGATCGGGGCAATGTAGGTGAAGGCCGCAAACACGCCGCCAAAGCCCAGTACCGTCATCAACAGCCCCAGCATTACCTGCGGGCGCATCAGCACGCGCACTTCCTTGCCGAAGTCGGCTTCTTCTCCGCCTTGCGAGCGAGGCACCAGCACGGCCGTGGCGGCCAGCGCGATCACGCCGATGGCGGTCACCGCCCAGAAGGTGGCACGCCAGCCATAGCTCTGGCCCAGCCAGGTGCCGAAGGGCACGCCCAGCACGTTGGCCACCGTCAGGCCGGTGAACATCAGGGCGATGGCCGAGGCCTGCTTTTCCTTGGGGACCAGGCCGGTCGCGACCACCGAGCCGACCCCGAAGAAGGCACCATGGGCAAAGGACGCCACCACGCGCCCGATCATCAGGGTGGCATAGTCCGGCGCGATGGCGCAGGCCAGGTTGCCGATGACGAAGACCACCATCAATGCGATCAGCAAGGTCTTGCGCGGCAGGCGTCCGGTAGTGGCGGTGACCAGCGGAGCCCCGACGAAGACACCCAACGCATAACCGGTCACCAGCAGACCGGCCGACGAGAGGCTCACGCCCAAGTTGTTGGCCACCTCGGGCAACAAGCCCATGATGACGAATTCGGTGGTTCCGATGGCGAATGCGCTGATGGTCAGCGCCCAAAGTGCAATTGGCATGGCAATCCTTGATAGGTGAGGGGGGCGAGCTGACCGATCCGAGTTGGATTGCCAGCGATATGAAGGATTGTGCGCGCAGACTTTGTTGAGAAAAATACCGTTAAAATCAAAGAATATTTGATCCGGAGTCAACAATGAGCATTCAGTCCGAGGAATTGCGCACCTTCGTCGCCGTGGTGGAGGCGGGCACGCTCTCGGCGGCCGCCGAGGTGCTGGAGCAGACCACCTCAGGGGTGAGCCGGGCGTTGTCGCGGCTGGAAGAGAAGCTGGGCGCGAGCCTCTTGACCCGTACCACGCGCCGCATGGAACTGACCGAAGAGGGTGAAGCCTTCCTGGAGCAGGCGCGCGCCATCCTGGCCGCCATGGAGCAAGCCGAAGACACGGTGCGCATGCGCACCCGCAAGCCGGTTGGCAAGCTGCGTGTGGATGCGGTAGTGCCTTTCATGCTGCATTGTATTGTTCCGCATGTAGGGGCTTTCCGCGCAGCCTACCCGGACATCGAACTGGAGCTGACCACCAATGACCGCTTCATTGACCTGGTGGAGCAGCGCGCCGACATTGCCATCCGCATCGGCGAACTGCAGGACTCCACCCTGCATGCGCGGCCCCTGAGTTCGGCGCGCCTGAACATCGTGGCCAGTCCCGATTACCTTGCCCGCCACGGCGCGCCGGAGTCGGTGGAAGCGCTGGAGCAGCACCAACTGATCGGCTTTTCCCAGCCAGACATCCTCAATCACTGGCCGCTGCGCCATACCGCCGGGGACCGCTACCAGGTCCGCCCGGCGATCCGCGCCTCCAGTGGCGAGACCCTCCGTCACCTGGCCTTGCAGGGGCAGGGCATTGCCTGCCTGTCCGACTTCATGACCGTTGCCGATCTGGCCGCCGGGCGCCTGGTGCGGCTGATGGAGCACTACGATAGCGGTTTTCGCCAGAAGATCTCGGCGGTCTACTATCACAACACCCAACTGTCACGCCGCATCAGCTGTTTCCTGGATTTTTTGCAGTGCAAGCTGTAAATCGGAAACGTTTTGCCGTTATTCCAGTCTGAGCGCCAGCGTTGCCGCAAGGGGGAAGCGTCCTGTGGCTGTCATCAAGACAAGATTGATCCGGAGAGAACAAGATGAAGCAAACGGAAAACGGCATGGCCACAGGCCGTCCATGGTTCACGGCCCTGTGCCACCCGCTGCGAGGGCTGCTGGCGGCGGCTGCGTTGCTGGTCACGCTGGGCACGGCCACTGTGCTCACTGCTCCGGCGGCGCAGGCCGCCAATGCCAGCGTGCTGTCCTTTTCGCCACAGGGCGACGTGCAGCGCATCCGCCAGGTACGGGCGCGCTTTTCGGAATCGATGATCAAGTTCGGCGATCCCAAGGCCGCCTCACCCTTCGATGCCGATTGCGCCGTCAGCGGCACGGCGCGCTGGGTCGATGACAAGAACTGGGTCTACGACTTCGAACGCGACCTGCCGCCCGGTACGCGCTGCAGCTTCAGTCTGCGCGGCGACGTACGCTCGCAGGCCGGCAATACCGTCAGCGGCAAGACGCGCTTCCAGTTCAGCACGGGCGGCCCGGCCGTGAGTCGCGTACAGCCCTACGATGGCGCCCGGATCACCGAGGACCAGGCCTTCATCCTGTTCCAGAACGGCCCGGCCACCGAGGCCACGGTGCGCGAGCACCTGTATTGCGAAGCCGAAGGCATCAACGAGCGCATCCCCACCAAAGCCGTCGGAGACGCTGATCGCAAGGCCTTGCTGCAGCAGTTCGCCAAAGGCGTGGACCCGGCGTCGGTGACCATCGTGCAGTGCCAGCAGCGCCTGCCCAACGAGGCGCACGTGAAACTGGTCTGGGATCGCGGCATCGCCGCCGCCAATGCGCCTTCCATCGTCACCTCCAAGCCTCAGGTCTTCAATTTCCAGGTGCGCAGCGAATTCGTCGCCAGCCTGTCGTGCCAGCGCGAGAACGCCAATGCGGCCTGCTCGCCGATCCTGCCGGTCACCTTGTCGTTCTCGGCCCCGGTGCCGCGCAAGTTGGCCGAACAGGTGGTGATGAACGCCACCACCGGCAAGATCAAGCCGACCCTGGAAGGCGACAAGGATGAAGCGGTGCGCGAGCTGCGCTTCAAGCCGCCATTCCCGGAGAAATCCGACTTCACCATCAGCCTGCCCTCCGGCTTCAAGGATGAGGATGGGCGTACGCTGGCCAATGCGGGCAGCTTCCCGTTGAAGTCGGCGCTGGCCGATTTCCCGCCGCTGGCCAAATTCCCGGCCGCGCCCTTCGGCATCATTGAACTCAACGCCGATCCGACGTTGCCAGTCACCCTGCGCCGCGTGGAAGCCGGTCTGCTGGTGCGCGGCAAGGATGGCCTCGCCATGCCCGGCCAGGTGGCCGACCTCAAGGTCGATGGCGACAAGGCCGTCATCGCCTGGCTCACGCGCCTGAACAAATATCACGAGAAATGGGGTGATCCCAAGAAGATAGATACGCGCAGCGTCAGCCTGCTGGCCAGGGAACCGGGCGCGAAGAAACTCGATCTGCCCGCGCAGAAGGACGCCAAGGATGGCCAATGGCCGTTTGAAGTGATCGGCATTCCGCTGAAGGACCCCGGCTTCTACGTGGTCGAACTGGAATCGCAGAAACTGGGTGCCTCGCTCTTGGGCAAGCCGCAGCCGATGTACGTGCGCACCAGCGCGCTGGTGACCAACCTGTCGGTGCACGTCAAGCTGGGTCGCGTCAATGGTGCGGTCTGGGTAACCCGACTGGATGATGCCAGGCCGGTGGCCGATGCCGAGATCCGCGTCTCCAATTGCGACGGCACCCAGCTCTGGCAGGGCCGGACCAATGCCAGCGGCGTGGCCATGATGCCGGTGCTGGAAGATGCCTGCGCCAACCGTGGCTACAGCCCCGAGAACGCCGACAAGGTCAATGGCCTCTTCGTCAGCGCCCGCAAGACCGACGAGAAGGGGCGCCAGGACATGGCCTTCGCGCTGACCTCGTGGAACGAGGGCATCGAATCCTGGCGCTTCAACCTGCCCACCGACATGGACAAGTCGGTCACCACGCGCGCTACCACGATCTTCGATCGCACCCTGTTCCGTGCGGGAGAAACGGTATCCATGAAGCACGTCATCCGCACCGAGACCATGCAAGGCTTTGGCCTGATGCGCAAGGAAGACCTGCCCACGCGCGTGCGCATCAGCCATCTCGGCAGTGGCCAGCAATACCAGTTCCCGCTGACCTGGCGCGGCAACAAGAGCGCCGAGACCACCTTCGTCCTGCCCAGGCAAGCCAGGCTGGGCAGCTATGAAGTCGTGCTCGACCAGGGACGCGTCAGGTCCAATACGGGTGAGCAGAGTGACGATGATGACGAAGATCACTATGGCCGTGGCAGCTACGTCACCGGTACCTTCCGCGTGGAGGAATTCCGCCTGCCGCTGATGCAGGGGCGCATCACGCCTCCCAAGGGCGCGCAGGTCGCCATCAAGGAACTGCCGCTGGACCTGCAGCTGAACTACATCAACGGTGGCGCAGCGGCCAACCAGGCGGTGCAGGTGTCCTCGCTGCTGCGCTCGCGGTCGCTGAACATGTCCGGTTACGACGGTTTCTCTTTCGATGCCCCGCGCGAGGATGACGACAGCAACGCGGACGACCAGAAGATCGTCGCCGACAAGCTGGCCGTCACGCTCGACAAGAACGGTGCAGGCCGCGCCGTGATCGGCAAACTGCCCGCGCTGCAACGCCCGCAGGAACTGCTCACCGAAATGACCTACAGCGACCCCAATGGCGAGGTGCAGACCATCTCCAGCGTTACGCCCTTGTGGCCTGCCGCCGTGGTGGTCGGTCTGCGCACCGGCAACTGGGTCTCGGTGAAGAAGAAGCTCACACTGACTGCCGTCACCCTCAATACCGCAGGCCAGCCGCAAGCCGGTGTGCCGGTGGAAATCCGTGGCCTGGCGCGCAAGACCAACTCGCACCGCAAGCGCATGGTCGGCGGCTTCTATGCGTATGAAAACGATGAGAGCAAGCAGGACCTGGGCAAGCTCTGCTCCGGCAAGAGCGACCCGCACGGGATGTTCACCTGCGAGACGGAATTGTCGGAAGCGGGCAATGTGGAATTGATCGCCAGCGCCAGGGATGGCCATGGCAACGCCGCTGCCGCCCGCTCCTCGGTGTGGGTCACGGGACGCGGCGAAGTCTGGTTCGATGGCGAGAACCAGGACCGTATCGATATCCTGCCCGAGAAAAAAAGTTATCAGCCCGGTGAGACCGCCACCTTCCAGGTACGCATGCCATTCCGCCACGCTACCGCCCTGGTAGCAGTCGAACGTGAGGGCGTCATCGATACGCGCGTGGTGCAGCTGTCCGGCCAGGATCCCGCCATCAGTGTGCCGATGAAGGCCGAGTATGGTCCCAACGTCTATGTGTCGGTCCTGGCTGTGCGTGGCCGCATGCGCGAGGTGCCGTGGTATTCCTTCTTCATCTGGGGCTGGAAGGAACCGATCAACTGGTGGCATGAATTCCGCCAATACCAGGGACCGGGCCCCGTCGTCGATCTTTCCAAGCCGGCCTGGAAATTCGGTATTGCCGAAGTCAACGTCGGTGATGCGGGCCATCGTCTGCAGGTGGCGGTCACGACGGACAAACCGACGTATCCGATCCGCGCCACGGCGAAAGTACAAGTGCAGGTGAAGCTGCCCAACGGCAAGCCCGCCGCCGGTGGTGAATTCGCGCTCGCCGCCGTCGATGAAGCCTTGCTGGAACTGCAGCCCAATGGCAGCTGGGATGTATTGCACGCGATGCTGCAACGGCGCAGCTATGGCGTGGAAACCTCCACCGCGCAGATGCAGGTGGTCGGCAAGCGCCACTACGGCAAGAAGGCCACCCCGGCCGGCGGTGGCGGTGGTCGTGCGCCCACGCGTGAGTTGTTCGATACCTTGCTGGTATGGAAGCCCAGCGTCACTCTGGATGCAGAGGGCAAGGCGCAACTCGATGTGCCGCTCAATGATGCGCTGACCTCCTTCCGCATCGTTGCCATCGCCGAGAACGGCATCAGCGATTTCGGTACCGGCAGCGTCAGCATCCGTTCCACGCAGGATGTGCAGATCATTTCCGGTCTGCCGCCGCTGGTCCGTGAAGGTGACAACTTCAATGGCACCGTCACCGTACGCAACACCACCACGCACGACATGACCATCAAGGTCGCCGCACGTGCGCAGGGGGGCACTGCAAGCAGTACGCTGACACTGCCTGAACGTGAGGTGAAGATCGCCGCCGGGCAGTCCACTGAAGTCATGTGGCCGGTGCAGACGCCCGAAGATATCAGCCAACTGGCCTGGGAAATCAGCGCCCGGGAGCAGGGCGGTCAGCAAGCGCGTGACGCGATGAAGTTCACCCAGCGCGTTGTGCCCGCCGTGCCGGTCACGGTGCAGCAGGCCACGCTGTTCCAGCTGGACAAGAGTGCTGCCATGAACGTGGCGCGGCCCGCCGACAGCCTGCCCGGGCGCGGTGGCCTGGCGATCTCGCTCAAGCCCAGCCTGGCCGGTGGCAGTGATGCCCTGACCCGCTACTTCGTCAATTATCCCTTTGCTTGCCTGGAGCAGAAGACCTCCAAGGCCATCGGTCTGCGCGATGAAGCGGCCTGGCAGAAGATCGTGGCGGACCTGCCGACCTATCTGGACGGCGACGGCCTGGCCTATTACTTCCCGCCCAGTGACAGTGCTGCGCGCCGGGGCAGCGATACCTTGACGGCCTATCTGCTGGCCGCCACCAACGAGGCCGGCTACGCCATTCCGCAAGCCAGCCGCGACAAGATGCTCGATGGTCTGGCAGCCTTCGTGGAAGGCAAGGTCATGCGCGAATTCTGGTCGCCGCAGAAGGATCTGGATGTGCGCAAGCTGGCCGCGCTGGAAGCGCTGTCGCGCTATAACCGCGTCCAGCCTGCGATGCTGGGTTCGATCCAGATCAACCCCAATGTCTGGCCCACATCGGCACTGCTGGACTGGATCGGCATCCTGCAGCGGGTCGCCGCCATCCCCGAGCGCGACAAGAAGCTGGAGCAAGCTGACCAGATCCTGCGCGCCCGCCTGAACTTCCAGGGTACGCGCATGGGCTTCTCCAATGAAGAGGGTGATTACTGGTGGTGGCTCATGAGCAGCGCCGATGCCAATGCCAACCGTCTGATCCTGCTGGAGCTGAACAACCCGGCCTGGCGTGAGGACATGCCGCGCCTGATCGCCGGCGCCATCGGCCGGCAGCAGCGCGGCCACTGGAGCACCACCACGGCCAACGTCTGGGGCAGCCTGGCGCTGGAGAAATTCGCCCGCAAGTTCGAGTCCGAAGCGGTCACCGGTGCCACCCGCGCCACGCTGGAGCAGAACGGTGCCAGCGCCGCCACGCAAAGCCTGGCCTGGAGCGGCGCAGCCAACGGCGGCAAGTTGCAGTTGCCGTGGCCGCAAGGCAATGCGCAAGGTGGCAGCGTACGCGTGGTGCAAGAGGGGAATGGCAAACCATGGGTCACCTTGCAGAGTCTGGCCGCGGTGCCCTTGAAGCAGCCCTTCGCCGCCGGTTATCGCATCACCCGCAAGGTCGAGGCCATCGAGCAGAAGCAAGCCGGCGTCTACACCCGTGGCGACGTGCTGCGCGTGACGCTGGACATCGATGCCCAGGCCGAAATGACCTGGGTGGTGGTCAGCGATCCGGTGCCGGGCGGTGCCACCCTGCTGGGTTCCGGCCTGGGGCGCGACTCCGTCATCGCACAGGGCAAAGAGGCGGCCCCGCGTGAGCATGGCATGGGCTGGCTGGCCTATGAAGAGCGCAGCTTCGAAGCCTATCGCGCCTACTACGAAGCCATGCCCAAGGGGCGCACCAGCATCAGCTATACCGTGCGTCTGAACAATGCCGGTGAATTCAACCTGCCGCCCACGCGGGTGGAAGCGATGTACGCGCCCGAGATGTTTGGTGAAATCCCCAATGGCAAGCTGGTCGTGAAGGCAGCGCCGTGATCGGCATGACCACACGCATATCCCGGCCCGGCGCACTGTGTGCAAGGGGCGCGCTGATGTTGGCCTTGCTGCTGCCGATAGCGGCGGCTGCGGTGCCTTCGTTCAACGAGGTGCAGCGCGATTTCCTGCCCTCCGAAGCCAGTCTGCTGGACCGTCATGGCGAGCTGTTGCAGCGCATGCGCATCAACATGGACGAGCGCAAGCTGGCCTGGGTCAAACTGGAAGACGTCTCGCCGGCCCTGCGCCATGCCTTGATCGCCTCGGAAGACCGACGCTTCTACCAGCACAGCGGTATCGACTGGAGTGCCGTGGCCGCCTCTGCCTGGGGAAATCTGTGGAACACCAGGACACGCGGGGCCTCCACCATCACCATGCAGCTGGCGGGTTTGCTCTATGACGATCTGCACCGCAAGTCCGGCGCGCGTTCGTTCACGCAGAAGGTTTCGCAGGCATGGATTGCACAGTCGCTGGAACGCAGTTGGCGCAAGGATCAGATCCTGGAGGCCTATCTCAATCTGGTCGCTTTCCGGGGGGAACTGGTGGGGGTGCACGCCTTGTCGCGGGTGATGTTCGGCAAGCATCCCAGCGGACTCGACCAGGGTGAGGCCGCCATTGCGGTCGCCTTGATCCGCGCGCCCAATGCGCCGCCGCGCCGCGTGGCCGAACGTGCCTGCGCCATCCTCAAGGAGGAGGGGGCAGCGCAGCAGTGCAGCGGCATGGACGGTCGCACCGAGCTGGCCGTGGCGCGCGTGTCAGCCAGACGTGATTTGCCGGGCACCAGCGAAGCGCCGCAACTGGCACCGCATCTGGCGCGCAAGCTGCTGAACGCACCGGGCCAGCAATTGCGCTCCACACTCGATGCGCCCGTGCAGCGTTTTGCCACACAAGTCTTGCGCCATCAACTGGCCGGACTGGCCGATCGCAACATCGAGGACGGTGCCATTATCGTCATCGACAATGCCAGCGGCGAGGTGCTGGCCTGGGTTGGTTCCAGCGGCCCGCTGTCGGCGGCGGCCAATGTGGATGGTGTAGTCGCACAGCGGCAGGCGGGTTCGACCCTCAAGCCCTTCCTCTACGAACTGGCGATCGAAAAGAAATGGCTGACGGCAGCCTCCCTGCTGGACGACTCTCCCGTCAACCTTGCCACTTCGGCGGGGCTCTATATCCCCCAGAACTACGACAAGCAATACAAGGGATTGGTCAGCCTGCGCACTTCACTGGCTTCCTCCCTCAATATCCCCGCCGTGCGCACCTTGGTGATGGTGACGCCGGAGCGCTTCTTCCGGCGCTTGCAGGCATTGGGTTTCAACCTGCGCGAGAGCGGTGATTACTACGGCTACAGCCTCGCGTTGGGCAGTGCCGATGTGACCCTGGCCAACCTGGCCAATGCCTATCGCGTGCTGGCCAATCAGGGGCGCTACACGCCATTGCGCACGCGACTCGATGAGGCCCGTACCACAGCGCGCACCATGCAGGTCATGGACCCAGATGCGGCTTACATCGTCGGCGATATTCTTTCGGACCGCAGTGCGCGCGCCCGTACCTTCGGTCTGGAGAATGCGCTATCCACGCGCATCTGGACGGCGGTCAAGACCGGCACCTCCAAGGACATGCGCGACAACTGGTGCGTGGGCTATTCCTCGCGTTATACCGTCGGGGTATGGGTCGGAAACGCTTCTGGTGCGCCGATGTGGGACGTGTCCGGTGTGACGGGGGCGGCACCGGTGTGGCAGGAAGTCATGCAGTATCTGCATGAGCGTGGACGCAACGGTGGCCGCGATGCAGGCAACGGACCGCCTGCCAAACCAATTGGCGTGCAGGCGCAGGTGATCCGTTATGAGCAGGAGGTGGAAGCGGCGCGCACGGAATATTTTCTGCCCGGCACGGCGCAGGCCGAGATCCGGCTGGCGCATGCGCGCGATATCCGTCCTGCCATCACCTATCCCACCACGGGCATGCTGGCGGCACTGGACCCGGATATTCCGCCTGCGCGTCAGCGCATCCGCTTCCGCGCCCAGGGTGCGCCTGTCGGTAGTCGCTGGATGCTGGACGGCAAGCTGATGCCGCAGGAGGTCATGCAGGCGGGCAGGGTGAAGGCACAGAAGGTGGTGGCGAGCACGTCTGCGCCTGCGCTGGAGGACTTGAGTTTCGACTGGATGCCCTGGCCGGGCAAGCATGTGCTGGTGTTGCAGGACAAGGCCGGCAAGGAACTGGATCGGGTGCGATTTGAGGTGCGGGGGGCGGTGGAGCGACCAGGTGGCAAGGTGGTGGGCAAGCGTGGGAATTGAGGATGTCGTTTCTTGATCGACTCTGAGTATTCTGCACGGCGCGCAAGAAATAATAAAAACGACACTTCGAATAACTAAGCCGTCATGATGTGCCCCCCCAAAAAAATACAAAAGGCCGACTGACTTGCGTCAATCGACCTTTTCCATTTTGCTGCGCACTGAGGCACTCGGTCACGTCCCGCGACCCCGTCCGGCCTTGCAAGGCCGGACTTTCTCGCCCCTCCCGCAAAGCGCGCAGGCGCTTTGCTCGCGGTCCCCAAAATACAAAAGGCCGATTGATTTTCATCAATCGACCTTTTCTATTTTGGTGCCCACGGAGGGACTCGAACCCCCACACCTCGCGGCACATGGACCTGAACCATGCGCGTCTACCAATTCCGCCACGTGGGCCTTCTGCCAATGCGTTCAAACTGCATTGCTTGAAAGAGGCTGCATTCTAAGGGACAACTTTTAAGTTGTCACCTATTTTCTTCAAGTTTTTTACTCCGAAAAAACTAATAAAAAAATCGCTACCCAAGAGCGAAGAAGACCCCTAAAACCTAAAAAATTGAAGAAGTAATTTTCAAAGAAAACCCTCGATAAATAAAACGGTTTTCCAACCCCCGAAACGAAAAAGGCCGAATGATTTTCATCATTCGACCTTTTCTATTTTGGTGCCCACGGAGGGACTCGGTCACGTCCCGCGACCCCGTCCGGCCTTGCAAGGCCGGACTTTCTCGTCCCTCCCGCAAGGCGCGCAGGCGCCTTGCTCGTGGACCCCAGAATACAAAAGGCCGATTGATTTTCATCAATCGACCTTTTCTATTTTGGTGCCCACGGAGGGACTCGAACCCCCACACCTCGCGGCACATGGACCTGAACCATGCGCGTCTACCAATTCCGCCACGTGGGCCTTCTGGCATCAGCGGTGACTTGCTGTGCTTGAAAGAGGCTGCATATTAAGGCCTATCAGGCTGATGGTCAACACCTAATTGAAAAATTTTTTATTATTTTTCGCAGGCCCCACATTCATGCCCATCAACCACCCAGATAAGCCTCCACCACCTTCGGATTGCCCAGCAGATTGGCGCCACTATCCTCCAGCACGATCTTGCCCGTCTCCAGCACATAGCCCCGTTGCGCGATACGCAGCGCCTGGCGCACGTTCTGTTCCACCAGCAGCACGGTCATGCCGGTCTTGTTGATCTCCTGCACGATGCGGAAGATTTCCTGGATGATCAGCGGGGCCAGCCCCATCGAGGGTTCATCCAGCAACAACACCTTGGGCTTGGCCATCAGCGCGCGGCCAATGGCCAGCATCTGCTGCTCGCCGCCCGAGAGATTGCCCGCCAGCCCGGCTGCACGGTTCTTCAGCACCGGGAAAAGGGAATACACCCACTCCAGATCCCGCGCTACGCCTTCCTTGTCCTTGCGGGTATAGGCGCCCAGGGCCAGGTTCTCTTCGACGCTCAACGTGGTCAGGGTGGCACGGCCTTCAGCGACCTGCACCACGCCGGATTCAACGATGCGGTGCGGTGACATCTGCAGCAAATCCTGCCCGTTGAGCAGCACGCGGCCGCGCTGTGCCTTCACCAGGCCGGAGATGGCCAACAGCGACGTGCTCTTGCCGGCACCATTGGCACCGACCAGCGCGGTGATTTCGCCTTCGTTCAGCGACAGGCTGATGCCCTTGACTGCTTCGATGTGGCCATAGGCCACGGCCAGGTCCTCGACCTGCAGGATGGCTTGCTTGTTACCACTGGCGCTCATGCTTCTTCCTTGCCGAGATAGGCCTCGATCACTTCCTGGTTGTTCTTGATCTGGTCTGGCGTGCCCTCGGCGATGATCTTGCCGAAGTTCAGCACCGCGATGCGCTCGCACAGGCCCATGACAAAACGCATGTCATGCTCGATCATGAAGATGGTGAAACCGCGCGCCTTGATGTTGACGATCTCGCTCATCAGCTCGGTCTTCTCGGCCGGGTTCATGCCGGCCACCGGCTCGTCCAGCAACAACAGCTTGGGCTTGGTCGCCAGGGCACGGGCGAACTCCAGCTTGCGCTGCTCGCCATAGGAGAGACTGTCGGCCAGCATGTGCGCCTTGTGATCCAGGCGCACCCAGGACAACAGTTCCAGCGCACGTTCACGGGCTTCACTTTCGGCCTTGCGGAAACCGCCAAGGTTCAACAGCATGCTGGTCACACCATAGTTCAGGTGTTCGTGCATGCCGACCACCACGTTTTCCAGCAGCGTCATTTCCTTGAACACGCGGATGTTCTGGAAGGTACGGGCAATGCCGCGCTCGGTGATCTTGTGCGGGGCGACGGCACCGATGTCGTCGTCATTGAAGCGGATGCTGCCGGAGGAGGCGCGCAAGAGGCCCGTGATCAGGTTGAAGACGGTGGTCTTGCCGGCACCGTTGGGGCCGATCAGGCCGAAGATCTCGCCTTCCTTGACGTTGAAGTTCACACCCTGCAGCACTTGCAGGCCACCGAAGTTCTTGCTGATGTCGTTCAGTTGTAGAAGCATTACTTCACCTTCTTCTCAGCGTTGCGGCCCAGGAAGGCGCGGATGCGGCGCGGGTCCCAGATGCCCTTGGGCAGGTACAGCACCACCAGGATCAGGATCAGGCCATTGATGGCCAGGCGGAAGTCCTTGAAATGACGCAGCACTTCCGGCAGCAGCGAGAGTATGGTCGAACCGATCATCGGGCCGACCAGGTTGCTGGTGCCGCCGAAGACAGCCATGGTCAGGATGTCGACCGCGTTCTCGAAGCCATAGTTGTTGGGGCCGATGGTGAAGGTGAAGTGCGCGTTCAGGCCACCGGCCACGCCCGCGATGGCCGCCCCGATGACGAAGGCCAAGAGCTTGTAGCCTGCCACGTTCACGCCCATCAGACGTGCCGCGACTTCATCTTCCTTGATGGCTTCGAAGGCGCGGCCGGTCTTGGAGCGGCGCAGGCGCGCCAGGGCGTAGACGGTCACGCCCAGCAGCAGCACGATGTGCCACCACTCGGTCAGCGGCGGTACGCCATTCAGGCCCATGGGCCCGCCGGTGATGTCCAGGTTCAGCACGATGACCCGTACCACTTCGCCAAAGCCCAGCGTCGCCATGGCCAGATACACGCCCGACAAGCGCAGCGTGGGAATACCGATCACCAGCGCCACCAGCGCGGGCAACACGCCGCCAGCGGCCAGCGCAACAGGGAAGGGCATGTCGAACTGCATCGTCAACAGCGAGGCAGTGTAGGCCCCAATTCCCATGAAGGCCGCATTGGCCAGCGAGAGCAGGCCGCAGGAGAGCGTGACGTAGATCGAGAGCGCCAGCATGGCATTGACGCCGACGCTGAAAATGACCGTGTTGTAGGTGGCCCAGAAGCCATCCCACCAATCCATGAAGCCCATCTTATGCCTTCCTTTCCAGCACTTTGCCAAACATGCCGGAGGGTTTTACCAGCAGGATCAGGAACAGGAGGCCGAACGCCACCGCATCGCGGAAGTCGCTGGAGATATAGGCCACCGTCAACACCTCGGCAAAGCCGAGGAACAGGCCGCCGATCATGGCGCCACGGATATCGCCCATGCCGCCCAGGATGATGACGGCGATGCCCTTGTGCAGCATCGGCTGTCCCATGAAGGGCGAGATCGCATTGAAGGACACGCCCACCAATACGCCGGCCGCCCCCCCCAGGGCCGCAGCGGCAAAGGAGGTCAGCAGGAACAGGCCCTCGACGTTGATGCCCAGCAGGTAAGCCGCCTTGGGCGACTCGGCGATGGCGCGCAGGGCCCGGCCCAGCTGGGTCTTGCGCATCACGCCCAGCAGCACCACCATCAGCACGAAGGCAATCACGATGATGGCCACCTGGACCGCAGTGATGTGCAGGTTGCCCAGGTTCACGCTGTCTTCAGGGATGGTGCCCTGGGGGAAACGCTTGTTCTCGGCACCGAAGATGCCCTGCGAAATGTTGGTGATCATGATGGCCACGCCGATGGTGGCGATCATCGGGATCAGGTGCGGTGCATTGCGGCGGCGCAAGGGCTTGAGGACCAGCACATCGATGATGAGGCCGAGCAGACCGGTGGCCACCATGGCCAGCAGCAGTGCCACCCACAGGGGCAGCGCCATCTGCTCCACCAGCAGCAGGGCGGCATAGCTGCCCAGCATGAAGATGGCGCCGTGCGAAAGATTGATCACGCCCAACACGCCAAAGACCAGCGTGAAACCGAGCGCGAAGAGCGCATACACGCTGCCCAGCGAGAGGGCATTGATGAGCTGTTGTTCTAACATGGGAACCTGCAATGGGTGATGAGATGCCAAGCGCCGCGCGGCGCGCGATCACTTGCAAACGGTCGCCGCCGGTGCTCCGGAGGCGACCGTTGTTACGGCCTCGGGCTGCTTACTTCAGCAGGACGAACTTGCCGCCCTTGGCGATGTTGACGATGGCTTCCTGGTCCGCATCGAAGCCGACCTGCTTGCCCGCTACCGCCGGTGCTGCGCGGAAGGCGAACTTGCCGGTGGCGCCCTCGATCTTCACGGCCGGCAGCGCGACGCGCACGGCGTCACGGTCCTTGGCCAGGTTGCCGGTGAGCTTCACGCCCTTGATCGCATCGGCCATGATGTACATGGCGTCATAGGCTTGCGCGGCGAACTGGTCCGGGTCCGAACCGAACTTGGCCTTGTAGGCTGCCATGAAGGCCTTGTTGGCCGGGGTCTGGTTTTCGGCCGACCAGGGGCTGCCCATCAGGGTGTTGTCGCCGGCATCCTTGGCGATCTCGAACAGCTTGGGCGAGTTCAGGCCATTGCCGCCGATGAAGGGCTGCTTCATGCCCAGCGCGCGCGTTTGCAGGATGATGTTGGCGGCTTCCTCAGCCAGGCAGGAGCAGACGATGGCGTCCGGGTTGCCGGCCTTGATCTTGGTCAGCTGGGCCTTGAAGTCGACGTCGCCCTTGGCATAGGCCTCGGTGGTGGTGACGGGGATCTTCTGCTGTTCCAGGGTGGCCTTGAAGACGTCGTAGCCGGACTTGGTGAAGGCGTCGTCGTTACCGTAGATCACGGCGACCTTCTTGATGCCGAAGTGCTTCACGGCCGCTTTGACGGTGACGGGCAGCACGTCGGCTTCCATCACGGAATTGCGGAAGGTGAAGGGGCCCATGGCGGTGATGCCGTCAGCGGTGTTGCTGGTACCGAAGACCACGACCTTGGCCGCGTTGGCGATGGGGTCGGCGGCAAAGGCCGAGTTCGACAGGGTGGGGCCGAAGACGGCCAGTACCTTGTCCTGGAAGATCAGCTTCTTGAAGACGTTGATGGCTTCTTCCTTCTTGCCTTGTTCGTCTTCGATCACCAGGGCCAGCTTGTTGCCGTTGACGCCGCCCTTGGCATTGATCTCTTCGGAAGCCAGGGTGAAGCCATTCTTGATGGCCACGCCATACTTGGCCGCCGGGCCGGTCAGGGCTTCAGCGACGCCCAGTTTGATGTCGGCAGCCAGCGCGGCATGCGACAGGGTGGCACCGATCAGCAGGGCCGGAATGGTCTTGAGCATGGTATTGAATTGCATCGAGTTCTCTCCTCAGTTAGATATTGTAGAAATCGTCCGCATCACGGCGCGCTCGACAGTGTCGCGCGACGTCACAGGGTGATTCCTTCATCGAGGATGATGCAAAAGGCGCCCGGGATGGCCGGGACTTGTGCTCCATCCTCTGAAGACCGTTGTGCGGCCTCTTTCGATACAGCCGCCACAGCATACCCGAAAAGGCAGGCTGCGCCAGCAATTACAACCCGCTGCAACGCGCCCGGGTAGGGCGCGCCACGGCGGCATGCGAACAACGTCCGGCCTGCGGACGAAGGGTGGTGCCAGGTCTTGCTTAGTTCAGTTCCTTGCGCAGTTGCGCAATGGCTGCACGCACCTGGTTGGGTGCGGTGCCGCCGATATGGTCACGTGCAGCCACCGAGCCTTCCAGGGTCAGCACGGCAAACACGTCTTCCCCGATCAGGCTGGAGAAGGCGCGCAGGTCATCCAGCGACAGGTCGGCCAGGTCGCAGCCCTTGTCCACGCAGGTACGCACGGCGTGGGCGACGGCTTCGTGGGCGTCGCGGAAGGGCAGGCCCTTCTTGACCAGGTAGTCGGCCAGGTCGGTGGCGGTGGCGTAGCCTTGCAGGGCCGCCGCGCGCATGGCTTCCGGCTTGACGCTGATGCCGCGGGCCATGTCGGCGAAGATGCGCAGGGTATCGGTGAGCGTGTCGACGGTATCGAACAGCGGCTCCTTGTCTTCCTGGTTGTCCTTGTTGTAGGCCAGGGGCTGGCCCTTCATCAGGGTCAGCAGGGCGATCAGATGACCATTGACGCGACCGGTCTTGCCGCGCGCCAGTTCGGGGACGTCCGGGTTCTTCTTCTGCGGCATGATGGACGAGCCGGTACAGAAGCGATCGGCGATGTCGATGAAGCCCACACGCGGGCTCATCCAGATCACCAGCTCTTCGGACATGCGCGAGATGTGCGTCATCACCAGTGCAGCGGCGGCGCAGAATTCGATGGCGAAGTCACGGTCCGAGACGGCGTCCAGCGAATTGCGGCACACGTCGTCGAAGCCCAGGGTCTTGGCCACGCGCAGGCGGTCGATCGGGAAGGTGGTGCCGGCCAGGGCGGCTGCGCCCAGCGGCAGGCGGTTGATGCGCTTGCGGGCGTCGATCATGCGCTCGGCATCGCGGCCAAACATCTCGACGTACGCCAGCACGTGGTGGCCGAAGGTGATCGGCTGCGCCACCTGCATGTGGGTGAAGCCCGGCAGGATGGTGTCGGCGTGCTGCTCGGCCAGGTCCAGCAGGGCGCCGCGCAGATCGCGCAGCAGGCCGATGATGTCGTCAACGGCACCGCGCATGTAGAGGCGGATGTCGGTGGCCACCTGGTCGTTGCGCGAACGGCCGGTGTGCAGGCGCTTGCCGGCGTCGCCGACCAGCTCGGTCAGACGCTTCTCGATGTTCAGGTGGACGTCTTCCAGGTCCAGCAACCATTCGAACTGGCCGGACTCGATCTCACCCTTGATCTGGGCCATGCCACGCTGGATCTCGGCGTAATCGGCCGCGCTGATGATGCCCTGGTGGGCCAGCATCTCGGCATGCGCCAGCGAGCCCTGGATGTCGACCTGGGCCATGCGGTTGTCGAAGAACACCGATGCGGTATAGCGCTTGACGAGATCGGAGACGGGTTCAGAAAAGCGAGCCGACCAGGCTTCGCCCTTTTTAGCAAATTGGTCTGTCATATAGGGAATTCCGGAGAATGGGCGATTATAGCAAGCACAACTGCGCCAAGCCACGGCAATGCAGCCGGAAATGCTGCGGGATGCGGATTTTTCGCATTGGCGCGCGCTGCTGTGGGCAGTTTTTTCAGGGGTTCCCGGCCGCTGGTGAAATGCGGCGCACGGCCACACGAAATCACTCGAAGTTGCCATGTGGCATCATTTTTGCTTGTTGTATTTGTGCAAGCTCTCCTGCACCGCAAAAAAGCCTTGTGTTGATGACAAGGGCTGACGCTATACTCAAGGCGCGATGACTGAACCGGGGGAAGTTCTGCAGGTTTCCGGTGAAGAAAAAGGGCTGCCAGCCGAGGCGCAGCCGGGATGATGCGATTGCCGTCGATGTTGCCGGGCGTCGTCCGACCGGGCATGCCACGGGGGTGGTCCTGACAAGCGAAGAGCGAGCAAGATGTCTGGGGGTCGTCTTACAGGAGAGAAGCATGAATTTGGAAGCACTGTTTCAGCAGCAAACTGCCTTGCCGAGCATTCCGAAGGTGGTGCAGGAAGTCATCGAAAGTTTCAACAACGACGCGGTCTCGATCGAGGAGATCGCCAGGAAGCTGGCCGCCGACCAGGTCCTCAGTGCCAAGATCTTGCGTCTGGCGAATTCGTCCTATTACCACGTCTCGCGCACCATCGGCACCGTCGATGATGCGGTGCTGATGCTGGGGTTCATGACCGTGCGCACCCTGGTGGTCAGTACCGGCATGGCCGGCAGCTTCAAGAAGTTGCCGGGCGTGGACCTCAAGCTGTTCTGGCGCTACAGCCTCGATACCGCCCTGGTCGCCAAGTGGCTGGCCAAAGAGGTCAAGCTCAATTCCGATTTCGCCTTCACGGTGGGCCTGATGCACGCCATCGGCCAGTTGGTCATGCACGCGGCCATGCCCGAGCAGGCCTTGCAGGTGGACAAGGTGGCCGGTCCCCTGGATGCCCGTCGCCTCGATGTGGAGCGCAAGTCCTTCGGCTACGACTTTGCCGATGTGGGAGCCGAGCTGGCGCGCCGCTGGCGTTTCCCGGATGAGTTCGCGCAGGTCATCAAGGCTTTCCCGCAGCCGCTGGAAGGTCAGTTCGATGCGTACGCCGCCATCGTCCACCTGGCCACCTGGCGCGCCCGCGCCGAGGAAAACAAATACTCGGCCGATGAACTGGAATCGACCTTCCCGGGCGAGGTGGCCGCCAGGCTGGGCCTGACCCTAGGCACCTTCACCGAGGACATGCCGCCGCTGGCCGAACTGGGCGAGGGCATGCAGGACCTGATCGCCTGACCGCAAGGCAAGCCGGAGAGCGCCGATGGACGGCGGTTTCCGGCCGATGTGAAGAAACAGGTCGAGCAAAGCGACAATGCCGGCTCCCGCAAGGGGCCGGCATTGTCGTTGGTGAAGCCATTGACCGAAATCCGCGAGACGCCGCGGCGGTCTTTGTCTCAGTAATTGAGCTTGGCGTCCAGGAAGTTGAGCATGGAGCGATAGGCCTGGGCGCGCGCATCCGGGTTGCCTCCGCTGGTGACACCTTCGCCGCGCTTGCCGACGCCGGCCACGTCCATGCGCACATGCACCGGCAGACCGGGGGCGTCGAAGTCGTGATAGGTGTCCGGATAGAGACGCAGGGCGATCTCGGTATCGCTGCCCTGCATCTTCTGTTCGATGGCTTCACAGGCCTGGGGCGGGGTCCAGTCATCGTTTTCGCCCATCAGGATCAGCAGCGGTGCGGCCGGCTTGAAGGGTTCGTTGGTCTTGGCGTAGGGGCGGCAATCCGGATAGAAGGCCACCGCCGCGCGCGGCTGGATCTTGCGGATGGCCACATCGGTTTCGGCCAGGTTCAGTGAGGCCAGCACGGTCGAGGCGCCATGCGACCAGCCCAGCAGGGCGATGCGCTTGACGTCCACGTCCGGCTGCGCGGTCACCCAGTGCAGGGCCGCGT
>NZ_JBMDJS010000012.1:0-178978 GCF_057809315.1 Herbaspirillum sp. FG34 | reverse complement strand
CACCACGGCGCGTCGCCGCGCCTAGGCAGTCAACGCTTGGCGACCTCTCGCACTCACAGATTGAATGTGAACAGGCCCTAGGCAGGCCCCAGGTCTGTTCTCAGCAAGGCATCTCCGCACCGCGGCGCGCGTAGTACCACCAGGTGATCAGCATGCAGCTGGCATAGAAGCCCACGAAAATGAACATGGCCATGTCGGGCGCGCCGGTCATGCGAATGGAGGTGCCGAAGCTCTGCGGGATGAAGAAACCGCCATAGGCGCCGATGGCACCGGAGAAGCCCAGCACGGCGGCCGATTCCTTGGCCGCATCCAGGCGCGCCTGCTGCAGGGCAGCTTCGCCTTGGCCTTGGGCGGCGCGTTCACGCTCGGTCTGGAAGATCAGCGGGATCATGCAGAAAGTCGAGCCATTCCCCAGGCCGGTCAGGATGAACATGACGATGAAGGACACCAGGAACAGGACGAAGTGGTGCGTATGCAAGGCTGGCAGGATGCCCAGCAGGATGGCCAGGCCCATGGCCAGGAATACCCACAAGGTCAGGCGCGCACCGCCGATGCGGTCCGACAGCATGCCGCCCAGCGGACGCGCCAGGGCACCGGCCAGGGGGCCGAGGAAGGCGTATTGCGCCACCGCGACCTCGGGGAATTCGGCCTTGATCAGCATCGCAAAGGCCGCCGAGAAACCGATGAAGGAGCCGAAGGTACCCACGTACAGCCAGCACATGAGCCAGTTGTGCTTGCGCTTGAAGATCACCGCCTGGTCGGCCAGCGAGGCGTGCGCCGAGGCGATGTCATTCATGCCGAACCAGGCCGCCAGGGTGGCCGCGACGATGAAGGGTACCCAGATGAACCCGGCATTGGCCAGCCAGAAGGTGCTCTCCACACCGCTCTTGGGATCATGGAAGAGGAAACCCTGACCCGATATCGAGGCCGCGAACACGGCCGAGGAAATCACCATTGGTGTGACGAACTGCACCACCGACACGCCCAGGTTGCCGATACCGGCATTCATGCCGGTGGCGTAACCCTTGCGCGCCTTGGGGAAGAAAAAGCTGATGTTGGCCATGCTGGAACTGAAGTTGCCGCCACCGAGCCCACACAGCAGCGCCAGTCCCAGCAGGGTGGAATAGCTGGTGCTCGGGTCTTGCAGCGCCAGTCCCATGCCGATGGCCGGGATCAGCAGGCTGGCGGTGGAAATGGCAGTCCACTTGCGGCCACCGAAGACCGGTACCAGGAAGGAGTAGAAGATGCGCAGCGTGGCGCCCGAAAGCGCCGGCAAGGCCGTCAGGAAAAACAGCTGGTCCTTGCTGAAATGGAAGCCCGCCTTGTCCAGGTTGGCCGCCACCACGCTCCATAGCATCCAGACCGCGAAGGCCAGCATCAGGCAGGGGATCGAGATCCACAGATTGCGACGGGCGACGGCTTGGCCCTGCTTGTGCCAGAACTCGGGGTTTTCCGGTTCCCAGCGTTGTAATACGTGATTCATGATGAGTCCTTGTCAGAGGAAGGGATCAGTGGGCTTGCGGCGCACTGGAGGTCATCGTCGTCTCGCCACGGAACTGGAAGTGCATCCATACGAGCGAGCAGCAGACCGTGCCGTAAAGCAGCATGAAGCAGGAGCTGCGTACGCCCGTGAGGTCGAGCGCGATGCCAAAGAGGATGGGCAGGATGAATCCGCCCAGCCCGCCGGCCAGGCCGACGACGCCGGAGACGGCGCCGATGTTGCTGCTGTAGTCGTCCGAGATGAACTTGAAGACCGAGGCCTTGCCTACGGCCATGGCCACGCCCACCACGAACAGCAGCACCGTGAACAAAACCGGGTTCAGACCGAGGTGGAAGGTCTGCGGGCCGCTTACGGTCAGGATGGTGAAATCGGTCTGCGGATAGGACAGCAGGAAGAAAGCCACCCAGCAGATCCACATCACCCACCAGGTGACCTTGCTGGCACCGTACTTGTCGGAGAGCCAGCCGCCCATGGCGCGCAGCACACCGCCCGGCAGCGAGAAGCAGGCGGCCAGCAGGGCGGCGTGCTTGATATCGAAACCATATTCGGTGACGTAGTACTTGACCATCCACAGGCTCAGGCCCACGTAGCCGCCGAACACGACCGAGTAATACTGGCAGTAGCGCCAGACCTTGGGCTCCTTGAGCATGCGGACCTGGTCGATGAAGCGGGTATCGGACGCCACCTGGTGGCTGGGATCGGTGGAGGAGCAGAACCAGAAGATCAGCGCCGCTATCAACATCAGGCCGGCATAGACCTGCGGCACCAGGGCCCAGCCGCCAGCGGCGATGAGGGCCGGGGCGATGAACTTGTTGACCGCCGCGCCCGAGTTGCCGGCGCCGAACACGCCCATGGCCAGACCCTGGCGCTCCTTCTTGAACCAGCGCGCCACATAGGGGGTGCCGACCGAGAAGGAGCCACCGGCCAGGCCCACGAACAAGCCCAACACCAGGAAATGCCAGAAGGCGGTGGCATAGGAAATCAGCCAGATCGGCACGATCGTGCAGAGCATCAGGATGAAGAAGACGATGCGGCCGCCGTAGCGGTCCGTCCAGATGCCCAGGGGCACGCGGATGAGTGAACCGGTCAGCACCGGCATGGCGGTGAGCAGGCCGAATTCGGTTTCGTTCAGGTGCAGGGTATTCTTGATGGGAATGCCAATGACCCCGAACATCACCCAGATGGTGAAACAGACGGTAAAGGCCAGCGTACTGGAACCCAGTACGCCATAGGCCCGGCTTTGGTCGGACATGAAGCCTCCTGCGGATGGTGATCGATGCAGTCCAGCTTATCGATCACGGCGGGCAGGCAACATTGGTCCGATGGTGAGGAAGGTGAAGGAAAAAGGAGGAGGGGGGAGGCCGGAAGAACTAGGTCTTCCGGCGGGGCCGGTCAGCCTGCGGCCAGCGTCTGCTGCGCCTTGTCCAGCCAGGTGGAGAGGCTGTCGGTGAGGTCCTTCTGGCTGAAGGAGCAGCTTTCTTCGGTGAAGAGGCTGCCGGCTTCGAGTCGCGCCAGCAGGTCTTCGGCGACCTGGCGATAGCGGGCGGGCAGGGCGTTCATCACCTCTTCCTGCGCGCGCCAGGTGCTGCACAGGGTGGCGATGTCGCCACGCCCTGCGCGCAGGGCGTCCAGGGCATCGCGCATGAGGGGCAGTCGGGAGGCGGCGGGGTGGTTCATCGAGGGCTCCTCTCTCAGGTACGCGCAGCAATGACGAACAGCGCGATCACGCTCAGATAGCCGATGATCCACACCGCCGAACGGGCCGAGGGTTTGTCCGCCAGGTACAGCACCGTGTAGAGGAGGCGGGCGGCGATGAAGACCAGTGCGGCGATGTCGATCTGCCCTTGCGGCGCGCCCACTTGCTGCGCCACCAGCACGGCGGCGGCGAAGAAGGGGAAGGCCTCGAAATGGTTGCGATGTGCATAGTCGGCACGGCGGCGCACGCCGGTCTGCTTGTCCAGCCAGGCGCGCGGTTCGGCATTGTCGAAGTCGCGTCGGCCATACTTGGCCACGGCGATGGTGAGGACCGGCATCAGGCCGGCCACCAGGATGCACCAGTAGGATAGGGTCATGCCTTGCGTCTCCTTGTTGTGAAATCAGAGGTCAGAGGTCCTTGGCAGCGAAGGTGTTGCAGGCGCTGACCTTGCCTTGGGCAATGCCGCGCTTGAACCAGCTCACGCGCTGCGCCGAACTGCCATGGGTGAAGGAATCCGGTACGACCACGCCGCGCGCCTGGCGTTGCAGGGCATCGTCGCCGATGGCCGAGGCGGCATGCAGGGCGTCTTCGATATCGCCTTCTTCGAGAATGTGGCGGGCCTGGTTGGCATGATAGGCCCAGACTCCGGCAAAGCAGTCGGCCTGCAACTCCAGTCGCACCGACATGGCATTGGCCTGCTTCTCGCTGGCATTGCGGCGGGCCGCATCGACCTTGTCGGAAATGCCCATCAGGTGTTGCACGTGGTGCCCCACTTCATGCGCGATCACATAGGCCTGCGCGAAATTGCCGGAGACCTTGAAGCGCTGCTTCATCAGTTCATAGAAAGACAGGTCGATATAGACCTTCTGGTCACCGGGACAGTAGAAGGGACCGGTGGCGGTCTGGCCGGTGCCGCAGGCGGTGGGCGTACTGCCGGAGAAGAGCACCAGCTTGGGCCGCACGTACTGCTTGCCATTGCTGGCGAAGATCTGGCCCCAGGTATCTTCGGTGTCGGCCAGGACGGTGGAGACGAAGCGCGCCATCTGGTCGTTGGGCGAAGGCTTGTGGGAGGGCGCCTGCTGCTGCACCGGCGCTGGCGAGCCACCGCCCGAGAGCAGGTTGAGCATGGTCAGTGGATTGATGCCCAAGAAGTAGGAGGCCACCAGGGCCACCGCAACCGTGCCCAGCCCGATGGAACGTCCGCCGAAGCCAAAGCCGCCGCCCCCGCCGCCATCCTCGCCACGGCGATCTTCCACGTTGTCGCTTTCGCGATTGCCTTCCCATTTCATGATGTGTTCTCCGCTGCTGCACGCTGCAATGCCGGGATTGTAATGGATGGCATGGGCGGCGGCTTGTCCGGCGTTGTCTGACCGGGGCAGGCTGCACTGTCCGATTGCGCCGGATGAGCTGGCGCGGTAGGGTGAGGCGACCGGCTAGCGGGATGTCGGCTTGGCGCTGCCGGCATTCGGTGCCACACTGTGTCACGGCCTGCACCCCTCATCCGCAATGACAACAGCACAGGAGGCGACATGATCATCTGGCTCATTCTTCTCATCGCCAGCGCACTGGCCCTCATGATGATGCGCGCGGGCGCCTGGATCTGGCTGGTGGCCGAGGCTGTCCTGATCTGGCTGGGCGCGCGCCTGGCCGGTATTGAATTGCCGGTGCTGGTGCTGCTGGCCATCCTCTTCTTTACGCCGACGCTGCTGGTGGCCATCAAGTCCGTGCGTCAGTCGCTGATGACGCGCCCGGCACTGGACCTGTTCCGCAAGATCATGCCCGGCATGTCGGCTACCGAGCGCGATGCCATCGAGGCCGGCACCGTCTGGTGGGATGCCGAGCTGTTCTCGGGCAAGCCGGACTGGAAGCGCCTCTTCGAGCTGCCCGCACCGCGCCTGACGCCGGAAGAACAGAGTTTCCTCGACAACGAGGTCGAGCAGTTGTGTGCCATGGTCAGCGACTGGGAGACCAGCGTGAAGACCCAGGACCTACCGCCCGAAGCCTGGCAGTTCATCAAGGACAAGGGTTTTCTGGGCATGATCATTGCGCGTCAATATGGCGGCAAGCAGTTCTCGGCCTATGCGCATTCGCAGGTGGTGATGAAGCTGGCCTCGCGCAGTTCGGCGGCGGCCATCGCGGTGATGGTGCCCAATTCGCTGGGCCCGGCGGAGTTGCTGCTGCATTACGGGACCGAGGCCCAGAAGAATCATTACCTGCCGCGCCTGGCCCAGGGCCTGGAAATTCCCTGCTTCGCGCTGACCAGTCCCTATGCGGGCTCGGATGCGGCGGCCATTCCGGATGTGGGCATCGTCTGCAAGGGCGAGCATGAGGGGCGCGAAACCCTGGGCTTCCGGGTGACCTGGAGCAAGCGCTACATCACCCTGGCACCGATTGCGACCGTGCTGGGCCTGGCCTTCCGCGTGCGTGATCCGGATGGACTGCTGGGCAGCAATGCCGAGCCGGGCATTACCTGCGCCCTGATCCCGACCGCTCATCCGGGCGTGATCACCGGACGTCGCCACTGGCCGCTCAATGCCGTCTTCCAGAACGGGCCGACCGAGGGGCGCGATGTCTTCATTCCGATGCAATGGGTGATCGGCGGTGCCGAGCAGGTCGGACGCGGCTGGCGCATGTTGATGGAATGTCTGGCGGCAGGGCGGGCGATTTCTCTGCCTTCCTCCAGCGTCGGCTTCTCCAAGCTGGCCGTGCGCGGTACCAGTGCCTACACCGCCATGCGACGCCAGTTCAAGATCGAGATCGGCAAGTTCGAAGGCGTGCAGGAAGCCCTGGCGCGCATGGGCGGGCATCTCTACATGATGGATGCCACGCGCCGCTTGTCGGCACTGGCGGTGGATGCCGGCGAGAAGCCTTCGGTCATCTCGGCCATTTCCAAGTACCACGTCACCGAGCGCGGGCGCATGGTGGTCAATGACGGCATGGACGTGATCGGCGGCAAGGGCATCTGCATGGGGCCGGGCAATTTCCTGGCGCGGGTGTACCAGCAGGTGCCCATTGCCATCACGGTGGAGGGCGCCAATATCCTGACGCGCTGCCTGATCATCTTCGGCCAGGGCGCCCTCCGTTGTCATCCCTATGTGTTGCAGGAACTGGCCACCGCTGCTGACGAGGACCGCGAACGCGCCGTGCAGGAATTTGACCGGCTGCTCTTCGCCCACCTTTCCTTCGTCGCGGCCAATGCGGCGCGCAGCTTCGTGGGCGGCATCAGCCGTGGCTGGCTGCTGCCTTCCTCAAGTCATGCGACAGGCGCCACGCGAAGCTACTTCCGCGCGGTGGTGCATCTGTCCTCGGCCTTTGCGTTGCTCACCGATGTGAGCATGGGCGTACTGGGCGGCACCCTCAAGTTCCGTGAACGGATGTCGGCACGGCTGGGCGATGTGGTCTCGCAGCTCTATCTCGTCTCTGCGGTACTCAAACGCTTCGAGGACGAGGGCCGGCAGGAGGAGGATCTGCTCTACGTGGACTGGTCGGTGCAGGATGCGCTGCATCGCGCCCAGGAAGCCATCATCGAGGTCTTGCACAACTTCCCCAATCCGGTCATCGCGCTGCTCTTGCGGGTGCTGATCTTCCCGCTTGGCCGGCCCTACCGCCAGCCCTCGGACGTGCTGGGCACACGCGTGGCCAAGGCCATGCAGACGCCGGGCGAGAGCCGCAACCGGCTGGTGGCCGATGCCTATGTCCCGCGCGATGGTGACCCGCTGGCCTGCGGCGAGAAAGCCTTCATGCTCACGCCGGTGGTGCAGCAACTGGAGCATAGGCTCAAGGCCGACATCAAGGAGGGCAAGCTGCCGCCGATGCCGCAGAGCCTGCTGGAAGTCCCGGCCTGGAGTGCGCTGGCGCTGGAACGCCAGCTGATCTCGCAGCAGGAGAAGGACGCGCTTGATGCCTTTGCCCGCTATGGCGACCAGAGCGTGCAGGTCGATGACTTCGGCGCAGATTTCGATCGCGCGGAGATTGTGGCGCAACTGCGTTCATGAGGAGATGAAGGTTTGCGTTATCCTGCCGGTTCCCGCGTATTCCACAGGATCAACCATGACCCCGCAGCCTCGCATCTACCTGGCCGGCCCCGATGTCTTCCAGCGCGATTATGCGCAGCACAAACTGCAGATCAAGCGGTGGTGCGCCGAACTCGGGCTGGTCGCCCTGTGCCCCGGTGACGACGAGGTCAGCGGCGACAGTAAGGCCGAGGTGGCGCGCCGCATCTACCAGATCAATGTGGCCCTGATCGACTCCGCCGATTACGTCGTGGCCAATGTCTGCGATTTTCGCGGGCACGAACCCGACTCGGGCACGGTCTTCGAGATCGGATACGCCGTCGGGCGCGGCAAGAAGGTGTGGTGCTACAACACGCCGGCGCAGGACCTGCTGCATCAGGTGCCGCAAGCCGAACCGGGTTACTGCCGCGCAGGCATGCTGATCGAGGATTTCGGACTGCCGCGCAATCTCATGCTGGCGCATGCCGCCGAACTGGTGCAGGACGGTCTGCACGCCTGCCTGCAACGGGTGGCGCGCTGGCACGGCGGCCAGCGCTGATGCTTCATTGCGGGCTCAGGCGTCCCATCAGGTAGAACTCTTCATTGGGCCGCATGCTGGTCACGTTGGCCAGCCGGTTTGACATGCCGAAGAAGGCCGCGATGGCGGCCATGTCCCAGGCGTCTTCCTCTTCCCAGCCATGCGCCTTGAGCGTGGCGAAATCCTCATCATTCACAGCCCAGGCGCTGGCCGAGACCTTCATGGCGAACTCCAGCATGGCCTTCTGTCGCGCGCTGATGTCGGCCTTGCGGTAGTTGATGGCGACCTGGTCGGCCAGCAGCGGATCTTTGGCGCGGATGCGCAGGATCGCCCCATGGGCCACGACACAATACTGGCACTGGTTGGCGTTGCTGGTGGCCACCACGATCATCTCGCGCTCGGCCTTGGTGAGCCCGCCGGGTTTGTCCATCAAGGCATCGTGATAGGCGAAGAAGGCGCGGAATTCATCCGGCCGATGCGCCAGTACCAGAAACACGTTGGGGATGAATCCGGACTTTTCCTGCACGGCCAGGATGCGGCTGCGGATATCCTCCGGCAGCGTATGAAGATCGGGGATGGGGAAGCGGCCAATGGGCGCATTGGGGGTGGTGGCTTGGGGCATGCGTGTCTCCTTGTTCATTTGTTGTGGGTGTGATGTCAAGACCTTAGCACTTCTGGCCCGCAGCTAATGTCGCCGGACTGACGGTGAAGCTTTTTGCTTCATATTGCCCTCAGAATACTATTTGAAAATATTATTAAGATATATCTTGAAATGCAGATGATTAAGATATATCTTGGCTATATCGATCGACACGCAGCGTGCGTCAGTCGCTGCATTGGCAACCTGACAAGAAGGAAACACCATGTTCAAGCATTTATTTCATCAACCCGGCCAACCCGGCCACGGCCCCAAGCACCAGCGTCACGACCGTGGGCATCATGGCGGCGGCCTGTTCGAAGACGGCGAGCCGCGCGGTCCGCGTGGCCATCATGGCCCCGGCGGCCGTGAAGGCGGCGGACGCGGCGCGCGCATGTTCGAGCAGGGCGCCTTGCGCATCGTGATGCTGCATCTGCTGCAGGAAAAGCCGCGCCACGGCTACGACATCATCAAGGCCATCGAGCAACTGGTGGGCGGTGGCTACAGCCCCAGCCCTGGCGTGATCTACCCGACCCTGACCCTGCTGGAAGAAATGGGCCATGCCTCGGTGCAGGGCGAGGAAGGCGGCAAGAAGCTCTACACCCTCAGCGCCGAGGGCCGAGCCTATCTGGAAGAACAGGAAAACGCCGAGCTGCTGCAGCAGGTGCTGCGCAAGTTCGAGCTGCGCCGCCAGGAACGTCCCGACGCCGATTCGCCCGAACTGCGCCGCGCCGTGCAGAACTTCCGCATGGCCCTGCATACGCGCCTGGCCAAGGGCAAGCTGGCCAAGGAAGAACTGCATGCCATCATCGACATCATCGACCGCGCCGCCGTGGCGGTGGAACGGGTCTGAGCCGGCGGGTTCAGAATTTGGAAAGGAACTTCATATGAGAGAGCATCGCTACCGCATCACCCTTGAGCACCTGGCTACGGCCTCGGAGGGACAGCCCTTGCACGCACCCCTGAGTTTCGAGGCGGGCAACCATGACGATCTCTTCACTATCGTCTCCCGCCTGCGTGGCAACGGGCAATTCGACAGTGACACCAGCGCGCAGCTGGCGCTGGGCTTGAAGCTGTTCGGGGAAGTGATCCTCAAGAACCGCAAGCATCCGCTGTTCGAGGAGATCGGCCCAGCCTTGCGCGACTTCATCATGAAGCTGAAGTCGCAGGGCAAGGCCGCCGACGCAGCGCAGGGCGAACCTGCCGCCGAATAAGAGTCAACAGGCACGCCTGCGGGCCTGCTGCTTACTGATTGGCCGGCGCAATCATCTCCGCATAGTCATACAGCGCAGCGAGGATGTCCTGGGTGCGTTCGTCATCCGCCTCTTCCTGCAACTGGTCGATCTGCTCGAACAGCTGCGCGACGGTGCGTGCACCACCGGCACCCTCGAACAGGCGTGCGGCACGGTGTTCTTCCCAGTGCTGTGCTTCCTCGGGACTCAAGGTCTCGGGGAAGTTGCGGGCGCGATAGCGGAACAGGATTTCATTCAATCGCCTGTCATCGAAGGCCACGCTGGCACCAGTCAGTGCCTGCCCCGGCAGGGCGCGCAGCTGCGTGAGCTGGCGGCGGTCAGCGTTGCCGATGAAACCGCCGTACAAATCTTCATCCACGTCCACCGGCCCTTCCTGCTCGCGCTGGTAGACCTCGCGCCACAGCGGACTCAAATCGGGCAGGGCGGCGGCCTTTTCGGCGTGGCGCAGGGCCGCGTCCACATCGATGTTCAATTGGCCGGCGCGCTCGGCGGAGAGCGTCTTGAGACTACCCACCACCATCGGCGACTTGTTCAGGTGAATGCTCTTGACCGGCAGTCGGGTCATGCCCTCCGGCAGTTCATCACGCCGGGTGAACATGCGTTCGCGCACCGTGGCCGCATCCATGCCCGCCAGTTCGCCGGGGTCGTGACCGAGATCCCAGGCGATCACTTCATTCTTGTTGGTCGGGTGCATGCCCAGCGGCCACATCAGGGCCAGGCAGCCATTGGCCACGGGGAACATGCCCGACACATGCAGGAAGGGTCTGGCCGCCGGCAAGCCGATTTCGGCAGCTGCCTTGTCCTTCTTGTGCAAGGCCAGGGCGAAGTCGAACAGGCGCGGGTTGTGCTGGCGGATCAGGCGCGCCAGCGCGATGGTGGCGCGCACATCGGAGAGTGCGTCGTGTGCGGCGTCGTGGGCCAGGCCATTGGCCTTGGAGAGGTGCTCCAGCTTGAAGCTGACGCTGCCGTCTTCCTTGGTTGGCCACTGGATGCCCTCCGGGCGCAGCGCATAGGTCAGTCGCACCACGTCCAGCAAATCCCAGCGGCCGCAGCCGTTGGCCCATTCGCGGGCATAGGGATCGATCAGGTTGCGCCAGAACATGAAGCGTGTGACTTCATCATCGAAACGAATGGTGTTGTAACCCACGCCGATGGTGCCGGGTTCTCCGAGCGCCTGCTCGATGCGGGCCGCAAATTCGTGTTCGGCCATGCCGTGTTCCAGACAGTGCTGCGGCGTGATGCCGGTGATCAGGCAGGATACCGGGTCGGGCAGGTAGTCCGGGGCCGGCTTGCAGTAGATCATGATGGGTTCGCCGATCTCGTTGAGCTCGGCATCGGTACGCACGGCGGCAAACTGCGCAGGCCGGTCGCGGCGCGGCACGGCGCCAAAGGTTTCGTAGTCGTGCCAGAGGAAGGTGTGATTGGACATCGCAGCGGGCTTCTGAGGGAATCGCGCGATTATAGAGCCTTGTGTCGCCCTTGCCAGCATGCAGAGCGGCAGGGCGCGGGACGAAGTCGGATTCTTGCGAGGCGCCGCAGCGCCACAGCGGCCGTTACCGGCCCGGGCTCATTTCTCCGGGGCGGCAGGCGTGGCGGGGGCCAGCGGTACCATCGGCGCTATCGGCGCGGCGTCGCGCTGCAAGACCTTGCGCAGGGCATCCTGTAACGTGCCGCTGCGCATGGGCGCATTGCCACCGGCGTACTCGATGTTGTCGATGACCCAGCCGCGGGCATCACGGGCCAGCATGAGCTTGTCGGTCCATTTGACCGGGGATTGCAGTTTGGCGTCGCTGAAGATCAGCTCCACGGCACAAGTGGCCTCGCGCTCCTGCGCTTCGCAGCGGACCACCCGGAAGGTGGAGGCACCATTCGGATTGCCCGTCAACAAATCCCCTTGCACCAGCGGCGGCAAGGGCTCGGCATCAGGATCGGCCGCCTGCTCGGCTGTCGACTGCGCCACGCGGGCCTCCTGGGCCACCGAGACATCCTTCAACAGGTCGAACAGCGGCACCGACAGGAAACGGCGGAAGGTAATCAGTTCCCTGAGCGTCAGCGCGCCCGAGGGACGGTTCGAGGCATGGGTCTGGTAGAACTCCGTGACCAGTTCCTTGGCCTTGCCCTCTTCATTGGCCGAGCAGGCTGCAAGCAGCAGGCTGGTGGCGACCATGAGTGTCTTACCGATCCGCTTCAATCCGATTCTCCCTGGGCCAGGCACAGGATGGCGCTGGCGTGTTGTTTCGTGGTGCTATGGTCATTTTGCTATTTTTGGCGTGCCCTTGCACAGTCAGCCAGGCGGGCGCAAGCCTCCCAGCATGCCAGAGCCATATCTTAAGCGTCCGGTCGCAACAGGAAGGCCGGGAACACATTGCCAAAAGGCCGCCAATTCCGCCGCCGGGGTGCGACGGCGAGCCGCCTCGGCTCATTGGGCCTGGTCGATGGCGTCGTTGAGGTTGTCGCTGAGGTATTCGCGCTGGGAGGACTGGTCGTTGCCGATGAACTCGATATCGTCGATGCGCCACTGGTGTTCCTGGCGCACCAGCAGGATCTTGTCGTTCCAGGACTCGTCGGCACCCTCGTTCTGGTAGCGGAAGGCGACCTGGCAGGAGGCGCGGTCGGTATCGCTGTCGCAGGACTGCACTTCAAAGGAGGTGGCGCCTTCGTAGAGCGAGGTGAACAGGTCGCCCTCGATGAGGGGCGCGGCCTGCGGGCCGGCCACGCTGTGATAGCGCACGTCGGCGGCTTCGGCCCGGGTCAGCAGGGCGTAGAGGGCGCGGCTGACCAGCGGCTCGAACTGCTTGAGTTCCTCGGCCGAGGGCAGGCCGGGGGCACGGTTCTTGAGGTGGATACGATAGAAGCTGCCGATCACCTCGGCTTGCTGCCGTTCGTCACCGCTGAAGTTGTTGCAGCCGGACAGGGCCAGCAGCATGCCCAGTGCACAGGCGCCGGCGCGCAGATGGCGTGGGGTGAGTAAGCGGAGCAGTGTGGTCATTCTGGTGTTCCTGCGCACGGTGCAGACCGGCGCTGTTGTCATGGCGGCGCATCATCGGTATGCGGCCTGCGGGGGCGGCTCTTTGGGCCGGCCCCCGGGCCTGCCCCTTAGTCAAGGGCAGGCCGGAAAACGTTCCGCAGCACCGGGTCGGGTGGCGCAGCGGGTATCCGGTGGGCGATGGGCGCGCCCGGCGCGCACCGGTCTTACGCGGATTCGGTCAGCAGTGCGAAGTGCTCCACCTGCGGGGCACCGGCGAAGAAGGGGCCGACGATGCCGCGCCATTCGGTGAAGGCGGGCGATTCACGGAAATCCACGGTATGGTTTTCCAGGGTGGCCCAGTACACCATGAGCAGGTAGCGCTCGGGCGATTCGATGCCTTTTTGGACCTTGTGGCCGAGATAGCCACGGGCCTTGCTGATGGTTTGCGCCAGGCCGCGCTGGATGGCTTCGTCGAATTCTGCTTGCTTGCCGGGTTGGATGCGGATGTCCGCCAGTTCCAGGATCATGTGGGTCTCCAGTGCATAGTCGAGGGATGCCCGAGAACGGCCATCTACGAGGCCGGCCGGGCGCTCGATTATTACATGTTCGTCCGATGCCGGCTTTCAATGGAATCGTGCCATGAATGAAAAGCTTTCATTGGACGGGGAGGCTCCCTTTTTCCAGCTTCTGGGCCATGTCTTCCAGGGTGATCTCGATGGCGCGCGTGCTGATCATGATTTCCCACAGCGACACCAGCAATGACAGCACCAGCAGCATCAGGCTCAGGCCGAACAGCACCTCGGCCCAGTGATTGCGATCCACGAAGATCAGGTACATCGAGATGGCGCACATGATGAAGCTGGACACGCCCAGGGCCTGCATGTAGCGGGTCAGCACGATGCGTTTGCGCAGATTGAGGATCTGCCGGATCACCAGCCCGCGTTCATCGTTCTGTCCCTGGTGCTGCAGGTTGCGGATCAGCTGCGCCAGCACCAGGAAGCGGTTGGTATAGGCCAGCAGCAACAGCGAGGTCGCGGGGAACAGCAGGGCAGGGGTGGTGAGGTTGATCATCGACATGGCAGGGAACAATCGGGGACGTGATTCTAACCGCTCCCGAGGCGCAAGAAACATGCCCGGGAAAGGTCGCCGGCGTTTGCGCAAACGGGCGATCTGTTTTGGGGCGTCAGGGTGGTGCAGGCGCGCTTTTTGCACCGCCGGGCAGCAGCGCGCCGGGGCGGCCGAAATCTTTTACGGATTTATTTTTGCGGGGCAGCGCCGCAGCAATTGTTATTTGTGCGGTCGCTCAATACACTAGCCCCCGTTCCACATCCACGTACAAATCAAAACAAATCCACAACGAAAGGGATCTCCATGTCGGGTTCGTATTTCCCCCAATGGCGGCTGCGCCAAAGCACCAACGACGGCCAGGGGGCCGTGATCGCCGCCGATGAGCGGCTGCCTGCACCGCAGACGCTGGCCATGGGCGTGCAGCACGTGGTGGCCATGTTCGGCTCGACCGTGCTGGCCCCGCTGCTCATGGGCTTCGATCCCAACCTGGCGATCCTGATGTCGGGCATCGGCACCCTGCTGTTCTTCCTGATGGTCGGCGGTCGGGTGCCGAGCTACCTGGGGTCGAGCTTTTCCTTCATCGGACTGGTCATCGCCGTGACCGGTTATGCCGGCTCCGGTCCCAACGCCAACCTCGGCGTGGCGCTGGGCGGCATCATCGCCTGCGGTGCGGTCTATGCCGTGATCGGGCTGATCGTCTCGGGCGTGGGCACGCGCTGGATCGAATCCCTGATGCCCCCGGTAGTGACCGGTGCGGTGGTGGCGGTGATCGGCCTGAACCTGGCCCCCATCGCCGTCAAGGGCGTCTCCGGCAGCAGTTTCGACAGCTGGATGGCGCTGGCCACCATCCTCTGCGTGGGCTTCGTGGCAGTCTTTACGCGCGGCATGCTGCAGCGCCTGTTGATCCTCATCGGCCTGCTGCTGGCCTATGTGCTCTACGCGGTACTGACCAACGGCATGGGCCTGGGCAAGCCGATCGACTTTTCCACCGTGGCCAATGCTGCCTGGTTCGGTCTGCCGCACTTTGCCGCACCGGTCTTCCAGGGCAGCGCCATGGCATTGCTGGCACCGGTGGCCATCATCCTGGTGGCCGAGAACCTGGGTCACATCAAGGCCGTCTCGGCCATGACCGGCCAGAACCTGGACCGCTACATCGGTCGCGCCTTCATCGGCGACGGCCTGGCCACCATGCTCTCGGGCAGCGTGGGCGGCACCGGCGTGACCACCTATGCCGAGAATATCGGCGTGATGGCCGTCACCAAGATCTATTCCACCCTGGTCTTCGTGGTGGCGGCGGTGATCGCCATCCTGCTGGGCTTCTCGCCCAAGTTCGGCGCGGTCATCCTGACCATTCCTGGCGCGGTGCTGGGCGGCGTGTCGATCGTGGTGTTCGGTCTCATCACCGTATCGGGCGCCCGCATCTGGGTCGAGAACAAGGTCGATTTCTCCAACAATACCAACCTGATCGTGGCCGCCGTCACGCTGGTGCTGGGCGCAGG
The DNA here is from genome assembly GCF_057809315.1 of Herbaspirillum sp. FG34. Lineage (NCBI taxonomy): Bacteria > Pseudomonadati > Pseudomonadota > Betaproteobacteria > Burkholderiales > Oxalobacteraceae > Herbaspirillum > Herbaspirillum sp. FG34. The sequence goes on along the minus strand of NZ_JBMDJS010000012.1, from coordinate 163,826 downwards.
CGACTTCACCCTGAAGATGGGCGGCTTCGCCCTGGGCGGCATCGGCACCGCTACCTTCGGTGCCATCATCCTGCACGCCCTGCTCAAGCGTCGCGGATGATTCCATCCTGACAAGGCGTTCATGCAGCACACCGGGGCTGGTCATGGTGACCGGCCCTTTTTGTTCTACCATGAGGTGAGGAAAGTGAAGATTTCCGTTGAGCAATCCTCGACGGCTGTCTATACTTTGTCGCGTTGCAGCGCAGCGCTGCCGCCACGGCCCCGGGGAAGGGCCGGTCGGGGGCGCATCTCGGCGCTGCCTGTCGCGGGCCTGGCCCGCCTTTCAGGGGAACCACCGCATGAAATCCGCCCTCCGCCTGCCAGCGCTGCTGTGCATCGCCCTGCCGTTGCTGTCGGCCTGTGACGCCGTGGCCGGCAAGAAGGATTACGCCTATTTCCGCAAGAACATCGAGGAGGCCAAGTCGGTCTCCGACCAGTGCCAGTTGAATGGCACCTCCGGCATGAACGAAGACCAGATCCGGGTCTGCGGTGCGGCCCGCGAGGCCTGGGGCAACCGCAACTTCAACTACTGAGCCGGGGCGGCCGTGCACGGGGCGTCACGGCCCTGTCACAAATCTGTCAAAGACGGTCGCTAGAATGCGGGGTCTCATGCCTTCCGCCCATTCCTGACCTGGCCGCTCATGCACAATCCGCCGGACACCCCGCAAGCACTGCACCTGCTCTACGAACCGGCCGGATTCATCTGCGCCTTCCGATTCGAGGAGGGCCGGGCACGCCAGATGAACTGGAATGAAGTGGTCGACTATCACCCCAGCGCACCGGATTTCGCCTGGCTGCACGTCAAGACCGCCGATGTGAAGATCCAGCAATGGATGGCGCATCACAGCGACATTCCCGAGTACATCACCGAATTCCTGCTCAGCAGCGACACCCATCCGGGCCTGCACGCCACGCCCGAGGGGGTGTATGGCACGCTGACCGATATGAAGATGGAGATCGGCGACACCGGGACCGAAAAGGGGGCACTGCATTTCTATCTGGACCGTACCCGCTTGTTGACCTTGCGCACCCAGCCGCTTCTGTCGACCAACCTGCTGCGTCAGAAGGTGCTGGACGGCGGTGACTTCGACAATCCCATGGACCTGTTCGCCGAGCTGCTGCGCTGTCTGGCCGATGGCTTCAATGCACGTCTGGACAAGCTCAATGACAAGGTGGACGACATCGAATTCTCGGTGCTCTCGGATCGCCGTTCCGAAGACCGCGCCGAGCTCTCCGGCATCCGCCGCCAACTGGCCGAGCTGCGTCGCTTCATCGCACCGGAGCGCCGCATCCTGGCCCAGTTTCAGCGCCTGCGTCCAGGCTGGGTGCCGCGCGAGGCACTGGAAGACCTGACCCATGCTCTGGATGAACTCAACGAACTGCACTCCACCGTGGAGGCTGTCTATGAACGCGCCAAGCTGCTGCAGGAAGAGATCGCCTCGCAGATGTCGGAGCAGATGAACCGCAACCTGATGGCGCTGTCGGTCCTGACGGCGCTCTTGATGCCGGCCACGCTGGTGTCGGGGATCTTCGGGATGAACGTGGCAGGTTTGCCGGGCCTGCATGATGAGACCTCGTTCTGGATCGTGATGGGCGCCATGGGCGGCCTCGGTGTGGCCACCGTGGCCTTCCTCAAGTGGATGAAGATATTCTGAGTGTCCCGCGCTCAGTGGAGCTGAGTGGCGCTTGGTGGCAGTCAGTCGCGGGTGGCCATGGCTTCTTCGCTCTCGCGGATCAGCTGGTCGATGTCCAGATTGTCCACCGCCTCCACCTTCAGTGACAGCGGGCGCCACAGCGAATACAGCCACAGCCCGATGCAGCACAGGGTGCCCAGGAAGAGCGTGATGAAGGCCGAGAGGAACAGGCCGATGAAGGGCGAGGCGATCAGGCCGTCATAACCGATCAGGTGCTTGCCATCCCAGGTGATGGTTTGTGCGCCGAACAGCGAGAGCACACCCATCAGCGTTGAAAACGGCACCAGCGAGAAGCTGGTACCGAGGGCCAGCAGTTTGTAGATGGATGACATCGACAAGCGCTGGATCTTGATCTGCTCGAACATGAGTTCCCCTAGCTCTGCCGGTGACCCTGGCCACCCGGCTGCGCCATCCCGTTGGCGCGGACGACTGGCGCGCTGCCGCCCGCGTGGCCTTGCGGCCGTCTTCCCCTGATTGTGCTTACTTGCCCCAGCTGTCCTTGAGCGTGACGGCCCGGTTGAAGATCGGCTGGCCCCCGATCGAATCGACGCGGTCGGCCACGAAGTAGCCGTGGCGTTCGAACTGGTAGATGTCGCCGGGTTGGGCGGTCTTCAGGGTCGGCTCCAGGTAGGCGGTGATGACTTCCTTGGAGTTCGGATTCAAGGCCGCCAGGAAATCCTTGCCGCCGGCATCCGGATGCGGGTCCGAGAACAGGCGGTCGTACAGGCGCACTTCGGTGGCCAGGGCGTGTTCGGCGCTGACCCAGTGCAGGTTGCCCTTGACCTTGTAGTTGGAACTGCCTTCGGTGCCGCTCTTGCTGTCTTCGAAGTAGTTGCAGTGCACGGCGATGACGTTGCCGTGTTCATCCTTGTCGCAGCCGGTGCATTCGACCACGTAGCCGTAGCGCAGGCGCACCTTGTTGCCGGGGAAGAGGCGGAAATAACCCTTGGTCGGTTCTTCCATGAAGTCTTCGCGCTCGATCCACAGTTCGCGGGTGATGGGGAAGTGGCGGTGCGCGGTGTCGTGTTCCGGATGCGCGGGCGGATAGACCGGAGCGCTGCAATCGATGGACACGCCTTCGGGGAAGTTGTCGATGATCAGTTTCAAGGGACGCAGCACGGCTACCGCGCGCGGTGCCTTGGGATCAAGGTCTTCGCGCAGCGCGCCTTCGAGCACGCTGAAGTCGATCCAGCTGTTGTTCTTGGAGGCGCCGGTGCGGTCGCACATCAGACGGATCGCCTCGGGCGTGTAGCCACGGCGACGCAGGCCGACGATGGTGGGCATGCGCGGGTCGTCCCAGCCGGAGACGATCTTTTCATCCACCAGCTGGCGCAGCTTGCGCTTGCTGGTGATGATGTAGGTCAGATTGAGGCGCGCGAATTCATATTGATGCGGCAGCGGCTTCTTGAAGAAGCCTTCCTCGGCCAGGTGTTCCAGCAGCCAGTCATAGAACGGGCGCTGGTCTTCGAATTCCAGGGTGCAGATGGAGTGCGAGATGTTTTCCAGCGCATCTTCGATCGGGTGCGCGAAGGTGTACATCGGATAGACGCGCCACTTGTCGCCGGTATTGTGGTGGGTGGCATGGCGGATGCGGTAGATGGCCGGATCGCGCAGATTCATGTTGGGGCTGGCCATGTCGATCTTGGCACGCAGGATCATGGAGCCATCCGGATGCTTGCCGTCGCGCATTTCCTCGAACAGGCGCAGCGATTCTTCCACCGGGCGGTCGCGCCACGGCGAGTCCTTGCCGGGTTCGGTCAGGGTGCCGCGGTTCTCGCGCATCTGTTCGGCGTTCTGCTCGTCCACGTAGGCCAGGCCCTTGCGGATGAGCGCCTGGGCGCAGGCGTACATGACGTCGAAATAGTTGCTGGCGTAGTACAGGTGCGACTTGCCTTCATGCTCCCAGGAGAAGCCCAGCCACTTGACCGAGTCCAGGATGGTGTCGACGTATTCCTGTTCTTCCTTCTCGGGGTTGGTATCGTCGAAACGCATGTGGCAGCGGCCGGCATAGTCTGCCGCCAGGCCGAAGTTCAGGCAGATCGACTTGGCGTGGCCGATGTGCAGGTAGCCGTTGGGCTCGGGCGGAAAACGGGTCACCACCTGCGGCAGGGCCTGGCCATCCTGGCTGCTGCGCTGGGCATAGGTGCCCGAGACCAGGTCGGATTCGATGATGCCGCGCAGGAAATTGGTGGAGGGGGCAGGGGGATGACCGTTTTTCAGTTCGTTGCTCATGAGATGAATCGGGAGGAATGCCTGTTTATTCAGATGGCAGGCATTCTACCGCAGCTACCCAGGTTCCACGGGCTTTGCCGCCGTTGCGGCAGGTTTTTTTGCCCGTCGACAACGCGCCTTGGAGGCGATATGAAGGTTTTTACCTGTTCTTGTTACACAAGATACGCCCATGTATTACCTGTGAGGGGGCGCGGCTGGCACTCTGCCAGCGTGGCCAGGCATCAGCCGGGCGCAGTGAACAAAAACGCCAAAACACAAGGAGTGCATCATGAGCCGTTGGATCAAGCTGATCGTCGCCGCCGCCGTGGCCGCTGCCACGTTGTCGGCCTGCGTGGTGGTGCCGGTGGGCCCGCCGCAGCCGCATTACTACCGTCCTTATTACGGCCCCGGGTATTACTACGGACGCTGATGGTTGAGCCAGGAGCGGCTACATCTGCCTGAACAGATAGGCGAACAGGCGGCTGACCGCCAGTTTTTCCGGGCGGTCGCGCAACTGCACGAAGAGCTTGCCGCTCTCTTCCCGCACCGCCGCCTGAATCTGCCGGACCTGCACCACGGTGCCGCGATGGATCTGCCAGAACTGGCGGGCATCGAGTTGCGGGATCAATTCCCGCAGGCTGGACCGGATCAGCGCGCTCCCCTCGGCGCTGACCACATTGACGTATTTGTCGGTGGCCTCGAAATAGATCACTTCGTCTACCGGGATCAACTTCACCTTGTTGCCGACTGCGGCGCGGATGTAGTCCAGTCGCGGCGGTGTCGGCTCGGCCACTGGCGCGGCCAGGGCACGCAGTTGCGCCAGGGCGCTTTCCAGCTGGCTATCCTGGTCGCTGGCGGCGCGCCGGGCCAGCAAGCCTTGCAGGCGCGCGACCGTGAGCGCCAGGCGCTCCTGACTGACCGGTTTGAGCAAATAATCGATGGCGGCGCGCTCGAAGGCTTGCAGGGCGTAATCGTCGTAGGCCGTGACGAAGACGATGAGCGGGAAGGGACGCCCCGCCGGCCACTCCTCGGCCAAGTCGCCGGCCACCTCCAATCCGCTGCGACCGGGCATCCTGATATCCAGGAACAGCACATCCGGCAGCAGTGCCAGCGCCCGCTCGAGCGCTTCGTCCCCATTGGCCGCCAGATGCGGTGCCGGCAGTTCCGGCCAGCAGCGCGCCAGGGCCTGGCGCAGTGCGTTGGCCAGCAGGGGTTCGTCTTCGGCGATCAGGGCAGTGGGATGGGCCATATCGGACTCCGACAAAAACGGCAGGGGACTCAGCGATCCAGCAGGCGGCTGCTCTTGCTGCTGCGGTGGGCCGCCTTGAGGGCCTTGAGCGGGATGGTGATCTGCGCCATTGCGCCGGCCGGCACGTTGTGGGTGATGATGAGTTCGGCCAGTGGCCCGTAGAGCGTGGCCAGGCGCTCGCGGATGTTGTCCAGCCCGAAGTGCATGCCGATCACCGGTTCCTTCTGCGCCGGCGGCTGGTTCAGGCTGATGCTGGTGGGCAGGCCCACGCCGGTGTCGAGCACGCTCAGCACCAGCATGTCGTTGTGGACTGCCGCGCGCACGGTGCAGTTGCCGCCTTCCACCTTGGGTTCCAGGCCATGCTTGATGGCGTTCTCCACCAGCGGCTGCAGCAGCATCGGCGCCAGGCGCAGGCGGCCCAGGTGTTCCGGCAGCTGCAGGGTATAGGTCAGGCGCAGACCCATGCGCAGCGACATCAATCCCAGGTAGGCCTTGATGAGGTCGAATTCCTTTTGCAGTGAAGTGCTGTCGGCGCGTGAAGCCGACAAGGTCGTGCGCAGGTATTGGACCAGCTGGTTCAACATCAGCTCGGCCTGCAACGGGTCGGTGCTGATGAGCGATTGCAGCGTGGCCAGCGTGTTGAAGAGCATGTGCGGCTCGATCTGGGCCTGCAGCATCTGCAATTGCGCCTGCACGGCCTGCTTTTCGACCTGGCTGGCGTGGGCTTGCAGGGCGGCCATCTTCTGGCGGTTCCAGAAGAAGACGGTGGCGCCGAAGCAGACCAGGAAGGTCAGCACCATCACCGCGATGATGTTGTCGCTGTGCTCCGGTACCAGGCTCAGGATGGGCTGGTCCAGCAATACGCTGGCCAGCAGGCGTCCCAGCAGCACCGCCAGCGGGGCCATGACCGCGATGATCGCCAGAAAGCCCAGCTTGTTGGGCTCGCCATCGCCCCAGATGGCCAGGCGCGTGCCGTTGATGAGCAGCATGGCCAGCAGGCCGATGCACATCGACACTTGCAGGTTTTCATAGAAGCTGCCGCCGATGCGCATCAGGTAGGTCACGGCCAGTGCACACAGCAGGTTGATCACCAGCGTGGGCAGCAGGGACAGCGCCAGCTCGCGCAGCAGGACGGTCAGGCGGGGCGGGATCGATGTATCGTGTCGGGTCATGCAGTTTTCGGTGATGAGGCAAACAAGCTGCCCGGCGCACCGGGCCTGTCAACGTCGGCGTAGTTCACGGGCGATCATCGCCTGTTTCCAGCCGGCGGGAAAGCGCCCGAATACGCGCAAGGCGTGGAATAGTACCCCGATTCCCCAGCCAAGGAGAGGCCCCAGGCTCCACCAGTGGGCGCGCGGCCCCATGAGGTCGAGCAGCATCAGCGCTGCATTGACGCTCAGGTAGATGCCCAGGTGGTAGAAAAAGCCGACCTGGCGTGCCACGCGGCGCTCGGCGCGGGCGTAGTCGCAGGGGGTGGCGCCCGGGGCGCAAGTCTTGTCGCCGGGCAGGGGGGAGGGAGCAGTCTCGTGCATGATGGCCTCGCAGCAGGTGGATCAAGGATGCGGCAAGAATGCACCGTCGCGGCGCCGCCGGCGAGCACCTTGCGACCAAGGGCAGGTTGGCTGGCCTGAAGTGCTTGTGGCACGGCGTGAACTGCTCTACCTTATGCGCCGATTACCTTGCCCCTTTTTGCAAGGCCCACCCTCGGAGAACATCATGTGGCCCTATCCTCGCATCCTCGCCCATCGTGGCGGCGGCACCCTGGCGCCGGAAAACACCCTGGCCGGTTTCCGCTGCGGCCTGGAACACGGCTATCGCGCCGTCGAATTCGACGTCATGCTGACCCGCGACGACCTCCCCATCCTGATGCACGATCCGCAGCGCGGGCGCACCCTGCCCGGCGAGGGCAAGATCGCCGAGAGCGACTGGGCCCAATTGCGCGACCTCGACGCCGGCGCCTGGCTGGATGCGCGTTTTGCCGGTGAACGGATCTGCACGCTGGAGCAGGGACTGGATTTCTGCCTGGCCGAGGGAATCTGGATGAACGTCGAGATCAAGCCCGCCGCTGCGGAGCTGGCACGCCGTACCGGCGAACTGACCGCCCAGGCGGTGGCACGGCGCTTCGCCGGCAAGAGCGGGGCGGCGCTGCCGGTCTTGTCCTCGTTCTCCTTCGAGGCCCTGCTGGCAGCCAAGGAAGTGGCACCAGCCTTGCCACGCGCTTATCTGGTGGATGTGATTGCCGAGGACTGGCAGGCGCGTCTGCAACAACTGCAGGCAGTGGCGCTGCACACCAATCACAAGCACCTCACCCCGGCGCTGGCTGCCGCCGTCAAAGCGGCCGGTGTCGGGCTGTTCTGCTACACCGTCAACGACATGGCGCGCGCCGAGGAAATCCGCCAGTGGGGCGTGGATGCCTTCTGCACCGACCGCATCGATCTGATCGCAGCCGACGCCTGGTAGGCCGGTAGAGTTGGCAATGGCAACATCATGTCCACATCGTTCACTTCGCGCCGCGTGGAAATGAACGACAAATTGCACTCTTACCGGCGGACTGAATCCTCCTGCGCTAGCTATGATTCACCTGCCTAAGGCAATAACTGGCAGACAGTCGACAGTTGTTGTCAACCTGTCGAGAAATGCTTGCGTTAAGGAGGCACAAGGCCGGCATCCGTGAGCACGCCGGTGGACTTGTGGAAGCACACAACACTGAGAGATAGAGGAAAACGATGAAGATCAACAAACTGCTGGCTGCCGTACTCGTCGCCGCCTTCGCCATGCCGGTCCTGGCCCAGCCTGCCCCGGCTCCGGCTGGCGCTCCCGCCGCTGAAGCCCCGGCTGCCAAGCCTGCTCACAAGAAGCACAAGAAGCACGCCAAGAAGGCCAAGAAGCACAAGCACAAGAAGGCCAAGAAGGCAGCAACGATGCCTGTCAACAAGGGCGCCTGATCGCCCGGTCTTCTTGTGGCGGTCCGCCTGGCGCGGCCCGCTCCCGGTTTTACCGGAAGGATGGGCTGACACAGTTAAGGTCCGGCAACGCAGGGTAGCGCGCCATGCCGGGTCAGCCGATCCTGTAACCCGCCCGGGTTTCCCGGCGGGTTTTTTTTCGTCTCCGGAGAAGCGCTGCCCGGCCTGCCGGGCGGGCGTGGTGGTACGGCGTCCGGGCCTGCGTATCCGGGCCGGGATCACGTATAATCATCGGTTCGCAATCGTTTTTTGCACCGACTCCCATCCGGGTCCGATCTGCGCGTTACCGGCAGCATCTGGCCCATTTATCCGTCTTCGAACATGAACTCAGCCGAAATTCGCGACAAGTTTCTGAAATTCTTTGAATCCAAAGAACACACCATCGTCCGCTCCTCCAGCCTGGTACCGGGCAATGACCCGACCTTGCTGTTCACCAATTCGGGCATGGTTCAGTTCAAGGACGTGTTCCTGGGCACCGACAAGCGCAACTACGTGCGCGCGGCCTCCGTGCAGCGCTGCCTGCGCGCCGGCGGCAAGCACAACGACCTGGAAAACGTCGGCTACACCGCGCGCCACCATACCTTCTTCGAAATGCTGGGCAACTGGTCCTTCGGCGACTACTTCAAGCGCGAGTCGCTCAAGTGGGCCTGGGAACTGCTGACCCAGGTCTACGGCCTGCCGGCCGACAAGCTCTGGGCGACCGTCTACCAGACCGATGATGAAGCCTACGACATCTGGACCAAGGAAATCGGCCTGCCGCCCGAGCGCGTGGTGCGCATCGGCGACAACAAGGGCGCACCCTACGCCTCCGACAACTTCTGGCAGATGGCCGAAACCGGTCCCTGCGGTCCTTGCTCGGAGATCTTCTACGACCACGGTCCGGACATCTGGGGCGGCCCCCCGGGTAGCCCCGACGCCGACGGCGACCGCTACATCGAGATCTGGAACAACGTGTTCATGCAGTTCGACCGCCAGCTCGACCCGGCCACCGGCGAATACACCCTGACCCCGCTGCCGGCGCCTTGCGTCGATACCGGCATGGGCCTGGAGCGCCTGGCCGCGATCCTGCAACACGTGCACAGCAACTACGAGATCGACCTGTTCCAGGCGCTGATCAAAGCGGCTGCCCGCGAAACCGGCGAGACCGACCTCTCCAATGCTTCGCTGCGCGTGATTGCGGACCACATCCGTGCCACCTCCTTCCTGATCGTTGACGGCGTGATCCCCGGCAATGAAGGCCGTGGCTACGTCCTGCGCCGCATCATCCGCCGCGCGCTGCGTCACGGCCACAAGCTGGGTCAGACCAAGCCTTTCTTCCACAAGCTGGTCAAGGACCTGGTGGTGCAGATGGGTGCGGCCTATCCGGAACTGCCGGAAGCCGCCGAGCGTGTCGAGATGGTGCTGAAGCAGGAAGAAGAACGTTTCGGCGAAACGCTGGAGCACGGCATGAAGATTCTGGAAGCCGCGCTGGCCGCCAACAGCAGCAAGCTCGATGGCGAAACCGCCTTCACCCTGTACGACACCTACGGCTTCCCGCTGGACCTGACCGCCGACATCTGCCGCGAGCGCAATGTCGAACTGGACGAAGCCGGCTTCACCGCCGCCATGGAACGCCAGAAGAGCGCCGCCCGCGCCGCCGGCAAGTTCAAGATGGCCGCCGCCATTGAATACACCGGCGACAAGACCCGCTTCGTCGGCTACGAATCGCTGGCCCAGTCGGCCAAGGTGGTGGCCCTCTACGTGGCCGGCAGCCCGGTGCAGAAGATCGAGGCCGGCCAGGACGCCATCGTGGTGCTGGACACCACCCCGTTCTATGCGGAATCCGGCGGTCAGTGCGGTGACGCCGGAGCGCTGGAAGCGGCCAATGGCCTCTTCGCCGTAGCCGATACGCAAAAGATCCAGGCCGAGGTGTTCGGTCATCACGGCCAGTTGATCAAGGGCAGCCTGGCCATCGGCGACGCCGTCGAGGCCAAGGTCGATGCCGACCAGCGCGCCCGCACCATGCGCAACCACTCGGCCACCCACCTGATGCACAAGGCCCTGCGCGAAGTGCTGGGTTCGCACGTGTCGCAGAAGGGTTCGCTGGTCGATGCCGACAAGACGCGTTTCGACTTCAGCCACAACGCCCCGATGACCGCCGACGAAATCCGCCGCGTGGAAGACATCGTCAACCGCGAAGTGCTGGCCAACGTCGCCACCGGCGCCCGGCTGATGGGCTACGACGATGCCATCGCCGCTGGCGCCATGGCGCTGTTCGGCGAAAAGTACGGCGACCAGGTGCGTGTGCTCTCCATCGGTACTTCCACCGAACTGTGCGGCGGTACGCACGTCACCCGTACCGGTGACATCGGCCTGTTCAAGATCGTCTCCGAAGGCGGCGTGGCCGCTGGTATCCGCCGCGTTGAAGCCGTCACCGGCGAGGGCGCGCTGGCGCTGGTGCAGTCGCTCTCGACCCGCGTGGCCGAAGCCGCTGCGGCGCTCAAGACCCAGCCGGAAGAACTGCTGCCGCGCATCGGCCAGGTGCAGGACCAAGTCAAGGCGCTGGAAAAGGAACTGGCTTCACTGAAGTCCAAGCTGGCTTCCAGCCAGGGCGACGAACTGGTCAGCCAGGCGGTCGACATCAACGGCATCAAGGTCCTGGCGGCCACGCTGGAAGGCGCTGACGTCGCCACCCTGCGCGAGACCATGGACAAGTTGAAGGACAAGCTCAAGACCGCCGCCATCGTGCTGGGCAGCGTCAAGGATGGCAAGGTCAGCCTTATCGCGGGCGTGACTGCGGACGCTACCGCCAAGGTCAAGGCCGGTGAACTGGTCAACTTCGTTGCCCAGCAGGTCGGCGGCAAGGGTGGCGGTCGTCCGGACATGGCCCAGGCGGGCGGCACCGAGCCGGCGGCTCTGCCGGGTGCGCTGCAGGGTGTGGCCAACTGGGTTCAGTCCAAGCTGTAATGTTCAACGGCCCTGACCCGGAGCGCGCATGAGCGAGTTCAAGTTTTGTCCGGTCTGCGCGGCATCGCTGGTGCTGCGCGCCGATGAAGGCGAGGCCGGCAAGGTCCGGCTGGCCTGTCCTGATGGCCACTGGACCCATTGGGACAACCCCCTGCCGGTGCTGGCCGCGCTGGTGGAGATCGACGGCAAGATGCTCACTGCGCGCAATGCCGCCTGGGCCGAAGGGCGTTTTGCGCTCATCACCGGTTTCATGGAACGCGACGAAACCCCTGAACAGGGGATCGCCCGGGAACTGAAGGAAGAGACCGACCTGGACGCCCAGGAGATCGAGTTGATCGGCGTCTATGAATTCATGCGCAAGAACGAGCTGATCATTGCGTACTACGTGAAGGCGAGCGGCACCATCAGGCTTTCTCCGGAGCTGCTGGAATATCGTCTGACAGCCCCGGCCGACCTGCGCCCCTGGCCTGCCGGGACCGGCCATGCCGTCGCGGACTGGATGCGGCGGCGTGCGCTGCCGGTACAGTACGTCGAATTTGCCGGGTCAAGCACGCCGATCGAAACACCCCAGGTCCTGAAGTAAGCGGGTAGACAAGACAAGACGAACCGTTCCATCGTGGCACATGTTCTTCTTGCTTTTGCACAAGCCTAGTGCGGCGAAAACAACAGAACTTGTGCAACGCATCAAGTCGGCGCATTTTGCAGTAAAATCGTTTTCGTCGTGATCCATTTTGAGTCGAAGTAATGACCATCCAATTTCACCGGGAACTCGATGCGCGCGGTCTGAACTGTCCGCTGCCCATCCTCAAGACCAAGAAAGCCCTGGCGGACATGGCCAGTGGCCAGGTGCTCAGGGTGACCGCCACCGATACCGGTTCGGTGCGCGATTTCCAGGCCTTCGCCAAGCAGACCGGCAACGATCTGCTGGAGCAATCGCAGAATGATGAACACGAGTTCATCTTCTTCATGAAGCGCAAATAAGCCCTACCCCTGTCCATCCCGGCAAGATCAGGCTGGCAGCATTGAAAAACCCGCAGCTCGGTTGAACTGCGGGTTTTTGTTTGTCCGGGGAGATGAAGCTTTCTTCAAAATTCCGGATGGAAGCTTTCCGCACGGGCAATCGGCCAGAACTTTTCGTAGACCCGATAACGATAATTGCCTTCCAGCAAATCGTTGGGCTGCAGATACTTCAGCACGTTGGACATGAGCTGGATCTCATGGTCGTTGATGCGCCGCACGATGTGATGCGGCCGCAGCGCCGAGGTGTGCGGCAGACCGGCTGCCTGCACCAGCTCCTGCAGCGCGTGCAGGGTGCTCTGGTGGAAGCGGAAGACGCGCTCGGCCTTGTCCGGCACCACCAGGGCGCGGGCGCGCTGGGCATTCTGGGTCGCCACGCCCGTCGGGCAGCGATCGGTATGGCAGCTCTGCGACTGGATGCAGCCCAGGGCGAACATGAAGCCGCGCGCCGAATTGCACCAGTCCGCTCCCAGTGCCAGTGTGCGCGCCACATCGAAGGCGGTGATGATCTTGCCGCTGGCGCCGATCTTGACCTTGTCGCGCAGGCCGATGCCCGTCAGGGTGTTGTGCACCATCAGCAGCCCCTCCTGCAACGGCATGCCGACGTGGTCCACGAATTCCAGCGGGGCCGCACCGGTACCGCCTTCGGAGCCATCCACCGTAATGAAGTCGGGCACGATGCCGGTCTTCAACATGGCCTTGGCGATGCCGAAGAATTCCCAGGGGTGTCCCACGCACAGTTTGATGCCGACCGGCTTGCCGCCGGACATCCCGCGCAGCTTCTCGATGAATTCCAGCAGTCCGATCGGCGTGGAGAAGGACGAGTGCACGGCCGGCGAGATGCAGTCCACACCCATCGGAATGCCGCGCGTGGCGGCGATCTCGGGGGTGATCTTGGCCGCCGGCAGCACGCCGCCGTGGCCCGGCTTGGCGCCTTGTGAAAGCTTCACCTCGATCATCTTGATCTGTGACGACTGCGCCTGGACGGTGAATTTCTCTTCATTGAAGCTGCCATCCGCATTGCGGCAGCCGAAATAGCCCGAGGCGATCTGCCACACCAGGTCGCCGCCGAATTCGCGATGGTATTCGGAGACCGAGCCTTCGCCGGTGTCGTGGGCGAAATTGCCCTTTTTGGCGCCCTGGTTGAGCGCACGGATGGCATTGGCCGAAAGCGAGCCGAAGCTCATGGCCGAGACGTTGAAGACCGACATCGAATACGGCTGGGCGCGGTCGGCCCCGACGACGACGCGGAAGTCATGGCTGGCGATCTTGGTGGGGGAGAGTGAATGGCCTATCCATTCATGGCCGGCCTGCTGCATGTCCAGCTCGGTACCGAAGGGGCGGCTGTCGACATCGGCCTTGGCACGCTGGTAGACCACGCTGCGCTTCTTGCGCGAGAAGGGGCGGCCATCCATTTCATCTTCGAAGAAATACTGGCGCAGTTCCGGCCGGATGGCCTCGAACAGGAAGCGGAAGTGGCCGATCAGCGGATAGTTGCGCAAGACCGCATGGCGTCGCTGCACCAGGTCGTGGACGCCGATGACGCTCAATACCAGGGGAATGAGCGCCCAGCCCCAGCCCAGGCCATGGGTGGCCGCCAGGGCCAGCAAGACTGCAGTCAGCACGAGCACTGACCAGAACACGAAATACCGATTTGCCCACATAGAAGAGTCCGCTAGTTGTCATGAGGAAACCTGCACCGGCCGGTGCGGTCGGTGGGCGGGTTTGCATGGATTCTACCGCCCGCGCTCAACCGTAGTGCGCGATGAAGTGAAGGGTTTTTCCGGCCGATTCTGGCGAACTGCTCTGTGTGCCGCTTCTCAGGCCCGCTGCTTGCGCAGTGGCATCCTTATTGCTTTGATGAATCTTCCAGTCAGGCACCGTGGGGAACCGGTGCCCGGCACCCGGGCCAACCGCACCATCACAGCCAGCCTGCACACCAGAGGCCAGAGACACGATGTCGTTATGAAAACAGTTGCTTCACGAGGCGCATTGGCGGCCTCTTCCTCCTCCTCGCGCCCTGCGGCCAGGGCATTGTGCCGCCAGGACGCCACGCAGAGCCAGTCGGTGGTGGTCATGGCGCGTCCGCCGAGACTGCTGGAGACACTGCTGGCCAACCTTGACGGCATGGTCTACCGCTGCCGCGACGATGCTCACTGGACCCTGGAATTCGTCAGTGAAGGCTGCTACGCCCTGACCGGCTACACGCCGGAGGACCTGTTGCTCAACAGCCGCATTTCTTTTCTGCAACTGACGCATCCCGAAGACCGCGCGATGGTGCGCAGCCACATCGATCTCTGCATGCGCGAGCGGCGCCGCATCGACATCGAATATCGCATCGTGCATGCCGACGGCAGCCTGCGCTGGGTGTGGGAGCGCGGGGTGGGGCTGTACAACGCCGCCGGCGCGGTGGAGGCCATGGAAGGCTTCCTGCAGGATGTGACCGAGCGCAAGGAGGCCGCACAGGCATTGCAGGAAGCTGAGCGCCGCTATCGCAGCATCTTCGAGAACGCCATCGAAGGGGTCTTCCAGACCACGCCCGATGGCACCTACATCGCCGTCAACCCGGCGCTGGCACGCATTTACGGCTACCACTCGCCGGAAGACCTGATCGTCGGTCTGCGCGACATTCGCCATCAGTTGTATGTGGAGCCGGAGCGGCGTAGCGAATTCATGCGGCTCATGGAGCAGCAGGGCTCGGTCTCCAATTTCGAGTCGCGCGTGTACCGGCGTGATGGCGACATCATCTGGATCTCCGAGAACGCCCGTGCCGTCTATGACGATGGCGGCACCCTGGTTTGTTATGAAGGCACCGTCGAAGCCATCACCGAGCGCAAGCTCTATGAAGCCGAGATGCGCCATCACGCGACCCACGATGCGCTCACCGGATTGCCCAACCGCAACATGCTGCACGAGCATCTGCAGCGCGCCATTCAGGCGGCGCGCCAGAAGGGCGGGCTGACGGCGGTGGTGTTCGTGGATCTGGACCAGTTCAAGTTCATCAATGACAGCCTGGGTCACCAGGTCGGTGATGAACTTCTCAAGACCGTGGCACAGCGCCTGCAAGCCTGCCTGCGCGATACCGACATGGTGGCGCGCCAGGGTGGCGATGAATTCGTGCTGGTGTTGCAGAACCAGACCGGTGGCGAGTTCGGCATCGCCGAGGTGATGCAGCGTATCCTGGCGGCGGTGGCGCGCCCCTGGCAGGCTGGCGATCGCGAGTTCCAGGTCACCGCCAGCATCGGGGTCAGCCGCTATCCTATCGATGGCAAGGATGTCGAGACCCTGTTGAAGCAGGCCGATTCAGCCATGTATCGCGCCAAGGAGCAGGGGCGCAACAACTTCCAGTTCTTTGCGCCCTGGATGGACACGCAGGTCAGCAATCGTCTGGAAATGCTGATCAACCTGCGCCGTGCGCTGGATCAGGACGAGTTCAAGCTCTACTACCAGCCCAAGCTGAGCCTCAAGGATGGCAGTGTCATCGGCGCCGAGGCGCTGATCCGCTGGCAGTCGCCGGAGCAGGGCATGGTGCCGCCGGACCGCTTCATTCCGTTCGCTGAAGAAGCCGGGCTGATCCTGCCCATCGGGGAGTGGGTGCTGCGCAGCGCCTGCCACCAGAACAAGCGCTGGCAGGAGGCCGGGCTGCCGACGATACCGGTGGCGGTCAACCTCTCGCCACGGCAGCTCAACCAGAGCTTGCCGGAGTTCGTCGCCGGCGTACTGGAGCAGAGCGGCCTGGCGGCCTCCTGTCTTGAACTGGAGATCACCGAGAACGTGGTCATGAAAGATGCCGAGAAGAGCGTGGCGACCCTGCATGCCTTGAAGCGCCTGGGTCTGCAGATTTCTGTCGATGATTTCGGCACCGGCTATTCCAGCCTCTCCTATCTGCGCCGCTTCCCGGTCGACGCCCTGAAGATCGACAAGTCCTTCGTACGCGACATTGCGCGCGATGCTGACAGCGCAGCCATCGTCAAGGCCGTCATATCGCTGGCCCATATCCTGAACCTGCGCGTCATCGCCGAGGGAGTGGAGGATGAAGAGCAATATGCTTTCCTGAAGGAAAATGCCTGTGACGAGGTACAGGGTTATCTCTTTGGCAAGCCCATGACGGTCGAGGATTTCACGGCCTGGCTGACCCGGCAGGCGGGAAGCGCCCGGTAATGGTCATGGAAATAATTGTCCGCAGGCTGCAACAGGCTGCATCCCCGCAAATCTTTGTGCTACACTCCGCCCAGTACTTTTGATGCTTTGCGCCCCGACCGCCGCAGCCTGTGCGGCCAACAAAGGCTCCATGACGCAAGGCCGGTAGTTGAAAAGGTGCAGGTCGGCCGTCCGCAACCCCGCGACATGACGGCTTTGCGAAAGCGCGAGTCCTCCGCGACGCCGATTTGCCCGGGTCTTAGATTCCAGCTCATTCAATCTCCAAACACCGGAAGGCAGCGCCGCCGCATCCAGCACTGCGCAAGACTTGCCGCACCCGGCCTGTTTCGGCTTTCGCTGCCGGACGGGCGGACTGCAGCCGTAGCGCCGGAGACCTGCTGCAAGCCGAACTTTGTTAACAACAAGACGCACAAGAGTGGTACATGAATATTGCTGAGGCCAAGAAAGTCCTCGAAACTGCATTGCTTTGCACGCATGAGCCCCTGTCGATCAATGACCTGAAAAAGCTGTACGTCGATCCCGAGAGCGAAGAGAGCAGCGACATCAACGCCGAGATGATCCGGCAGATGCTCGATGAACTGCGCACCGAATGGGCCGACAAGGGGGTGGAAGTGGTCAGCCTGTCGACGGGCTGGCGCTTCCAGAGCCGCAAGGAAATGAAGGTCTACCTGGAACGCCTGAATCCGGAGAAGCCGCCCAAGTACACCCGCGCCACGCTGGAAACGCTGGCCATTATCGCTTACCGCCAGCCGGTCACGCGCGGCGACATCGAAGAGATTCGCGGGGTGGCCGTCAATACGCAGACCATCCGCATGCTGGAAGACCGGGGCTGGATTGAATCGATCGGCCACCGTGACGTGCCGGGGCGACCGGCGCTGTTTGCCACTACGCGCAAGTTCCTGGATGACCTGGGCCTGAGTTCGCTGGAAGAATTGCCTCCGCTGCAGCAGGTCAGCGGTGAAGCTGCTGCCCAGGGTGCGCTGCTGGAATTGCAGGCCCTCGAGGGCGGGGTGGCGGCGCTGGCAGAGCAGGCGCAGGAAGAAGACGAGGTGCCTGGCGCCGAGGTCCAAGCGGCCCGGTCCGGGGATATCGCCGCAGAGGATGTAGAGCAGTCCGATAGCGCAGCCGCCACCGGGGAAGAGCGCGCTGCAGGCAGTGAAGACGCTTCCCCAGAAGCGCAAGAACCTTTTGAGCAAGACGTTGCCGTAACTGGCACAGACGCCATCGAGGCCGCCGACGAAGCGGCAGGCGAGCACAACGACACCACCGAGCGGGCCGATCAGCGGGGAAATGACGCGCGTCCGCCACATCCAGATTCGAAGAATGAAGCCAACTAGTTCCAAAGACGAGACCCAGGTCGACCTGGCCGCGGCCGATGCTGCCGCATCCGACAAGCCGGTGAAGAAGCGTACCCGCAAGCCTGCGGCCGGCGCTGCGCCGGTCGAGGCAATCGCGGCCGCGCCGCAAGCCGTCGCTGACGAGGCTGCGCCGAAAAAGCGTGCGCCGCGAGCAAAGAAGCTCAGCGCCGAGACGGCGGCACCGGCCGTGGCAGTGGTGGAGACACCTGCTGCCGAGTCCGTACCTGCTCCGGAAAAGAAACCGCGCGTCACCAAGCCGCGTACCAGGAAGGCCGATGTGGTGGCAGACGCCCCCGTCGCCGAGGCCGCGGCTCAGATGAGCCTGGCCATGGAGCCTGCACCTGCCGCGCCGGCCAAGCCCAAGCGCGCTGCCAAGCCCAAGGCGGCAGCGCCTGAGGTGGCCGCGCCGGTATCGGCTCCGGTGGCCGAATTGCCCAAGGTCATCGTCACCGTCGGTGAGGAAGTGGTTGCCCCGCCGGTGCTGCTGGATGCCCCGGTCGATCCCAATCGCGCCAAACCGGCCCGCCGTGGCGTGCGTGGTCCGCGTGCCTTGCGCAACAATCGCGCCGCCCAGCGTGCCGCCGCCGGTGGTGCCGAGGCTGCACCGGTGCATGGCAAGAGCGAGGGCGATGTCGCTCCCGCCGTCGAACGCCAGCCGCGCGGCCAGTTCGGCAAGAACAATGGTCATGGCGCTCATGGCGGTCAGCCTGGCCAGCAAGGCAAAAAGAATTTCGAGAAGAACGGCAAGAAGCCCAAGGCCCCGCAACTGGGCCTGCGTTCGGCCGAACCGGTCGATGACATCTTCTCCTACGTGACCTCGGAAGCGTATGACCGCGACGAGGGCGCCAAGGCCGGTGGCCGTCAGCCGCACCAGATGCGCGGCAAGAATGGCCGTCGCGACCTGACCGCCGAGGATGATGCGCCCAAGCTGCACAAGGTGCTGGCCGATGCCGGTCTGGGTTCGCGCCGCGACATGGAAGAGCTCATCGTTGCCGGCCGCGTATCGGTCAATGGCGAGCCGGCCCATATCGGTCAGCGCATCCTGCCCACCGATGCCGTGCGCATCAACGGCAAGCTGATCCAGCGCAAGGTGAGCAAGCGTCCGCCGCGCGTGCTGGTCTATCACAAGCCCTCGGGCGAGATCGTCAGCCATGCCGATCCGGAAGGTCGCAGCTCGGTGTTCGATCGCCTGCCGACCATGAAGGCTGGCAAGTGGCTGGCCGTGGGGCGCCTCGACTTCAATACCGAAGGTTTGCTGCTCTTCACCACCTCCGGTGACCTGGCCAATCGCCTGATGCACCCGCGCTACAACATCGAGCGTGAATACGCCGTGCGTACCCTGGGCGAGCTGGAAGAGGGCATGCGCCAGAAGCTGCTGTCGGGCGTGGAGCTCGATGACGGTCCGGCGCAGTTCTCGCGCATCGCCGATGGCGGTGGCGAAGGTGTGAACAAGTGGTATCGCGTGACCATCGGCGAAGGCCGCAACCGTGAAGTGCGCCGCATGTTTGAAGCGGTCGGCCTGACCGTGTCGCGCCTGATCCGTACCCGTTACGGTGCCATGACCTTGCCGCAGACCCTGAAGCGTGGTCGTTGGGAAGAGCTGGAAGAAAACGCCGTGCGCAACCTGATGGCCGCCTGTGGTCTGGAAAAGCAGGCCGGGGAAGCCAAGTCCGGCAATGGCGGCAATGCCGGTCACGCCGGTCGCGGCCAGAACAACGGCCCGCGCGGCAACGCCATGCAGAACAAGGGTCCGCAGAAGGGGCGCAATGGCGGCAACTTCGGCAACCAGGGTGGCAACTATGGCAATGGCGGGGGCAATGGAGCAGGTTATGGTGGTGGCAACAAGGGCGGTCAGCCCAAGAGCCGCCAGCCTGATCCGCTGCAGACCGCACTGGGCTTCCCGGATGCCGGCAACCAGCGTCGCGGCAATCGTCCCCAGCGCGGTGGCAACAGTGCCCCCAACTTCATGCTGGGTGGCCTGCCGGGCATGAATCGCCGGCGCGGCGGTCGTTGATGACGTTCTTGCCCGTCGGCAATGCCGGGGCGGGCAAGAGCTTCTTTACACTACCCGTGACGCTTGAAATGCAGCAATGACGTTTTTTATGGACGTTTTTGGCACTGCAATCCTATTTGACATGATTCCGGATTTGCTGTGGATACCTGAATCGGTTATAATATGTTAGTTAAACGCAACCTGCCGCGAATCGCATATGTGATAAATCATTGATAGATCCGCCTGCACCATGATCGATGGAAGTACGGTGGTTCGCGTGATGTGTGATCTCGCGTTGCGTGAGATAACAAAAGATGGGCAGATGCCCATTTTTTTTTTGCTGATCAATTTTAGATGTCTGCTTTGCCCGCGCTGGCAAACCGGCATCCTGATGGAGAAATAGTCTTGCAATTGCTGGAGCTGATCGAATCCACCCTCGCGGGCCTGGGCTACGAACTGGTTGAGTTCGAGAAGGCGCAGCGCGGTCTGGTGCGTGTCTTCATCGATTTTCCGTTCGACCCCGAAGCAGAAGAAGCGCGTTCGATCACCGTCGAGGATTGCGAGAAGGCGACGCATCAGCTGTTGCACGTCTTCACCGTGGAAAACGTGCTGTATGAACGCCTGGAAGTCTCCTCGCCCGGGCTGGATCGCCCCCTGAAGAAGTTCACTGACTTCGTGCGTTTCGTGGATTGCGAAGCCGTGGTCAAGTTGCGCGTGCCGCTGCCCGGTACGTCCAACCGCAAGACCTATGAAGGCGTGCTGCGTGAACCGGAAGGCGAGGAACTGGTATTGGAATTTGAAGCAAACGATGGGTCGGCCGCCGTGTTGAATTTCACGCTGGCCGATGTGGATAAGGCACACCTGGTGCCGCAGGTCGATTTTAGGAGTCGCAAAGGATGAGTCGCGAAATTTTGTTGTTGGTCGATGCGCTGGCGCGCGAAAAGAACGTCGATAAGGAAGTCGTCTTCGGCGCACTGGAGCATGCGCTTGCGCAGGCTACCAAGAAGCGCTATGACGGCGAGGTCGACATTCGCGTCTCGATCGACCGTGAAAGCGGCGAGTTCGAATCCTTCCGCCGCTGGCACGTCGTGCCCGATGAAGCCGGCCTGCAGTTGCCTGACCAGGAAGTGCTGCTGTTCGAAGCCAAGGAACAGTTCCCCGATATCGAAGTCGACGAATACATTGAAGATCCGATCGAATCCGTTGAATTCGGCCGCCGTTTTGCGCAAGACACCAAGCAGGTCGTCCTGCAGCGCATCCGCGACGCCGAGCGCGAGCAGATCCTGGCGGACTTCCTGGCCCGTGGCGATGCCCTGGTGACCGGCACCATCAAGCGCATGGAGCGCGGTGACGCCATCATCGAATCCGGCAAGATCGAAGCCCGCCTGCCGCGCGACCAGATGATCCCCAAGGAGAATCTGCGCATCGGTGATCGCGTGCGTGCCTACATCCTGCGCGTGGACCGCGGCGCCCGTGGCCCGCAGGTGATCCTGTCGCGTACCGCGCCGGAATTCATCATGAAGCTGTTCGAACTGGAAGTGCCGGAAATCGAACAAGGCTCGCTGGAAATCAAGTCGGCTGCTCGTGATCCGGGTGTGCGCGCCAAGATCGCGGTCTACACCGCCGACAAGCGCATCGACCCCATCGGTACCTGCGTGGGCATGCGCGGTTCGCGTGTGCAGGCCGTCACCGGTGAACTGGGCGGCGAGCGCGTGGACATCGTGCTGTGGTCGGAAGATCCGGCGCAGTTCGTCATCGGTGCGCTGGCCCCGGCCAACGTGACCTCCATCGTGGTCGATGAAGAAAAGCACGCCATGGATGTGGTGGTGGATGAAGAAAACCTCGCCATCGCCATCGGTCGCGGCGGCCAGAACGTGCGTCTGGCAGCCGAACTGACCCGCTGGCAGATCAACATCATGACGGCCGAGGAATCGGCTGACAAGTCGGCGGCCGAAACCGCGCTGATCCGCAAGCTGTTCATGGAAAAGCTCGATGTCGACCAGGAAGTGGCCGACATCCTGGTCGAGGAAGGTTTCTCGACCCTGGAAGAAATCGCCTACGTGCCGATCAACGAGATGCTCGAGATCGAATCGTTCGACGAAGAGACCGTCAATGAGCTGCGCAACCGCTCGCGCGACGCCCTGGTGACCGAAGCGATCGCCTCCGAAGAAGGCCTGGAAGGCATGGAAGAGGAACTGATCAACTTCGAAGGCCTGGACCGTGTGCTGGCTGGCAAGCTGGGTCTGGCGGGTGTGAAGACGCTGCCGGCCTTTGCCGGCCTGGCTTATGACGAATTCGGCGCGATCCTGGCCCTGCCTTCCGAGCGCGCGCGCCAACTGATTGAAAATGCATTTGAAGATGTGACCGACGATGAAATGAAGCTCATCGATTCCAAATACGATGAGCGCGCCAAGGCCCTGCAGGCCAAGGCATGGAGCGCTGTCGAAGGCCGCTGAAAAGCGGAGCGTCTCCACATCATCTGCCGAGCCACATAGAAAAGAGGACTGAATGGCGAGTAACAACGTTGCCCAATTTGCCACCGAGCTTAAGATGCCTGCTGACCTGCTGCTGACCCAGCTGCGTTCGGCCGGTGTCGAGAAAAGCTCTGCATCCGACTCCCTGTCGAAGGAAGACAAGGACCGCCTGCTTGAACACCTGCGCCGTTCGCGCGGGGCCGCGCCGGAAGGCGAGAAGAAAAAGATCACGCTGACCCGCAAGGAAACCACCGAGATCAAGCAGGCCGATGCGACCGGCAAATCGCGCACGATCCAGGTGGAAGTGCGCAAGAAGCGTACCTTCATCAAGCGTGACGAGCCCGGCGTCGACGAGTCCGCTGCACGTGCTGCGGCGCCTCAGCGCGATCCGGCCATCGAGGCGCAGGAACGTGAGCAGGAAGAGGCTCGCCGTCAGGCCGAACTGAAGGCCCAGCAAGAGCGTCTGGCCCAGCTGGAGGCCGAACGCGCCGCCCAGGCCAAGGCTGCCGAGCTGGAACAGCAACGTGCTCGCGAAGAAGCCGAAGCCGAAGCCAAGCGCCAGGCTGCCGAAGCCGCCGCAGCTGCTGCCGAAGCCGAGAAGGCCAAGGCTGCTGCTGCCAGCTCGAAGGCCCCCGCTGCCGCTGCTGCGCCGGCCCCTGCCGCCGATCCGGCCGCTGAAGAAAAAAAGCGCGCTGCTGCTGAGGAAGCGAAGAAAAAGGCCGAAGCTGCCGCCAAGGAAGCCGCTGACCGCGCTGCTGCCGCAGATCGTGCGCGCAAGGCCGTGGAAGACGAAGTGGCCCAGATCAAGGCCATGATGAATGCGCCGCGTCGCGTCATCAAGGCACCGGAACCCGCACCGGCCCCGGCCAAGACCTCGGAAGGCACGCTGCACAAGCCGGCGACCGCGGCCAAGCCGGGCGAGAAGAAGGATGACAAGAAGCCCGCCGTGGCGGCAGACAAGAAGTCGATCAAGTCGGCCAATGTCTCCTCCACCTGGCAGGACGATGCCAAGAAGCGTGGCACCGGCGGCATGAAGTCGCGCGGCGCCACCGGTGGTGGTGGTCGCGATGGCTGGCGTGCCGGCCCCAAGGGCCGTCGTCACTCGCACGGCGACGACCAGCGCGAAAGCAACTTCCAGGTGCCGACCGAAGCCGTGGTGCACGATGTCTACGTGCCCGAAACCATCACCGTGGCCGAAGTGGCCCACAAGATGGCAGTCAAGGCTTCCGAAGTCATCAAGCACCTGATGAAGCTGGGCCAGATGGTCACCATCAACCAGGTGCTGGATCAGGAAACCGCGATGATCGTGGTGGAAGAAATGGGCCACCGCGCCCACGCCGCCAAGCTGGACGATCCGGAAGCCCTGCTGGTCGAGGGTGAAGAACATGGTGACGCCGAGGCCCTGCCGCGCGCACCGGTGGTTACCGTCATGGGTCACGTCGACCACGGCAAGACCTCGCTGCTGGACTACATCCGCCGCACCAAGGTGGCCTCGGGTGAAGCCGGTGGCATTACCCAGCACATCGGCGCCTACCACGTGGAAACCCCGCGCGGCATGATCACCTTCCTGGATACCCCGGGCCACGAGGCGTTCACCGCCATGCGTGCCCGCGGTGCCAAGGCAACCGACATCGTGATCCTGGTGGTGGCCGCCGACGACGGCGTCATGCCCCAGACCAAGGAAGCGATCGCCCACGCCAAGGCCGGCGGTGTACCGCTGGTGGTAGCGATCAACAAGATCGACAAGCCGGGTGCTAACCCCGACCGCGTCAAGCAGGAACTGATCGCCGAAGAAGTGGTGCCGGAAGAATACGGTGGCGATGCCCCGTTCATCGCCGTCTCCGCCAAGACCGGCGAAGGCATCGACTCGCTGCTGGAAAACGTCCTGCTGCAAGCCGAAGTGCTGGAACTGAAGGCACCGGTGGATGTGCCGGCCCGTGGCCTGGTGATCGAAGCCAAGCTGGACAAGGGCCGCGGCCCGGTGGCAACGATCCTGGTGCAGTCCGGTACCTTGAAGCGCGGCGACGTCGTGCTGGCCGGTTCGGCCTATGGCCGTGTGCGTGCGATGCTGGACGAAAACGGCAAGAACATCGCCGAGGCAGGCCCGTCCCTGCCGGTGGAAATCCAGGGCCTGACCGAAGTGCCCTCCGCTGGTGAAGAAGTGGTGGTCATGACCGACGAGCGCAAGGCGCGCGAAATCGGCCTGTTCCGCCAGGGCAAGTTCCGCGACGTGAAGCTGGCCAAGCAGCAGGCTGCCAAGCTGGAAAACATGTTCGACCAGATGACCGAAGGCGAGGTCAAGAACCTGCCGATGATCATCAAGACCGACGTGCAAGGTTCCCAGGAAGCTCTGGTGCAGTCGCTGCAGAAGCTGTCGACCGCCGAAGTGCGCGTCCAGGTGGTGCACGCTGCAGTGGGCGGCATCAGCGAAAACGACGTCAACCTGGCAGTCGCTTCGAAGGCCGTCATCATCGGCTTCAACACCCGTGCCGATGCGTCGGCACGCAAGCTGGCCGAAGCCTCGGGCGTGGACATCCGTTACTACAACATCATCTATGATGCAGTGGACGAGGTGAAGGCCGCGATGTCGGGCATGCTCTCCCCGGAAAAGCGCGAACAGGCGCTGGGCCTGGTGGAAATCCGCCAGGTGTTCGTGGTCAGCAAGGTCGGTTCGATCGCCGGCTGCTACGTGCTCGAGGGCCTGGTCAAGCGTGGCTCGCAAGTACGCCTGCTGCGCAACAACGTGGTGGTGTGGACCGGCGAACTGGATTCGCTCAAGCGCTTCAAGGACGACGTCAAGGAAGTCAAGTCGGGCTTCGAGTGCGGTCTGTCGCTCAAGGGCTACAACGACATCGAAGTGGGCGATCAGCTCGAAATCTTCGAAGTCCAGGAAGTCGCCCGTACCCTGTAATGCAATACGCCGGCGCATCGTTCGCGATGCGCCGGCTTCACTGGCAAGATCCGTCGCAGCAACGCGGGAATCCTCCCGCCACGCCATCGGCGGATTGTTTTTTTAAAGCATGGCAAAACACAGCAAATCCATTCCCGGACGCGGCTTGCGCGTCGCCGACCAGATCCAGCGCGACCTGTCGGAATTGATCGCCTTCGAGCTGAAGGATCCGCGGGTGGGCATGATCACCATTACCGAAGTGCAGGTCACCCCGGACTACGCGCACGCCAAGGTCTTCTTCACCACGCTGGTGGACAACCCGGAGGCGATCAAGAACACCCTGGCCGGCCTGCGCAAGGCGGGCGGTTACCTGCGTACCCAGCTGGGCCGCCGGTTGACCATCCACACCCTGCCGGAACTGCATTTCGTGCATGACAACTCGACCGCACGCGGCATTGAAATGTCGCGCCTGATCGACGAAGCCAACGCTACCCGCGCCAAGGATTCGGACGACGAGGCTTGAAGACGGGCGTTTCTTTTCCCGTTGCATTGCAGTTTTCTTCATACTTTTCATACCGGTCTGCGTTTCCCTTCAGCGGGGCGTGGGCCGGTCTTGCATTTCATGGCCGACGATACGACGGCGGACACTGTCTCCGCTTCCCCTGAACCGCAGCAGCCGCGTGCCAAGCGCAGCCAGCAGGCACGCCCGGCGCGTCCCCCGCGCGTGCCGGTGCATGGCGTGCTGTTGCTGGACAAGCCGGTCGGCTTGTCCAGCAACGACGCCCTGATCCGCGCCAAGCGCATGCTCAACGCGCCCAAGGCCGGGCACACCGGCACCCTGGATCCGTTTGCCACGGGGCTTTTGCCGCTGTGTTTCGGCGAGGCCACCAAGTTCTCGCAGGACTTGCTGGAAGCCGACAAGACCTACGAAGCCCTGGTCCACCTGGGCGTGCGCACTGACACCGGCGACACCGAAGGCCAGGTCATCAGCGAGCGCGCCGTCGAGGTCAGCGTGGCGCAAATCGAAGCCGCGCTGGCGCAGTTCCGTGGCCCCATCAGCCAGGTCCCGCCGATGCACTCGGCCTTGAAGCGCGACGGCAAGCCCTTGTACGAATACGCCCGCGCCGGCATTACGCTGGAGCGCGAAGCCCGCAACGTCATCATCCACACCCTGGAACTGCTGGACTACCAGGCCCCCATGCTGCGCATCCGTGTCACTTGCAGCAAAGGGACATATATCCGCGTGCTGGGTGAAGATATTGGCGAAGTACTGGGCTGCGGGGCCCACCTCAATGCCCTGAGACGCACTGGAGTCGGCGCTCTCACGCTGGAGGGCGCGGTCACGCTGGAGACCTTCGATGCCGCCGGCGAGCTGGAGGCCCGCAAGGCCTTGCTGCTGCCGGTGGACGGCCTCTTGCGCAGCTTCCCCGCGGTGCAACTGACCGATGAGCTGGCGCGCCGCTTCCTGCATGGCCAACGCTTGCCGCTGGGCAAGGAAGGGGTGGCGGTGCCGGAGCAGACCGGCCGCGTAAGGGTCTATCGCGGTTCGGATGAAGCCTTGCTGGGCACCGGACTGTTGCAGGAATACGCCATCCTGGCCCCCGAAAGGCTGGTGTCCACCGCCTGAGGACAGATAGCGTCAAAACGGCTTGCAGCCTGGCCTTCCGGGATAGCCCGCAGGGCTCGGCAAGCCGTTGATAACACAGGTTTTTCCAAAGTTCATGCGTCGCAACATGCTATAATGCGCGCCTCCCGAGATTCGGCATTCCCAACCACATTCACCATGTCAAACAATATCCGCGCAATTCGCAACATCGCCATCATCGCCCACGTTGACCACGGCAAGACCACCCTGGTGGACCAGCTGCTGCGCCAGTCCGGCACCTTCCGCGACAACCAGCAAGTGGACAACCGCGTGATGGACTCCAACGACATCGAAAAGGAACGCGGCATCACCATCCTGTCGAAGAACTGCGCGGTGGAATACAAGGGCACCCACATCAACATCGTCGACACCCCGGGCCACGCCGACTTCGGCGGTGAGGTCGAGCGCGTGCTGTCGATGGTGGACTCGGTGCTGCTGCTGGTGGATGCCCAGGAAGGCCCGATGCCGCAGACCCGCTTCGTGACCCGCAAGGCACTGGCCCTGGGCCTGAAGCCCATCGTCGTCCTGAACAAGATCGACCGTCCGGGTGCACGCGCCGAGTGGGCCATCAATGCCACCTTCGAACTGTTCGACAAGCTGGGTGCCACCGAAGAGCAGCTGGACTTCCCCGTGATCTACGCTTCGGGCCTGAACGGCTACGCCAGCCTGGATCCGGAAACCCGCGAAGGCAACATGGAGCCGCTGTTCGACGCGATCCTGAAGTACGTGCCGGCCCGCAAGGATGATCCGGACGCACCGCTGCAACTGCAGATCACCTCGCTGGAATACTCCTCCTACGTCGGCAAGATCGGCGTGGGCCGCATCCTGGCCGGTCGCGTCAAGGGCGGTCAGGACGTGGTCTGGATGAATGGTCCGGAAGACAAACCGACCAAGGCCCGCATCAACCAGGTGCTGACCTTCAAGGGCCTGGAGCGCGTGCTGGTCGATGAAGCCCTGGCGGGTGACATCGTGCTGATCAACGGTATCGAAGAAATCGGCATCGGCTCCACCATCTGTGCGCCGGACGCGCCCAACGGCCTGCCGATGCTGAAGGTGGACGAGCCGACCCTGACCATGAACTTCATGGTCAACACCTCGCCGCTGGCTGGCCGCGAAGGCAAGTTCGTCACCACCCGCCAGATCCGCGACCGCCTGGAAAAGGAACTGAAGTCCAACATGGCCCTGCGCGTGGTGCAGGCCGAGAACGACGACTCGACCTATGAAGTGTCGGGCCGTGGTGAATTGCACCTGACCATCCTGATCGAAAACATGCGCCGCGAAGGCTTCGAGCTGGCCGTCTCGCGTCCGCGCGTGGTGTTCCGCATGGTCGACGGCGTGCGTGAAGAGCCGTACGAAAACCTGACCGTCGACGTCGAAGAAACCCACCAGGGCGGCGTCATGGAAGAACTGGGCCGCCGCCGTGGCGACCTGCAGAACATGGAACCGGACGGCAAGGGCCGTGTGCGCCTGGAATACCACATCCCGGCACGTGGCCTGATCGGCTTCCAGGGTGAATTCATGACCCTGACCCGCGGCACCGGCCTGATGAGCCACGTCTTCGACGACTACAAGCCGGTCGATACCACCAAGGGCGAACTGGCCGGCCGTCGCAACGGCGTGCTGATCTCCCAGGACGACGGCGCTGCCGTGGCCTACGCACTGTGGAAGCTGCAGGATCGCGGCCGCATGTTCGTCAGCCACAACGACCCGGTGTATGAAGGCATGATCATCGGTATCCACTCGCGTGACAACGATCTGGTCGTCAACCCGATCAAGGGCAAGCAGCTGACCAACGTGCGCGCTTCCGGTACCGACGAAGCCGTGCGCCTGGTGCCGCCGATCGAACTGTCGCTGGAATACGCGGTGGAATTCATCGAAGACGACGAACTGGTCGAAGTGACTCCGAAGAGCATTCGTCTGCGCAAGCGTCACCTGAAGGAACACGAGCGCAAGAAGGCATCGCGCGAAGAATCCATCTAAATCGGTAGCGGGGAAGGGCGGGCCCGCAGGGCCTGCCTGCAGTGAAGAGTCGGGAATGGCGGGCTGTGCTGGTGGTGATATCTGGTTTGTGAATAACTGATATCAGCACAATAAAGCAGACAGCCATGATGCACTGCCATATAGTTACACCTGTCTCCTCCAATTTCCTCCTAAAGAATTGGATTCAAGCCCGCAACTTCGGTTGTGGGCTTTTTTTTTGCCATTTCCACTCTCCAGTCGCAGAGGTCCGGTGCTAGTGGTTTTACGCCTGCGCGGCGGACGTGAATGCGGTCTTTATCCTTCCGTTCATTGTTGCGCGAGATGAACGTTTGTCCAAAATAGTTTGTGCTGCGCTGTTTTTGTGCATTGCGAAATGACGGCTGCCGGATTGTGGTGCAGAATCGTGTCCGTTGTACGAAAAATCCTATCTCGAAGAGGATAGAGGGGACACCAGCCCGCAATGCGCA
This sequence comes from Herbaspirillum sp. FG34, assembly GCF_057809315.1. NCBI lineage: Bacteria > Pseudomonadati > Pseudomonadota > Betaproteobacteria > Burkholderiales > Oxalobacteraceae > Herbaspirillum > Herbaspirillum sp. FG34. Next base: position 134,739 of record NZ_JBMDJS010000012.1, on the reverse strand, counting down.
AGCCTTGCGGGCTTTCTATTTGCCGCTGTGGCGGATCCAGGGTGCTAAAACGGGCAAATGAAGGTTTGTTCCTCCCCGGCGCTTGTTGTCTGGTTTTCCGGCCTCCAGCTCAGAAATTTAATGAAGCATTTCGTCAGTTTATGAAGAACTCCCTGCCAGCGCGTACGCTGTCGGTCGCCCCCATGATGGACTGGACCGACCGCCACTGCCGCGTCTTCCACCGCCAGATCACGCGCCACACCTGGCTTTACACCGAGATGGTCACCACCGGTGCGCTGCTGCATGGCGACGTGCCGCGTCACCTGGATTTCGACGAGCAGGAACATCCCGTGGCCCTGCAACTGGGTGGCAGCGAGCCCGCCGACCTGGCGCACAGCGCCAGGCTGGGCGAGCAGTGGGGCTATGACGAGATCAACCTGAACTGCGGCTGCCCCTCCGAGCGCGTCCAGAAGGGCGCTTTCGGTGCCTGTCTGATGGGCGAGCCCGCGCTGGTGGCCGATTGCGTCAAGGCCATGCGCGATGCGGTGTCCATCGATGTGACCGTGAAGCACCGCATCGGCATCGATGACGTGCAATCCTATGATTTCGTGCGCGATTTCGTCGGTCAGATCGCCGAGGCGGGTTGCAAGACCTTCATCGTCCACGCCCGCAACGCCATCCTCAAGGGGCTGAGCCCCAAGGAAAACCGCGAGATCCCGCCCCTGAAGTATCACTACGCCTATCAACTGAAGCAGGATTTCCCTGACCTGGAAATTCTCATCAACGGCGGCATCAAGACCTTGCCCGAGATCGATGAGCATCTCAGGCATGTCGATGGCGTCATGCTGGGTCGCGAGGCGTATCACAACCCCTATCTGATGGCCAGCTTCGATGCCCGCTACTACGGCGACTTGCCCGGTGGTCGCCAGCCCAGCCGGGCCGAGGTGATCGCGGCCATGTTGCCCTACATCAAGCGCCAGCTGGAATTGCACGGCGACAATGGGCGCGGCCTGCGCTTGAACAGCATCACCCGCCACATGCTGGGCCTGTTGACCGGCATGCCCGGCGCGCGCGCCTTCCGCCAGACCTTGTCGGATTCCAGGCGCCTGGCGCTGGGCGATCCGGCCCTGTTGTTGGAAGCCTTGCAACGCACCCAGGCGGCCCAGGCTGCGCAAATCGGGTCAATGGCGTAATTGGCCAGCGGAGCAGGCCCGCAATCCTTTAAAATAGCGGGTTCCAATTGGGAAAAGAGCGCGAACATGCCACTTGCTACAACCGAAGAAATCGTTGCCGAACTCCGTGCCGGGCGCATGGTGATCCTGGTCGACGAAGAAGACCGCGAAAACGAAGGTGATCTGGTGCTGGCCACCGACTTCGTCACGCCCGAAGCCATCAATTTCATGGTCACGCATGCGCGTGGCCTGGTCTGCCTGACGCTGACCGAAGAACACGTGGACCAACTTGACCTGCCGCTCATGGCCAGCCGCAACGGTACCGCCTACGGTACCAATTTCACCGTCTCCATCGAAGCCGCCGAAGGCGTGACCACGGGGATTTCTGCCGCCGACCGCGCCCGGACCATCCAGGTGGCCGCCTCCAAGGGCGCCAAGCCGTCGGACCTGGTGCAGCCGGGCCACATCTTCCCGTTGCGCGCGCAAAAGGGCGGGGTGCTCATGCGCGCCGGTCACACCGAAGCCGGTTGCGACCTGACGGCCATGGCCGGGCTTACCCCCGCTTCCGTGATCTGCGAGATCCTGAAGGAAGACGGCACCATGGCGCGCCTGCCGGACCTGCTGGAGTTCGCCGAGAAGCACAATCTGAAGATCGGTACCATCGCCGACCTGATCCATTACCGCAGCCGCAACGAAAGCATCATCGAACGCGTGGCCGAGCGCGAGATGCAGACCGCGCACGGGACGTTCAAGGCCATCGCCTACCGCGACACCCCCTCGGGCGGCGCGCACCTGGCGCTGGTGCGCGGCGACATCGAGCCGGGTCGTGAAACCCTGGTGCGCGTGCACCAGCCGGTCTCCATCCTGGACCTGCTCGAAGCCGGCGTGACCACCCACTCCTGGAACCTGGCGGCGGCCATGAAGGCCGTGCAGGAAGCCGAGTCCGGCGTGATCGTGCTGCTCAACTGCGAAGAGTCGGCCCAGCAGATGTTCGACCAGTTCGGTGCACTCAACAAGGTCGGTACGCCCGAGGCCGCCAAGCCCGGCCGCGCCGACCGCATGGACCTGCGCACCTACGGTATCGGCGCCCAGATCCTCAAGGATATCGGCGTGTGCAAGATGAAGCTCCTGGCCAGCCCGCGCAAGATGCCCTCGATGGCCGGCTTCCAGCTGGAAGTGACCGGTTATCAGGCACGCGAAGGCGCGTGAGCCTGCCGCCCGACGTATCAAGAATTACGCAAGTCAACCTATCAAGAAGGAACAGCCATGACCATCGGAACCTATGAACCAGACCTCAATGGCGAAAGCTTGCGCATCGGCATCGTCCAGGCGCGCTTCAACGAAGACGTCTGCCACGGCCTGCTGGCGTCCTGCCTGGCCGAACTGAAGCACTTGGGCGTGGCCGATGAAGACATCCTGCACGTGACCGTGCCGGGCGCCCTGGAAATCCCCCTGGCATTGCAGAAGATGGCCGAGACGGAACAGTTCGATGCCTTGATCGCGCTGGGCGCGGTCATCCGTGGCGAGACCTATCACTTCGAACTGGTCTCCAACGAATCCGGCGCCGGCATCACCCGCATCGGCCTGGACTTCGGTCTGCCCATCGCCAATGCCGTGCTGACCACCGAAAACGACGAGCAAGCCGAAGTCCGCATGGCCGAGAAGGGCGCCGATGCCGCGCGCGTGGCCGTGGAAATGGCCAACCTGTCCATCGTGCTGGAAGAACTCGGCCAGGCGACCGAAGAAGAATAATTCACAGGCAGCGGCGGGGTGCATATCCCGCTGCCGTCCCGCCGGCCTGTGCCGGCACTCGCATTCCTTTGTTTCAGTTATCCAAGGCTCCGGCCGCATTCATCATGTCGAACAAAACTCCACACGCCAATTCGAACAAGAACCGCACCCCGCGTCACCGCGCGCGCGAGTTCGCGTTGCAGGGCTTGTACCAGTGGTTGCTCAATCACGAGGACGCGGGCGCCATCGAAGCCCACATCCGCGAAGCCCACGGTTTCGACAAGGCCGACGCCGAACATTTCGACACCCTGCTCACCGGGGCCATCCGTGATGCTGACAAGCTGCGTGCAGGCCTCTCTCCGCTGATCGATCGTCCCATCAAGGAACTCTCGCCGGTGGAGCACGCCGCCCTGCTCATCGGTGCCTACGAGTTGCAGAACCACATCGAGATCCCCTACAAGGTGGTCATCAATGAAGCGGTCGAACTGACCAAGTCCTTTGGCGGCATCGACGGTCACAAGTATGTCAATGGCGTACTGGACCGTTTCGCCGCCCAGGCGCGCAGCACCGAAGTGGAAGCTGCCGGTCGCCGCTGATCTGCTGTCGTCGGCTGATTTGCTCGTGTTTGGACGGCGCCGTTGGCTTGGGCGCCGTCTTGTCTTTTTTGCCCATGTTGTCTGGAATTAGCGCATGAACCTGAACCAACTTGCTTCACGTTTGCAGCACATCGCTCCCTTCCATGTGATGGAATTGTCCAAGAAGGCCGATATCCTGGCCCAGCAGGGCCGTCACCTGATCCACATGGGCATCGGCGAGCCTGATTTCACCGCACCACCCGCCGTGGTCGAGGCCGCCACCCGCGCGATGGCCGAAGGGAAGATGCAGTACACCTCGGCCACCGGCTTGCCGGCCTTGCGGGCCGCCATCTCGGAGCACTACCGCAGCGTCTACGGCCTGGAGATTGCGCCGGAGCGCATCGTCATTACCGCTGGTGCCTCGGCCGCCTTGCTGCTGGCCTGCGCGGCGCTGGTCGAGCGCGATACCGAAGTGCTCATGCCCGACCCCAGCTATCCCTGCAACCGTCATTTCGTGGCGGCCTTCGAGGGACGTGCCAGGCTCATCGCCAGCGGTCCCGAGCATCGCTTCCAGCTGTCGGCGCAGATGGTGCGCGAGCACTGGAGCGAGCAGACCCGTGGCGTGTTGCTGGCCTCCCCCTCCAATCCGACGGGCACCTCGATCGCCCCCGAGGAGTTGCGGGCCATCCTGGGCGAAGTGCGCCAGCGTGGCGGCTTCACCATCGTCGATGAGATCTACCAGGGCTTGTCTTATGAAGGCGCTCCGTTCTCGGCGCTGTCGCTGGGCGAGGACGTGGTGGTCATCAACAGCTTCTCGAAGTACTTCAACATGACCGGCTGGCGCCTGGGCTGGCTGGTGTTGCCGCCGGCCTTGGTGCCGCAGGTCGAGAAGCTGGCGCAGAACCTCTTGATCTGTGCGTCCTCGATTGCCCAGCATGCGGCCGTGGCCTGCTTCACGCCCGAGACCATTGCGCTGTATGAAGAACGCAAGGCCGAGTTCAAGCGTCGCCGCGACTACATCGTGCCGGCCCTGGAAAGCCTGGGCTTCAAGGTGCCGGTGGTGCCCGACGGCGCCTTCTATGTCTATGCCGATTGCAGCGCGTTGTCCGATGATGCCGACCAGCTCAGCCTGGACATGCTCAATGAGGCCGGCGTGGTGCTGGTGCCAGGGCTGGACTTCGGCCCCTCTACGGCGCGACGTTTCATCCGACTGTCCTATGCGACCTCGCTGGAAAACCTGCAGGAGGCCGTGGCGCGTCTGCGCGTGTTCTTCGAGCGGCGTCGCCAGGCAGCCTGAAGCAGGGCAGAGCTGCAGCCTTGCCTGCCAGTGGACAGGCAAAAAAAAAGGAGCCCGAGGGCTCCTTTTTCGTGCGTGCTGAATACCGGTAATATTCACATCGCAACACACCAACCTGTATCCAGCAATATTACAGGGCAGCGAGTTGTTCTTCGGTCTTGGGCTTGGATGCCGAGGCCACGTTGTTGGCAGGCGCCTTGGGCTGTGCGGCACTGGCCGAGACACCCGAGGAGGCCGGCGGCAGCTTGATGGTCGCGGTGGTGTAGATCGACACGTTCTTGCCCATCGCCACTTGCTTCAGGTTCTGGTACTCGGAGAGCACTTTGAGACCGTAACCGCCATCATTGGCCATGTCGGCCGCACCCACGTAGCTCTTCAGGCCGGCTTCCACCGAGCCGCCACGGGTCACATATTCCTTCAGGATCTGCGAACCGACGCGGATGTTGGCGACCGGATTCAAGGCTGCCTTGATGCCGCCCAGCTCCTGGAACTTGTCGTGGTGTACCTTGGCCATCACCTGCATCAGGCCCTGCGCACCCATGGGGCTTTCTGCGAAGGGATTGAAGCGCGACTCGATGGCGATCACCGACAGGATCAGCAGCGGATCGAGCTTGATGTCGCGCGCGGTCAGGTAAGCCGCCGAGACCAGCATGTCAGCTGCATCGCTGGCCACACGATAGCGCTTGGCCAGCCAGTTGGTCACCAGTTTCTGCTGGCGCGGATTGCCCAGCAACTGGCGTTCTTCCGGCGACAGGGCCTGGATCGGTGCGTTGGCGTGCTGCACCGAACTGGCCGCAGCCGCACCTGCCAGCGCACTGACGGTGGCCATCGGCGCGGTCGGGGCCATCAGGTCGGCCAGCGCCGGCGTGGCCGGTGCCTCGGCTTCCTGGACTTCTTCAGTGGCGTCCGAGAAGGGCGACATGCTGATCAGCTTGTCGGCCAGGTCGGGATTGAAGAACATCAGACCCAGAACAAACAACGCGGCAATGCCGAGTATCGTCAGCAGACGATGAGCGATGCCGAAAAATTGAGCAATGCGTACATTTCCGGAGAGATTCCGGAAATCCACGCGGCGAACCATCTGCGGGGCGCCCGCTAAAGGCGCCTCGGAAGCTTGGTTGGACATTGAACCTCCTGCGTTATTGCGGCAAAAACAGGGCGCGCCTGGCCAAGAAGTGAAGACCAAACGGCTGAACTGTCGTCGCTGCAATCTATTGCGTTACCGTCGCAAGGCGTTACGGCAAGGCCATCCGCGAGGCCTGCTGGCCCTGCCGTCGGATGGCATGTTTCGGGGGGTAGGGCTGACGCCCTGGACACACTTCTTGAGTTGCTGGGACCCCGGTTCCCTGGATACCTTGCTAGGCTTGACTGTTTTCGATCAAGCCTCTACGAGCCCACGGCTCACCTCTTCGGTTTAGAGTGGGCGCATTGTAGAAGCCACTTTATATCGAGTCAATACTATGAAATTGGTTCTTTATAACTTTTGTGTATCATATTGCATGTGGCCTTTCGTCAAAATTCAATAGAATCAAGCGTTTGCCGGGGTTACTTGAGCCGGCTGTGATGCAAAAAGAAATTTGTTAAAAAGTATGAAATACACTGATTTGCGGGATTTTATTTCCCAGTTGCAACAAAAAGGTGAGCTCAAGCGTGTTTCACACCCCGTGTCGTCACATCTGGAGATGACCGAAATCGCCGACCGTACCCTCCGGGCGGAAGGTCCGGCGCTTCTTTTTGAGCAGGTCGACAAAAAAAATATCCCGGTTTTAGCGAATCTTTTCGGTACCCCCCATCGCGTGGCACTCGGCATGGGGGCCGACAGCATCAGTGAACTGCGCCGCATCGGTCATTTGCTGGCGCGTCTGAAGGAGCCGGAGCCGCCCAAGGGCATCAAGGATGTGCTGGACCTGGGCGGGCTGGTGAAGTCGCTGTGGGACATGGCACCCAAGGAGCGCAGCTCGGCACCCTGCCAGGATGTGGTGTGGGAGGGCCGGGACGTGGACCTGTCGCGCCTGCCGATCCAGCACTGCTGGCCGGGCGACATTGCGCCCCTGATTACCTGGGGCCTGGTCGTCACCAAGGGGCCGAACAAGAAACGCCAGAACCTGGGCATCTATCGCCAGCAGGTGCTGGGTCCGAACAAGGTCATCATGCGCTGGCTGGCCCATCGCGGCGGCGCTCTGGATTTCCGCGAGCACTGCATTGCCAATCCCGGCAAGCCCTATCCGATCGCGGTGGCCCTGGGTGCCGATCCCGCCACTATATTAGGTGCGGTCACGCCAGTGCCCGACAGTCTCTCCGAATACCAGTTCGCGGGTCTTCTGCGCGGCAGCCGTACCGAACTGGTCAAGGCCATGGGCAGCGACTTGCGCGTGCCGGCTTCGGCTGAGATCGTGCTGGAAGGGCATATCTATCCGGATGAAAAACACGCCTGCGGATTCGAGCATGCGCTCGAAGGGCCGTATGGCGATCACACCGGTTACTACAATGAGCAGGACTGGTTCCCGGTCTTCACCATCGACCGCATCACCATGCGGCGCGATGCCATCTATCACTCCACCTACACCGGCAAACCGCCCGATGAGCCGGCCGTGCTGGGGGTGGCGTTGAATGAAGTGTTCGTCCCGCTGCTGCAGAAGCAGTTCGCCGAAATCACCGATTTCTACTTGCCGCCAGAGGGATGCAGCTATCGCATGGCGGTAGTGCAGATGAAGAAATCTTACGCCGGCCATGCCAAGCGGGTGATGTTCGGGGTGTGGAGTTTCCTGCGCCAGTTCATGTACACCAAGTTCATCGTGGTGGTGGATGAGGATGTCGATATCCGTGACTGGAAGGAAGTGATCTGGGCCATCACCACGCGTGTGGATCCGGTGCGTGACACCGTCATGGTGGACAACACGCCCATCGATTATCTCGACTTCGCCTCGCCCATCAGCGGGCTGGGCAGCAAGATGGGCATCGATGCCACCAACAAGTGGCCCGGTGAAACCAGCCGTGAATGGGGTACGCCCATCGTGATGAGCGACGACGTGAAGAAACGTGTCGATGCCATCTGGAAGGACCTCGGCATCTGAGCGGGCAGGGCGCGCACCCGGTATGGCGCGCCTGACGAACATATGAAGCTTCATGCAAAAAGCCGCGTAAATTGTTTAGGCAATTCGCGCGGCTTTTCACTTTCTGATGCGCTGCAATGATTTCTCTGGCGGCAAGTCGCTGAACTGCGATACAATGCACCCCGGCGGGCCCCTGCGCATTGTGGCATGGTCAACCTGGTCAGGTCGGGAACGAAGCAGCCACAGCCATTTCCCGCAAGTGCCGCAGACAAGGCTCGCCTCTTATCTCTCTTCTGTTTCTTCTGTTTCTTCTGTTGTTCCGGCAGGTCCTCCCCCTCGACTCATCTCCTCGGATTTTTTCTCGTTGTTGAGCTGTTGCCGTCTCGCGCGATGCCATAAAAAAGGCTGACGCGAATCTGCCGCATCAGCCTCCTGCAAAACCTCGCAGCGCTACCTGTTCTTACTCGTACGGATCCAGCCGGTCGGCCAGGATCGCTGACACGCCCGTGAAGGCCGGATATTGCGCCGTGATCACATAAGTCGGAATGGCCTTGGTCAGCACGGACATGCGGCCCTTGTTCTCGAAGCGTGCGCGGAAGGCCGAACGCGCGAAGTATTCGCCCAGGTGCGGTACCACGCCGCCACCAATATAGATGCCGCCAAGTGCACCCAGCGTCAGCGCCAGATCGGCTGCAACGGTACCGAGCATGCTGCAGAACAGGTCCAGCGTTTCCAGGCAGACCGCGTCGCCTTGCTTGAGTGCGCCGTCCACGATTCCGGCGGCCTTCAGTTCGGCAGCCGGATGACCATCGATGGCCAGCAGTGCACGATGGATGAGTTCGAGCCCGGGCCCCGAGACCAGGCGTTCAGCCGACACGTGCTCATGAAACTGCCAGGCATAGGCCAGCACAGCCGCTTCACGCGCATTGGCCGGGGCGAAGGCGACGTGACCGCCTTCGCTGGCCAGCGGCAGCCAGTGGCCGTCGCCGCGCACCAGTCCGCCCACGCCCAGTCCCGTCCCGGCGCCCACCAGCCCGACCGGCTGGCCCACCTTGGGCGCGCCGCCACCGATCTGCTGCAACTCATCAGCGCGCAGTTGCGGCACCGCCATGGACAGTGCCGTGAAGTCATTGACCACCAGTAGCAGATCAAAGCCCAGCAACTGGCGCGCCGCTTCGATGGAGAAGGCCCAGTCATGGTTGGTCATCTTGATCTGGTCGCCCTGCACCGGGTTGGCAATGGCCACTGCCGCGTGCTTGACGGCGGGCTGGCCCGCCAGCTCCAGATAGGCCTGCACGGCATCGGTGAATTGCGGATAGTCGGCACCGCGCAGGACCTGCACTTGTTCTAGATGGCCGGGTGAAGTTTCCAGCGCGAAACGGGCATTGGTGCCACCAATGTCGGCCAGAAGGCGCGGACCGGCGGCGTGGGGAGGCTTGCTCGGGGAGGGAGTGGGGGCTTGCATCGTCTTGTCCTTGTTTTCTTCATGCCGACAGGCGGCAGGGCGCTGGGCGGTGCCGCCTGTCACAGTGTCAGAGAGATCGGGCCGCAGCTGCGTTACAGGGTATGAGGCGAGCCGGCGCGCCAGGTTCCGACGGATGAGCGGGTCATCCGTATCGGCGCGCATGGTAACAGCATCAGGCCAACTGTTGTAGCAGGGCGCTGCGGACCTCGGCGATGACTTCGCTCCAGTCCCCGGTCTGGCGCTGGCGGAACAGGCGCATGGTCGGATACCAGGGCGTATCGCTGCGTTCCAGCTGCCAGCGCCAGCAGGTATTGGCGCGGTTGAGCAGCCAGACTGGCTTGCCCAGGGCACCCGCCAGGTGGCAGACGGCGGTATCGACGCTGATGAGCAGGTCGAGATTGGCGAGCAGGCCGGAGGTGTCGGCAAAGTCATGCAATGCGCCGGCGCAATCCTGCACCTGGCTGGCCAGCGGATGGGCATGCAGCTGCTCCAGCGCGGCCTGGCCCACCTGCAAGGAATAGAACTCCAGTTGCGCATGCTCATGCGCCAGTTCCACCAACGGTGCCAGTGCCGAGAAGGGCAGCGAACGTTCGCTGTCGATCCGTACCGCATCCGGGTGGGTCTGGGCCGAGCTACCTGCCCAGACCAGGCCGACCCGCAGGGCGCGGTTGTGCGGCAGACGCTGCAGCCAGGCTGCCCAGGCTTCCGACTCGGGCAGCAGATAGGGCGCACGCGGTATGTCGGCTTCGCTGAAGGACTTGCAGGCCAGCGGCAAGCTCATCAGCGGGCAGTGATAGTCGAACGCGGGACGCGTGTCCTGGTCGCTGCCGATGACTTCGGCCGCCCCCGGTACCCCGGCCAGCAGGCGCTTGAGCGCGGGTTGCACTTCGAGGATGACGCGGGCGCCGAGACCGGCCACCCGCGGCAGGTAGCGCACGAACTGCAGGGTGTCGCCAAAGCCTTGTTCGGCGTGGATCAGGATGGTCTTGCCTCGCAGCGGTTGCAGTCCGAGCCAGAGCGGCTCCAGGAACTGACGTACCTGCGTACGCATCTGCGCGGTCTTCCAGCGGGATTCATAGGCCGGCCAGCCTTTGGCGAACTCACCCAGGCGCAGTTTCAGGAGGGCTTCGTTCCACTGAGCCGAATGGCTCTCGGGGCTGAGTTCGCGCGCCCGCTGATAGGATTGGCTGGCCTCGCTGAAACGCGAGAGTTGTTCCAGCGTCGATGCCCGGTTGAACCACAGGTCCGGGGAGCTGTCGCTGAGCGCCAGGGCGCGGTCGTAGGCTTCCAGCGCTTCCTCCGGACGCTGCATCTTGAACAGGACGAAGCCCCGGTTGGACTGGGCTTCGAAAAAGTCGGGCTGCACCGCCAGCGCACGGTCAAAGGCCCGCAGGGCCTCCTCGAACTGGTAGCTGTCCTTGCAGGCATTGCCCAGGTTGAACCAGGCCTCGATGAAATCGGGGCGCAGCGCGACCGCGCGTTCATAGCTGGCGCGCGCATCGCGATAGCTGTAGAGCTCGTGCTGGAGATTGCCCAGCTGGAACCAGGCATCGGCATGGTCCGGCACCAGCCGCACCGCTTGCTGCAGATCCTCCAGTGCTTCCCGGTTCAGATCGAGCCGACGCAAGGCGGCGCCCCGCGCCAGCAGGGCATCGGCGAAGGCCGGGTTCTGCGTCAGAATCTGGTTGTAGCGTTCCACTGCCTCGGCATCTCGGCCCAAATGGACCAGGGCCCCGGCGTGATCGAAATAGGTATCGGGATGGTCGGGATTGAGTTCGATCGCCTTGGCCAGTTGCGCCTCGGCGGCTTCCCACTCTTCCTGGTGCAGCTTGAGCATGCCGTACAGATAATTGGCCTCGAAATGGCGTGGCAGCTTCGCCAGCACCTTCTTGTAGAGGTCTTCCGCTGGCGCCAGCTGGCCTTTCTGGTGGAGTGCCAGGGCTTTTTGCAACAGGATGAGAGAAGCGTTGGCTTGCGGGTGCATGGATCGAGTCGAGATGAGGAGAAAGTGCCGGCGGCGCCGACAAGTGGCAAGTGTCCCAAATTCGCCGGCTTTCTGCTGGCGGATTACCGGGGCAATCGCCCTCCAATTGCGGGCTATGGCGGGTCGTCGGGTAGGAGAGAGAGGCCGGGTGAGCTGCAAGCGGGGCCAGCGCTTTTCTTTTACACTACCGGGACATCAGACAACTGATGCGCTCGCCAAGCCGGCCATGACCGGTTCTTCATCCACCGCATGCAGCTGCATGCGCCACCACGGAGTTTTCCTGATGAGTTTCGCCATTCCCGCCCCCGCCCAGGCCACCGTTGCGGTGGTCGGCGGTGCGCCGTTCCCGGTTCGCCGCATCTATTGCGTAGGTCGCAACTATGCCGCCCATGCCCGCGAGATGGGGCATGACCCTGACCGCGAGCCGCCGTTCTTCTTCATGAAGCCGGCTGACGCCGTCGTGCCGACCGATGCCGTGGTGCCGTATCCGGCGGCGACGGCGGACTATCATCATGAGATCGAACTGGTGGTGGCACTGTCCGGCGGAGGGCGCGATATCCCTGTGGAGAAGGCGCTGGAACTGGTCTATGGCTACGCCGTCGGCCTGGACATGACCCGTCGCGACCTGCAGGCGCAGGCCAAGAAACTGGGGCGCCCCTGGGACATGGCCAAGGGTTTCGACCAGTCCGCACCTTGTGCGCCCATCGTGCCGGTGGCCCAGTGCGGGCATCCGGACAAGGGTGCCGTCTGGCTCAAGGTCAACGGCGAGGTACGTCAGCAGGGCGATCTCTCGGACCTGATCTGGAACGTGGCCGAGACCATTTCCTATTTGTCCGGCCTGGTCGAGCTGTTCCCCGGCGACCTGATCTACACCGGCACCCCCGAAGGCGTGGGTGCGGTGATCAAGGGTGACCAGTTGCAAGGGCATGTGGACGGCTTGCCGGACATCAACATCACCATCGGCTGAACACCCCGGAGGGGAGGGCGCTGCGGCTTCTTCGCAGCGCTGCACAGGCCCTCGGTACCGGGCGGAAACCAAACTGTCATGAAGCCGGCGGCGATGCGGCGTATAATACGGAGTTCCGCAAGGAATTCCGGGCATTGCAAGTCGTCCGCCCGGTCAGCATCGTTTTTGGCGTTTGCATCATCCGAAGCGCCCGGCTGCGCAGCAATTGGCCGGTTCGCCCGTAACACTTCAACACAGAAAGCAATCAGAACCCGTGCGCATGCACCCCATGCACCGGAGCCGCCTGGCGGCTGCCGCGGCGCTGTCGCACCGTTCGCAATAAACCATGTCCGACACCACGTCCGCGTCCGCAGCACCGGCTGCACCTGCCGTCCGCTTTGAAGATTTCGGCCTCTCGCCCGATATTCTGAAGGCCTTGTCCGAACAAGGCTACGTCCATCCGACTCCGATCCAGGCCCAGGCCATTCCAGTGGTGCTGCAAGGCCGGGACGTGATGGGCGCAGCCCAGACCGGCACCGGCAAGACCGCCGGTTTCTCCCTGCCGATCATCCAGCGCCTGCTGGCGCATGCCAGCCACAGCGCTTCCCCCGCCCGTCATCCGGTGCGCGCCCTGATCCTGACCCCGACCCGCGAGCTGGCCGACCAGGTGGCCGAGAATGTGAAGGCTTATTCCCGCTTCACCCCGCTGCGCTCCACCGTGGTCTTCGGCGGCGTCGACATGGCACCCCAGACCGCCACCCTGCGTGCCGGTGTGGAAATCGTCATCGCCACCCCGGGCCGCTTGCTGGACCACGTGCAGCAGAAGACGGTCAACCTGTCGCAGACCCAGATCCTGGTCATGGATGAAGCCGACCGCATGCTGGACATGGGCTTCCTGCCGGATCTGCAGCGCATCATCAACCTGTTGCCCAAGCAGCGCCAGAACCTGCTGTTCTCGGCCACCTTCTCGCCCGAGATCAAGAAGCTGGCCGCCAGCTTCCAGAACAATCCGGTGACCATCGAAGTCGCGCGCAGCAATGCCACGGCAGAAAACGTCAGCCAGACCATCTACAAAGTCGAGGAGGCGGCCAAGGCCGATGCTGTGAGCTTCATCATTCGCCAGCGCGAACTGAAGCAAGTGATCGTCTTTTCCAATACCAAGATCGGTGCCTCGCGCCTGGCGCGCACATTGGTGGCCGAAGGTGTGAAGGCTTCTGCCATCCATGGCGACAAGACCCAGTCCGAGCGCATGGCGGCGCTGGAGTCCTTCAAGCAGGGGCAGATCGAGGTCCTGGTGGCCACCGACGTGGCCGCCCGTGGCCTGGACATTGCCGAACTGCCTTGCGTCATCAACTACGATCTGCCCTACAACGCCGAAGACTATGTGCACCGTATTGGCCGTACCGGTCGCGCGGGCGCTTCGGGTGACGCCATCTCGCTGTTCTGCGACAAGGATGAACGCCTGCTGGTCGATATCGAAAAGCTGATCAAGAAGAAGTTTGAGCGCGCCGAACTGGTCGGCTTTGCCCCGCGTGCCCGTCACGAACGTGGCGAGCGTAGCGAACGCGGTGAGCGCGGTGAGCGCGGTGAACGTCCCGAGCGTGGTGAACGCAGTGAACGTGGTGAGCGCAGCCGCAGCAGTCGCGAAGGTGGCGCACCGGTGGCCCGGCGCGAGAAGGTTGATCCGTGGTTCCTCAAGCCATACGAACCCAGTACCACCGAAACCGTCTCCACCAAGCCGGAGCTGGCGAAGAACAACCGTCCCAAGCCCAAGGTTGCGGCCTTGCTGGGCGGCATCCCCAAGCGCTGATGCGGACATCGGGCCTGGCGTCGATCATGCGCTTGCGCCCGGACCGAAACGCGCTCCCCAGCCGGTGAGCGCCAGGGTCCAGAATCCTTCCCTGTCACGGGCTGCGCCCGTGTCCAGTCCAAGAAAGGCCGCCGCCTGCTGCAAGGCTTGCAGCGGCTGGCCCAGGTCCAGCGCCTGGGCACCGTTCTGCTTGGAAAACTTTTCTCCCGACGCATTCATCAACAGCGGCACGTGCAGGTAGCGCGGCGTCGCATAGCCCAGCAGTCCCTGCAGGTAGATCTGCCGTGCCGTCGAGTCCAGCAGGTCGGCGCCGCGCACGATGTCGGTGACGCCCTGTTCGGCATCATCGACCACTACCGCCAGTTGGTAGGCCCAGAAGCCATCAGCCCGCTGCAGCACGAAATCCCCGACTTCCGAGGCCAGGTGCTGGACCTGCGGCCCCAGCCAGCGATCCGTAAACTGCACCAGCTCGCCCGGCTCACCGGCATCCGGCACGCGCAGTCGCAGCGTGCGTGCCGCTTTGCCGGGCGCCAGGCCCTGGCGGCAGGTACCGGGATAGAGCGCGGCGCCATCGCTGGCCCTGCCCACCCTGGAATCGGCGATTTCCTTGCGGCTGCAGCCGCAGGGGTAGGCCAGCGCGCCCAGACGCTCGCGTGCAAGCTGATAGCGTGCCTTGCGCTGGCTCTGTACCAGGACCGGTCCATCCGAGTGCATATCCAAGGCCGCCAGGGTGGCGACGATGTCGTCGGCCGCGCCGGGCACGGTGCGGGTCTCATCGATGTCCTCGATGCGCAGCAGCCAGCGTCCAGCGTGTACACGCGCATCCAGGTAGCTGGCCAGCGCCGCCACCAGCGAGCCCGCATGCAGCGGACCGGAAGGCGAGGGCGCGAAGCGGCCGACATAGGCATGACCGCTCACATCTGCTCCCGCAGGGGGATCGGTCCGATCAATGATTGCCTTACATGCGGCTGTGCCAGGTACTGGATGAACCATTTGAGCGACTTGCCCTGCTCGGCCTTGGGCCAGGCCACCATGAAGTTGTCGTTGGGTTTGGCCGCCAGGGTCTGCTTTTCCACCAGAGCGCCGGTGGCGAGGTAGGGCGCGGCCCAGATGCGCGGCAGATGGCCGCAACCGAGACCGGCCAGCTGGGCCTGCAGCTTGTCGGCCACGGTGGCCACCGTCAGCGTTTCCTGGCCCGACAGCAGGCCCATGGTCAGTGTCGGCAGGGTCTGGCTGTTGTCGCCCACGGCAATGGCCCGGTGGCTGCGCACCAGCTCTGCTGACAAGGGTTCGTCGGCGGCCGCCAGCGGGTGCGTCGGCGCCACTGCAAACACCCAGTCCACCGCGCCCAGCTCCTGCATCTGGAAGCGCCCGCTGGTGCGGACCACTTCCGGCCCGTCCAGCGTGACCCCGATGACCAGGTTGGCACGGCCTTCGATGAGCTTTTCCCAGGCGCCGGTCAGCACACCGGGCGTGAAGCGCAGCCGTGTGCCGGACTCTTCGCGGTCGAAGGCTTCGATGACCGGCAGCATCTTCTCGAAGGGAATCAGACTGTTGAGCACGATGTGCAATTCGGTCTCGCGCCCGGTGGCGGTGCGCTTGACACGCTGCTCCAGATCGCTGGCGGCCAGCAAAAGGTGTCGGCCTTCCTGCAACAATTGCAGGCCGGCCGGTGTCAACTGGGCCCGGTGGCCGCGACGGTCGAACAGCAGCACATCGAGGTCATCCTCCAGCTTGCGCACGCTGTAGGTCAGGGCCGAGGGCACCCGGTCCAGGGCCACGGCGGCCGCGGCAAAGCTGCCCTTGCGGTCGATCATGTCGAGGATCAGCAGGGATTCCAGGGTCAGGTTCACGTCTTGCTCCGCTTGTTTAAATTTTTTGAACGAACACTACGGATTTTAGACCTTATCTGCATAAAAGATAGCCACTATAGTGACGCCATCGACAAACATTTTGACCAAATCAATTCCGGTTTGGTCCCACTCAAGAAAGAGGTGTTGACATGATGGAACTTCGCAAAGCGAACGATCGTGGCCACGCCAACCACGGTTGGCTGGATTCGTATCACAGCTTTTCCTTCGCGGACTACTATGATCCCAAGCACATGGGCTTTGGTCCGCTGCGGGTGATCAACGAGGACCGCGTGGCCGCAGGCCAGGGCTTTGGTACCCATGGTCACCGTGACATGGAGATCATTTCCTATGTGCTCGAAGGTGAACTTGCGCACAAGGACAGCATGGGCAATGGCAGCGTGATCCGTCCCGGTGACGTGCAGCGCATGAGTGCCGGCACGGGCGTGCGTCATTCGGAGTACAACCACTCCCAGGACGGCACCACGCACTTCCTGCAGATCTGGATCATGCCCGACCGTGCTGGCGCCGAGCCGGGTTACCAGGAAGCGCACTTCTCGGCCGCCGACAAGGATGGCAAGCTGCGCCTGGTAGCTTCGCGTGATGGCCGGGAAGGTTCGGTCAGCATGAACCAGGATGCCCAGCTTTACGCCGGTTTGTTCGACGGTGCACAAAGCGCCGAGTACACCCTGTCGCAAGGTCGCCTGGGCTATGTGCATGTGGCCCGTGGCAAGATCAGCGTCAATGGCCAGGCCCTGCAGGCGGGCGATGCCGTCAAGCTCAGTGCGGTGGATCGCATCGAGATCAGCGGCGGCGAGAAGGCCGAAGTCCTGTTGTTTGACCTGCCGCGCTGAGCTTTGCTGCGCCGGCATGCAGGAATGCAGCAAGCAGTTTCCAGTAGCAACCCGCCGGTACCGATCACACCGGCGGTTTTTTCCGCGTCACTTCACTCTCTAGAGAAGGAAATTTCGTCATGACCAAAGTTGCCATCGTTTACCACTCCGGCTACGGCCACACCAAGAAGCAGGCCGAAGCCGTGCAGGCTGGCGCGGCCGGCGTTGCCGGCGCCGCTGTCGAGCTGATCGCCATCAGTGCCGAAGGCACCATCACCGATGAACAATGGGCCAGCCTGGACGCGGCCGATGCCATCATCTTCGGTTCGCCGACCTACATGGGTACCGTGTCCTGGCAGTTCAAGAAGTTCGCCGACGCCTCCTCCAAGCCCTGGTTCAGCCAGAAGTGGAAGGACAAGGTCGGTGCCGCCTTCACCAACTCGGCCACCATGAACGGCGACAAGCTCTCGACCCTGCACTACCTGTTCACGCTGGGCATGCAGCACAGCATGATCTGGGTCGGCACCGGCCTGATGCCTGCCAACAGCAAGGCTGCCCAGCGCAATGACATCAACTTCGTCGGTTCCTTCTCGGGCCTGATGGCGCAAAGCCCGTCGGACTCTTCGCCCGAAGAAGGCCCGCTGCCGGGCGACCTGGAAACCGCCAAGCTGTTCGGCGCGCGCGTGATGGAAACGGCTGCCAAGTTCAAGAAGTAATCTTCATCTCATCGTCACAAACCGTGAAGATGTAAAAAAGCCGACCTCGCAAGGGGTCGGCTTTTTCGTTGCCGGGATGCGCAGCAATCAGGCTGCTGCAGAGCTGGATTCATGCGCAGCTCGCTGCTTGGGCGCGCAATGCGGACAGGACTTGCCCGGCACGTAATCCGGCGAGAGCTGTTCACGCGGGGTGACCACGGCGCGGCAGGCAAAGCATTGAGCGGTCTGGGTTTCCTTGAGCTCCGGGCTCAGGGCGGTGCGATAGTCGAAGACGAAGCAGTCGCCGTTGTAGTGGGCACCGCCCACGTCCTCGAAATACTTCAGGATGCCGCCTTCGAGCTGGTAGACATGGTCATAGCCGATGTTCTGCATATGAATCGCGGCCTTTTCGCAGCGAATGCCGCCGGTGCAGAAGGTGACGACCGTCTTGCCTTCGAAATCGGCCTTGTGCTCCTCGATCACCTGCGGGAATTCGGTGAACTTGCTGATGCGGTAGTCCACCGTGTTGTCAAACGTACCGACATCGACCTCGAAGCCGTTGCGCGTATCCACCATCACCACCGGACGGCCTTCGTCGTCATGGCCCTGGTCCAGCCAGCGCTTGAGTTCCTTGGGCTCCACGAAAGGCGCACGACCCAGCTCCGGCTTGATCAGCGGATGCTTCATGGTGATGATCTCGGCCTTCAGTTTCACCAGCATGCGAGTGAAGGGTTGCTTCTCGGAATAGCTTTCCTTGACGGTCAGGTCGGCAAAGCGCGCATCGGCGCGCAGCCAGGCCAGGAAGGCGTCGATTTCATGGCGCAGGCCGGCCAGGAAGAGGTTGATGCCTTCCGGGCTCAGGATCACGGTGCCACGAAGGTTGTTCTTCTGGCAAATTTCCAGGAATGCCGGACGCTTTTCAGCGGTGTCATCGAAGCTGATGAATTTGTAGGCGGCAATGTTGACGTAGGGGGTCTGCGGGGACTGCATGATGGCGTACTCAACTGTAAGTCTTTGAATCGTCAGCATTATAACCGTGCACCCCGGGTGGCCGCAGTTATTTGGCCGGTGCCTGCGGCTTCTCTGATGCAGATCAAGGCAAGCCCGGACGATCGGGCACAAGGGGCAGGTGTAAAGTCTTCATATTTCTCACAATTCGAGAGCATTCGGAACCGGTCAGGATCGCAAGCTCCGGTAAAATGTCGACCCTATGACTACACCGCAATTTGTACACCTCCGTATGCACTCGGAGTACTCCATCGTGGATGGCCTGGTGCGTATTGACGACATCGTCAAGGCCGCCGCCAAGGATGGACAGGCCGCCCTGGCGGTGACCGACCTCGCCAACCTGTTCTGCATGGTGCGTTTCTACAAGGAAGCGCGCGGCAAGGGCGTCAAGCCCATCGCCGGCTGCGACCTGTGGATCACCAACGACGCCGACCGCGAAAAACCTTTCCGCCTGCTGGTGCTGATCAAAAGCCGTCATGGCTACCTGCAGTTATGTGAAGTCTTGTCCCAGGCCTGGCTCACCAACCAATACAAGGGCCGTGCTGAAGTCCGTATGGAATGGCTCGATGCGCTGCGCCACCAGGAAGGCGGCAATGGCCTGATCGCCCTGTCGGGTGCCGGCATGGGCGACATCGGCCAGGCCATCGACAACGGCAACCTGGCCCAGGCTGAAGCCTGCGCGCGCCGCTGGGCGGAGATTTTCCCCGGTGCGTTCTATCTGGAACTGCAGCGTGCCGGCCAGGCCAACATGGAACTGCAGGTACGCCAGAGCGTGGCCCTGGGCGCCAAGCTGGGCCTGCCGTGCGTGGCTACGCATCCGATCCAGTTCCAGAGCCCTGAAGAATTCATCGCCCACGAAGCCCGCACCTGCATCGCCGAGGGCGAGATCATGGCCAATGCGCGCCGGGTGCGCCGCTTCAACGAGCAGCAATACTTCAAGTCGCAGGCCGAGATGGCCGAGCTGTTTGCCGACCTGCCCGGTGCGATTGCCAATACCGTGGAAATCGCCAAGCGCTGCAACCTGGTGCTGCAGCTGGGCAAGCCGCAACTGCCGGATTTCCCCACGCCCGACGGCATGACCATCGACGACTTCCTGGTGGCCCAGACCAAGGCCGGGCTGGAAGTGCGCTTGAAGGAACTGTTCCCCAACGAAGCAGAACGGGAGAAGCAGCGCCCGCGCTATGAAGCGCGCCTGGAGTTCGAGAACAACACCATCATCAAGATGAAGTTCCCGGGCTACTTCCTGATCGTGGCGGACTTCATCCAGTGGGCCAAGAACAATGGCGTGCCGGTCGGCCCTGGCCGGGGTTCCGGTGCCGGCTCGCTGGTGGCTTACTGCCTGTTGATTACCGACCTCGACCCGTTGCGCTACAACCTGCTGTTCGAACGTTTCCTGAACCCCGAACGCGTCTCGATGCCCGACTTCGACATCGACTTCTGCCAGGAAGGCCGCGATCGCGTCATCCAGTATGTGAAGGATCGTTACGGCAAGGAGGCGGTCTCGCAGATTGCCACCTTCGGTACCATGGCCGCCAAGGGCGCGGTGCGCGACGTGGGCCGCGTACTGGACCTGGGCTACAACTTCTGTGACGGCATCTCCAAGCTGATTCCCTTCAAGCCGGGCAAGCTGGTCACGCTGGCCGACGCCATTGAGGAAGAGCCTCTCCTGAAGGAGCGGCTGGAGAACGAGGAAGAGGTCAAGCAGTTGATGGGCCTGGCCCAGCAGGTTGAAGGCATCGCCCGCAACATCGGCATGCACGCCGGTGGCGTGCTGATCGCGCCCGGCAAGCTGACCGATTTCTGCCCGCTCTACACCCAGGGCGGCGATTCCGGCGTGGTCTCGCAGTACGACAAGGACGACGTGGAAGCCGTCGGCCTGGTGAAGTTCGACTTTTTGGGCCTGACCACGCTGACCATCCTCGATCGTGCGGTGCGCTATATCCGCATGCTCGATCCGGCCATGGCCGATTTCGACCTGGCCAAGCTGCCGCTGGATGACCGGCCTTCCTATGAGCTGCTGACCAAGGCCAAGACGGTCGCCGTGTTCCAGCTGGAAAGCCGCGGCATGCAAGGCATGTTGAAGGATGCGCGGCCCGACCGTTTCGAGGACATCATCGCCCTGGTGGCGCTGTATCGTCCCGGCCCGATGGACCTGATTCCCGACTTCTGCAAGCGCAAGCACGGCGAAGCCTTCGACTATCCTGACCCGCGTACCGAGGGCATCCTCTCCGAGACCTACGGCATCATGGTCTACCAGGAGCAGGTGATGCAGATGGCGCAGGTGATCGGTGGCTACTCGCTGGGTGGCGCCGACTTGCTGCGCCGGGCCATGGGCAAGAAGAAGGCCGAGGAAATGGCCAAGCACCGTGAACTGTTCCGCGAAGGCGCGGCCAAGAACGGGCTGGACCAGGCCAAGGCCGACGAAATCTTCGACTTGATGGAAAAGTTTGCCGGCTACGGCTTCAACAAGTCGCACGCGGCCGCCTATGCGCTGCTGTCCTATTACACCGCCTACCTGAAGGCCCATCACCCCGCCGCGTTCATGGCCGCCAACTTGTCGCTGGCCATGGAAGATACGGACAAGGTCAAGATCCTGATCGAGGACTCGATCGATATCTGCAAGCTGGCCATCCTGCCGCCGGACATCAACAAGTCCGACTACCGCTTCATGCCGGTGGGCGAGCCGGGCAAGAAGGCCACCCAGATCCGCTATGGCCTGGGCGCCGTCAAGGGGGCCGGGCAGAACGCCATCGAAGCCATCCTGGAAGCCCGCAAGAGCGGCCCCTTCAAGGACCTGTTCGACTTCGCCAAGCGGGTGGACAAGAAGCAGATCAATCGTCGTACTATCGATTCGCTGATTCGCGCCGGTGCCTTCGACTGCTTCAAGGTCGACCGCGCAATTTTGCAGGCCTCGGTCAACCTGGCCTGGGAAAGTGCCGAGCAGGCCGAGAAATCGGCCAACCAGGTCAGCCTATTCGGCGGTGACGACAGCGACCTGGAAGCGCCGCTGGAATACGTGCAGGTACCGCCCTGGAGCGACAAGCAGCGCCTGACCGAAGAGAAGGGCGCCTTGGGCTTCTATCTCTCCGGCCATCTGTTCTCGGCCTACGAAAAGGAAGTGCGCCGCTTCGTGCGCACCAAGATCGCCAGCCTGGAACCCTCGTGGGAGCCGCGCAGCCTGGCCGGCATCATCACCGGGGTGCGGGTGCAGATGACCCAGCGCGGCAAGCTGGTGATCTGCACGCTCGACGATGGCACGGGCGTGATCGAAGCCACGATCTACAACGAACTCTTCGAGCCCTTCAAGCATCTCATCAAGGAAGACGAATTGCTGGTGGTCTCGGGCAAGGTGTCGGAAGACCGTTTCAATGGCGGCCTGCGGGTGGCCGCCGACAAGGTCATGGACCTGGGCGCGGCGCGCATCCAGTATGGCGTGCGCATGGTGGTGTCGCTCAACAAGGCGATCGACCCGAATCACCTGCGCGATACGCTGGCTGCGCATCGCCAGGAGCAGGGCCTGCCCTTCGTGATGAAGTATCGCCAGGCCGATGCGGCCTGCGAAGTCGTGCTGGGCGATGCCTGGCGCGTCAATCCCAGCGACAGTCTGCAGTCGACGCTGGTGGCGTCGTTTGGCAAGGAGGCGGTAGTGGTCGAGTATTGAGTATTGAGTATTGAGGATGTGTGACCAGGAAATCATTGAACAAGAAGCCGGGGAAGGGGCCGGATTTCCACTGATCGCACGTTATTGAAACCAAGGGGGCCTTGGCCTTCGTCAATTCAAACTATAAACAGGATTCACTTAGATGGGCAGCTTTACCTCGTTCGCAGTCTTTCTCTATTCCGCCATCGCACTGATTGTCCCCAGCGGCTTTTCTGTTGGCGCCATCCTGCTGTCCCTGGGCAGCTTCACGTTGGTCAACAAGCGCATCCGTTCCACCCTGAGCCGGGAAGATCGCCTGCTCATCGCGGTACTGGTGATCTACTTCGTGGTCACCGTGGCCATGCACCTGTTCCACCACGAAAGCCTCAAGGAATATGACCTGCCGCTGCGCTTCCTGCTGGCAGCCATGGCGTTGCTGCTGCTGCGGGCCTATCCGCCGTCACCGGCGAGCTTCTGGTCCGGTCTGATCCTTGGTGGTATCGGCTCGGGACTTTTCGCCGGCTGGCAGTACTTTTCGCATAACCTGCGCGCGACCGGCTACACCAATGCCATCCAATATGGCGACATCAGTTTCATCATCGGTATCCTCTGCCTGACCGGGCTCACCTGGGCGCTGCAGCAGCGCGCGGTACGGATCTGGCTGCCCTTGCTGATCGTGGGCGGTGTCATGGGCCTGTTGGGTTCCTTGTTTACCGGCAGTCGTGGCAGCTGGGTGGGCTTGCCGGCCTGCCTGCTGATCCTGTGTGTGTACTACAGCCGCTCGATCCAGCCGCGTTATGTGTGGGGCGGGCTTGCCGCGCTGATCGCAGCCATCGTCCTGGTCTTCACGGTGTTGCCGAGTTCGGATTACCGGGCGCGCGTGACGCTGGCCTTCTCCGAGGCCATGACCTACATGCACAAGAAAGATGCCGACACCTCCATTGGTACGCGCATGGAAATGTGGCGTACCGGCGCCATGGCGGCGGCGGAGTCGCCGTGGCTGGGTATGGGCAAGGCTGGTTTCGTGGCCTGGGAAAGCAAGCAGATCGAAGCGGGCAAGGTCAATCCGCTCATGTCAGGCAACAATCACGTCTACAACGAATGGCTCGATGCCCTGGTCAAGCGCGGCATCCCCGGCCTGCTGGTGTTGCTGGCACTGTACTTCGTGCCGCTGCGCCTGTTCATCGCTCATCTGAAATCAGCCTCCGAACAGGCCAGGCCCTATGCCGTGGGGGGCATTCTGCTGATCGTCAACTTCATCGGTTTCGGTTTTTCCCAAGTGTTCATGGCGCACAACTCCGGGGTGATGAGCCTGGGCTTTACCATGGTCATCCTCTGGGGGCTGCTGCGCGGCCAGGAAGAGGCGAACTGATCAGCGCCCCAGCTTCCTGCGCACGGCCGTGAGCAGGAAGCGGGCGTTCCAGTACAAACCTCTGGCATAGTGCCCGCGCTTGATCAGGAAGCGCGCATAGACCCGCATTTCCTTGTGGTTCAGCGGTGCCGGGTCCAGTGGCAGGTCGCTCCATGCCGACAGCGCGTGATAGCGCACATACAGCTCGCGCGCCGCATGTCCGCTCCAGTCTATCCAGGGCTTGACCAGCCCGGCGAAGTGGATGATGCGCGCATCACCTACCGGGCTCATGGCCTGGCGGCCTTGCTTGAGATCGGCGATCATGCTGTAGATGTAATTCCACTTCACCGGGATGTAGCGTGCCTGTCCATCCAGCACGATGTTGAGGGCATCCTGGTCGTTGAAGCTCAGTTTCTCCGGATTGGACACCAGGGCAAGGATGGCCAGCTCGCTGACCTTGTTCTTCTCCCAGGCGGGGATGTTGATGTAGAGCATGCCGGCATTGAAGTAACGCGGATGCTTCAGGCCCAGCACTGAATAGCGGCCGTCCCGTCCGTTGGCCGTTTCCCAGCCTACGTCATCGACCACCAGCGCCGTACTGTCCTCCAGATCCATCGTCATCAGTTCTTCCAGGTCGCCCACGCAGAGCATGTCGGCATCCAGGTAGAGCACGCGGTCGGTCTGGTCCTTGAGCGTGGCGGGTACGATCAGGCGGGTGAAGGTGGAGAGCGAATAGTAAGACTTGGCGATCATCTCGGCGAACTCCGCGAAGGTCTCCGGCGCTACCAGATGCGGCACGACCTTGATGTCGGGGTTGGCTTCGATGTTGCGCATCCGGCGCGCATTGTCTTCCGAGATGGCAAAGGCGAAGACGTGGAAGACGAAGCGACGCGACGGATTGTTGGCCACCAGCGAGGCCAGCATGGCCCCCATCGCGCGGAAGTAATGATTGTCGACGCAGAAGGCGACGTGCCACACCTCATCGTTGCGGGAGGAGGTGCGATGCGCTTGATTCTGGAGCATGGTTTCGGAAGAGTTCATGGTTCACCGGGTTGCGTGCACAGGCCTGCGTCTTACTTGGCAGCGCGCTTGCCCAGGTAGCGCAGATACCACTTCAGGCTTTCCAGCGGGCGTCCCTGGCGGTACATGAAGCGCGAGTGCATGCGTAGCTCCTTGGTATTGCGCGGCGCCTGGTCCAACGCCATGTCGGCCCAGGGTGAGATATCCAGATAGCGGCGGAACAGGGTGCAGGCCTCGTGCCGGCTCCATGCCGCCCATGGCTTCACGGCTCCGGCGAAGTGCACGAAGATGGCCTTGCCCACCGGCTTGAGGGCGAACTTGTTCACGTTCAGGTCGTGGATCAGGTCGTACAGGTAGTTCCACTTCGGTGAAACATGACGGGCATGGCCATTGAGGACGATGTTGAGCGCATCCTGATCGTTGAAGCGCATGTCGGTCTTGCTGTTGAGCAGGGCATCGAGCGTCTTGGGCGTAATCTCCTCGGCCAGCCATCTGGGAATATTGATGAAGATCACGCCGCCGTTGAAATACTCGTTGTGCGCCAGCCCCAGCGCCGCCACCCGGCGCTGCAGCGTGACCGGTGCATCCGGTACCACCACGGCGATCTCCTGCGAGATATCCATGTCCACCAGTTCATCGAGGCGATTGAAGCAGAGGATGTCGGCATCCAGGTAGAGCACCCGGTCGGTCACCTTGGCC
Source organism: Herbaspirillum sp. FG34 (assembly GCF_057809315.1). Taxonomy (NCBI): domain Bacteria; kingdom Pseudomonadati; phylum Pseudomonadota; class Betaproteobacteria; order Burkholderiales; family Oxalobacteraceae; genus Herbaspirillum; species Herbaspirillum sp. FG34. The sequence continues at coordinate 109,631 of NZ_JBMDJS010000012.1, read as the reverse complement.
AGTACCGTGGGAATGACCAGGCGCGTGAAGATCGACAGTGAATAGTGGGAATGGCCGAGGAAATGCGAGAACTGGGTGAAGTCTTCCAGGTTCAGCAGGTGCAACTCGGTCTTGACCCGATACATCGATTCCAGTTGCTTCAGGCGCCGCTGATGGTCTTCCGATACCTCGAAGGCCAGCACGTGGAAGGTGAAATGCTGGTCCGGATTATTGGCCACGATGGAGGCGATGGTGCCGCCCATGGCGCGGAAATAATTGTTGTCGACGCAAAAGGCGATATGGAAGGACGGCTTGCCATTCTCCGGTACCGCCATGATCTCTTGTTGGGTGGGGACGTTCATCAGATGGCTTTCATGACTTGTTCGACAGTCACCGCCTTGACCCAGTCGCGGCGGCCGGGCGCGGTGATGACGGTGCTATGGTCGCGGTCGACCGGCACCCACTCCGGATTCTTCTGGCGCATCAGGGCGATGACCGGTACCCGTACCGCATTGGCCAGGTGCATCACCGCCGTCTCCACCGAGATGATCAGATCGCAACAGGCGAGCATGGCCGGCAGCTGGAAGAAGTTTTCTTCGGCACTGAAGAGCTGGGTGCGCTGCAGGCCGTAACGGCCGATCACCTCGCGCGCATGGGCCAGTTCCTGCGGTACGGCGTTGACGATGAAGCAGGCATCTTCCCAGCCGGCGCGCGCCTGCATGGCCTGGATCAATGCGGCTACATGTTCCAGCGGCCAGCAGCGTTTCCTGGTCTTGGCATAGGGATTGATGAAGACCAGCTTGCCCTTGCGCGGCGCGAACTGCCACGCCTCCAGCTGGTCTTGCGCGTACTGGTGCCACTGCGCCGGGATATCGACAAAGGGGAAGCGTGCCGCGCCGCTGACGTCCAAGCCACTGAGCTGCTGGAACCAGTGCGCATAGACATCGCTGATGTGATGCTCCGGCGTGGTACTGCGATAGGGGGGCATGGCGGCATCGAGCTTGCGATACGCCAGCAGATGATGCGGCTGGAACAGCTTGACTGATTTCTTCATGCCCACCACCCAGCCTTCAGGGCTGATCTCGCGCGCCAGTGCTGCATACAGGTGCGGACGCAGGGTGGCCAGCGAGACCACGATGGGATAGTCCTCGCGGCGCGCCTCGGCGATGGATTCGCGATAGAGCTCAGGGCTGTAGGTGCGGGTATAGACCTTGGCGAAGAAGGGGCAGGCGGCGGTCCAGTCGTACAGGGCGTATTTCTTCAGGTGCGGCCACTGGTTTGCATCGGCCGTGCGCCTTACTTCGTCCACCCACAGATGGATCTTCATATGCGGGTTCTGCGCGGCAAAGCCCTTGAAGAAGTTCTGCAGGTAAGTGAAATCTCCCAGGGCCAGGTGGGCGATGAAAAGGATCTTGTCCGACTTCTGCAGCAGTTCTGCCGGGATCAGGGTGTCGTGTTGGTGCATGGTCAGGCGGAGGCTTCCTGTTGCTGGGAGAACTGCAGGCGGTACAGGTTGGCATATACGCCTTCCTTTTGCAGCAGCTCCTGATGGTTGCCAATCTCGGCGATCTGTCCATGCGAGAGCACCACGATGCGGTCGGCGCGTTCGATGGTGGACAGACGGTGGGCGATGACGAAGGTGGTGCGGCCCTGCATGAGCCGGTCCAGTGCGGCCTGTACCGCGCGTTCGGATTCGGTATCCAGGGCCGAGGTGGCCTCGTCCAGGATCAGGATGGGCGCATCCTTGTAGATGGCACGGGCAATGGCTACGCGCTGGCGCTGCCCGCCGGACAGGCGCGAGCCATTGTCGCCGATGCGGGTCTGCAGCCCGTCAGCCAGGCCCGCCACCACGTCGGTCAGGTGCGCGGCTTCCACGGCTGCCTCTACGCGCGCCGGGTCCGGCTGGGGATCACCATAGGCGATGTTGGCCGCGAGGGTGTCGTCGAAGAGCACCGTGTTCTGGTTCACCATGGCGATCTGCTGGCGCAGGCTGAGCAGGGAGATGGTTTCGATGGGGCGGCCATCGAGCAGGATCTCGCCGGAGGTAGCCGAGTAAAAGCCAGGTACCAGGCTCACCAGGGTGGACTTGCCGCCCCCGGACATGCCCACGAAGGCGATGGTTTCACCGGCCTCGACGTGCAGGTTGATGTTCTTGAGCGCCAGTTGTTCGTGGCCGGGATAGGCGAAACCGACCTCGACGAAGTCCAGCCGGCCGGTGGCACGTCCGCTGAGGGCTTGGCCGGTGGTGCGTTCGGTGGTCTTGTCGATGAGCTTGTAGACCTCTTCGGCAGCGGCCATGCCGCGTTGCAGGGGGCCATTGATCTCGGCCAGCTGCTTCAAGGGGGTGAGCAGCATCAACATGGCCGTGATGAAGGACACGAACCCGCCCACGGTGATCTGGCCATTGCCGGACTGGATCAGTGCCATGACGATGACCACGGCCACTGCGGTGGCGGTCATGAGCTGGGTGATCGGCACCGTCGAGGAAAACGCGGCCGTCATGCGCATGGTATAGCTGCGCAGGTTCTCGGCGCGGCGGTTGAAGCGTTCCTTCTCGTAGTCCTGGCCGCCGAAGATCTTGATGACTTGCTGGGCGCGCGTGGTTTCCTCGATCACCTGGGTCATCTCGGCATTGACCGCCAGCGAGTCGCGATTGAGTTTTTTCAGGCGCTTGCCGGTGGTACGCACCACGATGGTCACCAGCGGCAGCAGTACCAGGGTGACGATGGTCAGTACCCAGTTCAGGTACAGCAGCCAGGCCAGCAGACCCAGTACCGTCAGGGCCGAGCGCAGGATGGAGGTAAACACCTTGGTCACCATGTCGATGATCTGCTGCACCTCGAACATCATGGAATTGATGACCTTGCCCACCGTATTGGTGGCATAGAACTGCACCGGCAGGTCCAGCATGCGGGCGAACATCTGGCGCCGCAGTTCATTGAGGATGCGGGTGGAGACCCAGGTCATCATGTAAGAGCTGGTAAAGGTGGCGATACCGCGGATGAAGAAGATGCCGATCACCGCCGCCGGCACCAGCCACAGCGAAAAGGCCGGCTTGCCCACGAAGCCCTTGTCCAGCAGCACCTGGAAGATATAGGGCACCACCGGCTCGGTGGCCGCCGTGACGATCATGGCAATGAAGGCGATCGCCAGCCGCTTCTTGTAGGGCCAGTGCAGGGCAGCCAGGCGTTTCATGTTGTTGGACAGCATCGGGGGAATCCTTGCTTGCAGGTCGTGCAGAGACGAAAAAGAGAGATTATGCCGTGTTCGTTGGGCTGGCAGGCACTCTTGTCATCGATTTGCAGGGGCCGGTGGGGGCCGGAGAGTCGGTGTCACGGCAGTGCGCGGGGGTATTGCCGTGCCACCCGGGCTTTACATCAGGATGATGTCGTACTGCTCCTGCTGATAATCACTCTGCACCTGCAACGACACCGGCTTGCCGATGAAGTCCCCCAGCATGGCCAGGTGCTGCGATTCCTCTTCCAGGAACATGTCCACCACCACCTGCGAGGCCAGGATGCGGAATTCGCGCGGATTGAACTGCTTGGCCTCACGCATGACCTCGCGCAGGATCTCGTAGCACACCGTGCGCGGCGTCTTGACCTGGCCGCGCCCCTTGCAGGCCGGGCAGGTCTCGCAGAGGATATGGGCCAGCGATTCGCGGGTGCGCTTGCGAGTCATTTCCACCAGCCCCAGGGTGGAAAAGCCCGATACCGAGATCTTGGTGCGGTCGCGCTGCAGCGCCTTGCCCAGTTCGGCCAGCACGGCCTGGCGGTGCTCGGCGCTCTCCATGTCGATGAAGTCCAGGATGATGATGCCCCCCAGGTTGCGCAGCCGCAGCTGGCGGGCAATGGCATGCGCCGCTTCGAGATTGGTCTTGAAGATGGTGTCATCGAAGTTGCGACCGTTGACGAAGCTGCCCGTGTTCACGTCGATGGTGGTCATCGCTTCGGTCTGGTCAACGATCAGGTAGCCGCCCGACTTCAGGTCCACCCGGCGACCCAGGGCTCGCTCGATTTCCTCTTCCACGCCGTACAGGTCGAACAGCGGCCGCTCGCCGCGATAGTGCATCAGCTTGGGCAGCACCGAGGGCGTGTAGATGGCGCCGAACTCCTGCAGCATGTGGAAGTTCTCGCGCGAATCGACCTGGATGGTAGCGGTCTGGTCGGAAACGAAGTCGCGCAGCACCCGCTGCGCCAGCGACAGGTCCTGATGCAGCAGCGTCGGTGCCGGTTTGGTCTTGGCCTGTTTGATGATGGTGGCCCAGGTGGTGCGCAGGTATTCCACATCCATCTGCAGGTCGGAGTCGGACGCATCCTCGGCCATGGTGCGGATGATGAAGCCGCCTTTTTCTTCCGGCGGCAACAGCGCCTGCACCTTGCTGCGCAGGAGTTCGCGCTCGGCTTCGTTCTCGATGCGCTGGGAGATGCCGATGTGCTTGTCCTGCGGCAGATAGACCAGCATGCGCCCGGCAATGGAGATCTGCGTCGACAGCCGTGCCCCCTTGGTGCCGATGGGGTCCTTGATGACCTGCACCGTGATGGTCTGGCCATCGTGCAGCAGTTTCTCGATGGGAATGGCCGGCGCATTCTGACCATCGTGCGGACGGGCCTCCCAGATGTCGGCCACATGCAGGAACGCCGCACGCTCCAGGCCGATATCGATGAAGGCCGACTGCATGCCCGGCAGCACCCGTACCACCTTGCCCAGGTAGATGTTGCCGGCCAGGCCGCGCGAGAGGGTACGTTCGATGTGCAGTTCCTGCACGGCGCCTTGCAGGATCAGCGCCACGCGCGTCTCCTGCGGCGTGATGTTGATGAGGATGTCTTCGCTCATAGGATGCGCACGCCCGCTTGTTGTAATAGTTGAGCCGTCTCGAAGAGCGGCAGTCCCATGATACCGGAATGACTGCCCACGATATGACTGATGAACACCGAGGCCAGGCCCTGGATGCCATAGGCGCCGGCCTTGTCGTAGGGTTCCACCGTATTGCAGTAGGCAGCGATGGCCTGCTCGGTGAGCGGCGCGAAGCTGACGTCGGATTGCTGCACGATCTGCCAGACGTCGGTGTCCAGCCCGTGCGTCACGCCCACGGCCACGCTGGTCAAGACCTGATGCGTGCGGCCGGAGAGCAGGGTGATCATGCGCACGGCTTCATCGTGATCGGCCGGCTTGCCCAGGATCATGTCATCGACCACCACGGTGGTATCGGCCGAGAGCAGCGGGCGGTGCGGCAACTGGCGCAGGATCATGGTCTGCTGGGCGCTGTCGAGCTTGGCGCGGGTAACGCGGGCGACATAGTCCAGCGGGGCTTCGCCGGGCAGGACACTCTCGTCGACTTCCTTGTCCGAGAGCAGCAGTTCGAAATCGATGCCGATCTGGCGCAGCAGTTCGCGACGGCGCGGGCTTTTTGAGGCGAGGTAGATTTTGTGGTCCGCTTGTTTCATTGAGCCAGGGATGTCAAGAGCCGGTACCGGAAGGCCGGAAGCCGGCGGTGGACGCCGTCAGGCGCGGTGATACGGATGGTTCTGGGTGATCGACCAGGCGCGGTACAACTGCTCGGCCAGCATCACCCGCACCATGCCATGCGGCAAGGTCATGCTGGAGATGCGGATGAGCGTGTCGGCGCCGGCCTTGAAGCCGGGATCGAGCCCGTCAGCCCCGCCGATGACGAAGGCCACGTCGCGCCCGTCCTGCTGCCACTGCACCAGCTGCTGCGACAACTGCACCGAGGTCCAGTCGCGCCCGCGCTCGTCCAGCGCAATCACGCGCGCGCCCTTGGGCAGCGCCGCTTCGATCTTCTCGCGCTCCTGCGCCATCACGGTTTCCGCCGTGCGGCTGCCGGAACGTTCGACGGGTTTGATTTCCTTGAGGATGATCCGGCATTCCGGTGGCATGCGCTTGGCATACTCCTGGAAGCCGGTTTCTATCCACGCCGGCATCTTGTGGCCGACGGCCGCGATGACCAGCTGCATCAAGCCTTGCTGGAACGCTTGGCGGCCGGCTTCTTGGCGGTCTCGCTCTTGGCCGGTGCCACACGCACGGTCTTGCCGGTCGGGGTCTTGGGCGCTGCCGCCTTGCGAGGGCTGGCGGCCTTGCTCGTGGTGGTCTTGCTGCCGGCCGCGGTGCCACGGGTCGTGGTGGTCTTGGCCGCCGTGGTCTTGGTGCCGGTGGTGCGGGCCGTGCCGGCAGCGGCGCGGGTGCCGGTGGTGGCCGAGGTGGTACGGGGCTTGCGCGCCGGCTTCTTCGGTGCGTCCTCGTCGTCGTCCAGGGCCTGGCTGGCTTCGACCGCTTCGGCCTGGGCGCGGGTACGACGGGTCTTGGGGGCCGGGGTATCTTCGGCGGCGCGCTTGGCGGCGGCCGAGGTGCCGGTGCGCTTGGCCGCGCCCAGCTTGACTTCCTTGTCGCCCCAGATTTCTTCCAGACGGTAGTAGGTGCGGATGGCCGGCTGCATGATGTGCACGATCATGTCACCCAGGTCGACCAGCACCCATTCACCGGTGTCCTCGCCTTCAACGCTGACGACGTTGCCGCCCTTGGCCTTGACCTTGTCGCGCACCGAGGCGGCCAGCGCCTTGGTCTGACGGTTCGAGGTACCGGAGGCAATGGCCACGCGGTCGAACAGGCTGGTCAGGTGCGAGGTGTCGAAGATGCGGATTTCTTGGGCCTTGACGTCTTCCAGGGCGTCCACGACCAGGGTTTGCAGTTTTTTGATGTCCATTATTGAGTTCGGTACAGATGTTGTTGTTCGATATAGTCTAGCACCCTGCCCGGAATCAGCGAATCGGGTCGGGTGCCGCGTTGCAGCTGGGCACGGATTTCAGTCGACGAGATATCGACCGCCAGCCCGAGGGCCAGGTAGCCGTATCCGTGCGGGGTGCTGCGGATCTCTTGCGGCGCAGCGTTGCGTCGCTTGAATTCTTCTCTCACGGCCGGCGGCACGTGCGTGTCGGCCAGCGCGAAGCCAGGCCGCGAGGCGGCGCACAGGTGCGCCAGGTCAAACAGTTCCTGCCAGTGCTGCCAGGTGTCCAGATGCTGGAGCTGATCCGCGCCCATCAGGAACACGATGGACACCTCCGGTCCCAGTTCGGCCCGCAGGGCGCGCAGGGTATCGATGGTATAGGTCGCGCTGGCGCGACGGATTTCCTGCTCATCGATGACGACCGGTACCTGCTGGCGATCGAAGGCCCGCCGCACCATTTCCACCCGATCGGCCGCGGCGGCCTGCAAGCCGTGCTTCTGCCACGGATTGCCGGTGGGGATGACGCGCAGCTCGTCGGGCTGCAGCAACTGCACGAAATGCTCGGCCAGCAGGACATGGCCATTGTGCACCGGATCGAAGCTGCCGCCGAGCACGGCGATGCAGCGCTGCGCCGCAGGCAGCGCCATTACAGCCATTCCTTGTGCACCAGGAAGTCGGCATACAGCGCCGCTTCCGCACTGCCCGGCTCGGGATGCCAGTCATAGCGCCACTTTACCAGCGGCGGCATCGACATCAGGATGGATTCGGTCCGGCCACCGGATTGCAGCCCGAACAGCGTGCCCCGGTCGAAGACCAGGTTGAATTCCACATAGCGTCCCCGGCGATAGGCCTGGAAGTCGCGCTCACGTTCACCATAGGGCGTATCGCGGCGCGCCGCTACGATGGGCAAGTAGGCGTCCAGGAAGGCATCACCGACGCTGCGCTGCAGGGCAAAGGCTTGCTCGAAGGGCAGGGCGTTGAAGTCATCGAAGAAAATGCCACCGACACCGCGCGGCTCCTTGCGGTGCTTCAGGTAGAAATAGTCATCGCACCACTTCTTGAAGCGCGGATACAGGTCCTCGCCATAGGGCTGCAGCGCAGCGCGGCAGGTGCGGTGGAAGTGGACTGCATCTTCCTTCACACCGTAGTAGGGCGTGAGGTCCATGCCGCCGCCGAACCACCAGACTGCTTCTTCGCCTTCCGCATGGGTGGTGAAGAAACGTACATTCATGTGCACCGTCGGCACGTAGGGATTGCGCGGATGCAGCACCAGCGACACGCCCATCGCCTCCCAGGCCCGGCCCGCCAGTTGCGGGCGGTTGGCCGCCGCCGAAGGCGGCAGGTTCTTGCCCATCACGTGCGAGAAGCCCACGCCGCCGCGTTCGAGCAGGTTTCCTTCTTCCAGCAGGCGCGAGGTGCCGCCGCCACCTTCGGGGCGTTCCCACGAATCCGACAGGAAGGTCTTGCCATCGGCGGCTTCCAGGGCCGCGACGATGCGCTGTTGCAGGTCCTGCAGATAAGCCTTGACGGCGGCAGTGTTGGTGGAAGCGTTGGAATGGTGGGTCACGGCGGGTCGCTCTGATGCACGGTTACTGGACGGAAATGCGTTCCAACCCGCCATTGTACCTTGAGCGCCCCTGGCTGGGGCGCCAAAAGCCGCTCCGTGCGCCTTGTCGGGGCGGCCTTGTGGGGCATTGGCCTCAGTTTTGCGGCGGCTGTGTCGGCGCGATGTTGACCTGATAGGTCGCTGGTGCCGGCCAGCCTTCCTTCAGGCAGACCTCGGCGATGGCGTTCTGCACGTCATTGTAGACCTGGCCGAAGTTGGGGGTGGGCGCGTGCACGCGCAGAGCGATCAGGGTACCGGTGGCATTGAATTCCTGGATCATGATTCCCGGCGCCGGCGTCTGCAATACGTTGGGGATGGCCTTGATGCGCTCTGAGAGTTTGGCGATGGCCTCCTGCGGATCGACCCCGTAGGCAATCTGGCAACGCAGGTCGGTACGACGGGTGGCGTTGACGTTGTAGTTGATGATGTTTTCCGAGAACAGCTTGTTGTTGCCGATGATCACGCGCAGGTTGTTGTCGGTGGTGATGATGGTGGTCACCAGACCGATGTCGGAGACCGTGCCGGTCTGACCGGCGGCGGTGATGTAGTCGCCCACCTTGAAGGGCCGCAGCACCACCAGGAAGATGCCGGCCGCGAAGTTCGACAGCAGGCCCGACCAGGCCACACCCAGCGCCACGCCGACCGCGCCGATCATGGCGGCAAAGGAAGTGGTGGGGATGCCGCACACCTCCAGGATGCCCATCACCAGCAGCACGCGCAGGATCACGTGCATGGCCGAGCTGGCGTAGTTGATCAGGGTGGTCTCGAACTGGCGTGCCGTCAGCACGCGGCGCACGACCTTGGACAAGGTGTTGATGAACAGGCCGCCGACGATCCAGATGACGATGGCGGCGATCACCTTGAGCCCGAAGGGAACCAGGTAGAGGTTGATCAAAGTGTCAACATTGAGCAGATGGTCTGGCATCGATATGTCCTTTTTTTCTCGGAATGCGGGTTGTGGCGGCGGCATGCTGCCCGCAAACGCCCGTCAGGCTTGGGCTGTGCGGACGCCATTTTTGTTGCAGCGCTGCGCACGCCTGCCAAATGAAATCCCCCGCAACACGCAGGGCGTTGCGGGGGATGGGGACCGCATGCGGCCCGGCTTAGCGCTTCAAGGCGCGCCAGCCGATGTCGCGGCGCATCTGCGAACCGGCGAAGTGGATCAGGTCGGCAGCGTCATAGGCGTGCTTCTGCGCGACCTTGACGCTGTCGCCCAGACCCACGACGCACAGCACGCGACCGCCGTTGGTGGTCAGCTTGTCATCGTTGAGGACCGTGCCGGCGTGGAAGGTCACGCAATCGGGCGTTTCGGCCGGGATATCGGTGATCAGATCACCACGGCGCGGTTCTTCCGGATAGCCGTGCGCGGCCATGACCACGCCCAGTGCGGTGCGGCGGTCCCATTCCAGTTCGACCTTGTCCAGCGTGCCGGTGACGGCGTGTTCAAACACGGTCAGCAGATCGGTCTTCAGGCGCGCCATGATGGGCTGGGTTTCCGGATCGCCCATGCGGCAATTGAATTCCAGCGTCTTGGGATTGCCGTCGGCATCGATCATCAGGCCCGCATACAGGAAGCCTGAGAAGGGGATGCCATCCTTGGCCATGCCCTGCACGGTGGGTACGATGATTTCGCGCATCACGCGCGCATGCAGCGCCGGGGTGACGATGGGCGCGGGCGAATAGGCACCCATGCCGCCGGTGTTGGGACCCTGGTCATGATCCTGCAGGCGCTTGTGGTCCTGGCTGGTGGCCAGCGGCAGGATGTTCTTGCCGTCGACCATGACGATGAAGGAAGCTTCTTCACCGGCCAGGAATTGCTCGATCACCACGCGCGCACCGGCGTCGCCCAGCTTGTTGTCGGAGAGCATCATGTCCACGGCCGTATGCGCTTCTTCCAGCGTCATGGCAACCACCACGCCCTTGCCGGCGGCCAGGCCGTCGGCCTTGATGACGATGGGCGCGCCCTTTTGGGCGATGTAGTCATGCGCGGCGGCAACGTCCGAGAAGGTCTGGTATTCGGCGGTAGGGATCGCATGGCGCTGCATGAAGGACTTGGCGAAGTCCTTGGAGCTTTCCAGCTGGGCCGCTTCCTTGGTGGGGCCGAAGATCTTCAGGCCGCGGGCACGGAAGACGTTGACGATACCGGCAGCCAGCGGGCCTTCCGGACCGACTACGGTCAGTGCCACGTGCTCCTGCTCGACGAAGTCGGCCAGGGCCACGGGATCGGTGATGGCGATGTTCTGCAGGCGCTCGTCGAGCGCAGTGCCGCCATTGCCGGGAGCAACATAGACCGTCTGGATGCGCGGCGACTTGGCAATGGCCCAGGCCAGCGCATGTTCACGGCCACCGGAGCCAACAACTAGGATTTTCATGGGATAGGAAGATAAAAGTGGCGAATGGGGCGGAAAGGGGCGTGTTGTCCGAATCGGTTCAATTCAGGTGAATTATTCTTCGATCACGGCATTGGTATAGAGCTCCTGGGTATCGTCCAGGTTCTCCAGCGCATCCAGCAGTTTCTGCATCCTGACGCCATCCTCGCCGGCGAACACGGTTTCGGTGGAGGGCTTCATGGTGATCTCGGCGACTTCGGCCTTGAAGCCGGCCGCCTCCATGGCGGACTTGACGGCTGCGAAGTCGTTGGGGGCGGTCAGCACTTCGATGCCGCCTTCGTCGTCGGTGATGACGTCTTCGGCACCGGCTTCCAGCGCCGCTTCCATGACCGCATTCTCATCGGTGCCGGGCGCATACATCAGCTGGCCGCAGTGCTTGAAGAGAAAGGCCACCGAACCTTCGGTCCCCATGTTACCGCCGAACTTGGAGAAGGCGTGACGCACTTCGGCCACGGTACGGACGCGGTTGTCGGTCATGCAGTCGACGATGATGGCCGCACCGTTGATGCCATAACCTTCATAGCGCACTTCTTCATAGTTCACGCCATCCAGGGCGCCGGTGCCGCGCTGGATGGCGCGGGTGACGTTGTCCTTGGGCATGTTGGCGTCGGAGGCACGGTCCACGGCCAGGCGCAGGCGCGGGTTGGTGTCCGGATCGCCTCCGCCCATGCGGGCGGCGACGGTGATTTCCTTGATCAGACGGGTCCAGACGCGACCGCGCTTTTCGTCCTGACGGCCTTTACGATGCTGAATATTGGCCCATTTGCTGTGTCCAGCCATGTTCAATCTTTCCTGCGAGAGAGTGAGGCCAGAACCGCCCCGCCTGCCCAGACCGCGCTCCGGGGCGCCTCGGCAAGACCGTGGGGCGCAGGTGACGCATCGCTGCAGAAGGGGACCGGCGCAGGCAGGACCGATAATACATTTCCTGGCGCCATGTTCTGACTATAATCGGGCGGGCATTTTACCATATCGCCACCCCATCATTTTTGCCTTCGAGGCCGAGCCGACATGATTAATCCGCTTCCGATCGCCACCCATTCAGGGGTGCAGCTGTGCCTGCTGCCGCAACTGGCCAACCGCCACGGCTGCATCACCGGCGCCACCGGCACCGGCAAGACCGTCACCCTGCAGGTGCTGGCCCAGGCCTTGTCCGACATCGGCGTGCCAGTCTTCATGGCGGACGTCAAGGGTGACCTCTCCGGTCTGGGCAAGGCCGGCAGCAACTCGCCCAAGACCAGCGCGCGCCTGGCCCAGCTGGGCCTGCCCGAGCCCGCCTGGGCCGCCGCGCCGGTAGCCTTCTGGGACGTCTATGGCGAGCAGGGTCATCCGGTGCGCGCCACCGTTTCCGACATGGGACCGCTGATGCTGGCCCGCATGCTCAACCTGAACGACACCCAGCAGGGCGTGCTGCAACTGGTCTTCAAGATTGCCGATGATCACGGCCTCTTGCTGCTCGATACCAAGGACCTGCGCGCCATGCTGCAGCATGTGGGCGAGAACGCGGCGCAGTTCAAGACCGAATACGGCAACATTTCGGCCGCCAGCGTGGGCGCCATCCAGCGCGGCCTGATCGCCATCGATGAACAGGGTGGCGACCGCTTCTTCGGCGAACCGATGTTGAACATCGAGGACTGGATGCAGACCGATGCGCAAGGTCGCGGCGTCATCAACATCCTCGCCGCCGACAAGCTCATGAACGCGCCGCGCCTGTATTCCACCTTCCTGCTGTGGATGCTCTCGGAGCTCTTCGAGCACCTGCCCGAGGTGGGTGACCTGGACCAGCCCAAGATGGCCTTCTTCTTCGACGAGGCGCACCTGCTCTTCGATGAAGCCCCCAAGCCGCTCCTGCAGAAGATCGAGCAGGTGGTGCGCCTGATCCGCTCCAAGGGCGTGGGCATCTATTTCGTGACCCAGAATCCGCTGGACATCCCCGACACCGTACTGGGCCAGTTGGGCAACCGCGTACAGCACGCCCTGCGCGCCTACACACCGCGCGACCAGAAGGCGGTGCAGGCCGCCGCCGAGACCTTCCGTCCCAATCCCATGGTCAACACCGCCCAGGCCATCACCGAACTGGGGGTGGGCGAGGCCCTGGTGTCCTTCCTGGACGAGAAGGGCCGGCCCAACATGGTCGAACGCGGCTACGTGCTGACACCGGCCTCGCAGATCGGTCCGCTCAGCGACCCGGAGCGGCGTGCCCTGATCGCGTCCTCGCTGGTGGCCGGTGTCTACGAACAGGCCATTGACCGCGAATCGGCCTATGAACGCCTGAAAGGCCGTGCCGTGCAGCAACCGCAGTCCGCCCCGGCCCCGGTCCCGCAAGAAGCCCCGGCCCCGGTGGATGACAACGCCTGGGGCGCTTCGGCCGGCCGCACTGCACCGGCCCCGGCCAGCACTTCGCGTCCCGGCGGCGGTACGCGCATGCCGCCACCCGGGCCGCAACCATCGCCGGCACCGTCACAAGGCCAGAGCGGCGGCCTGGGGGATCTGCTCAAGGATGCCGCCGGCGGCATCTTCGGTAGCGGCAGTGGCAGCCGCCGCAGCGATTCGCCCTTGCAGGCCATGGTCAAGTCGGCCGCGCGCAGCATCGGTTCGCAGGTTGGCCGTGAACTCATTCGCGGCGTGCTCGGCACCCTGATGAAGAAACGCTGATCCGCCACCGCCCGCGCTGTCCGGACATCCGTACGGCGCGCGGGCAGCCCAGGGTTTACAATCGCGGCCATGACTGCCGCTCCCTCCCCCGTCCATTCCACCCCGCGCCAGGCCTTCCTGGGCGGCTTGCTGCTGGCCATCGTCGGCGCCATTTTCTTTTCCGCCAAGGCCATCGTGGCCAAGCTGATGTACCGCTATCAGGTCGATGCGGTCATGGTGATCACCTTGCGCATGGTGTTTTCCTTCCCCATGTTTGCCGCCGTGGCACTGTGGAAGGCCCGCACCCAGCCGCCGCTGGCGCGCGCCGACGTCCTGCGCATCGTGGTGCTGGGCTTGATGGGCTATTACCTGTCGAGCTTCCTCGATTTCCTCGGGCTGCAATACATCTCCGCCGGGCTGGAACGGCTGATCCTGTTCCTCACCCCTTCCTTCGTGATGCTGATCGCTTTTTTCTTCTTCAAGCGCAAGGTCGGTGCGATCGAATGGGTCGCGCTGCTGGTGTCCTACTTCGGCACCGTGCTGGTGCTGCAGCATGACCTGCACACCGGCGGCAGCAACGTCCTCCTCGGCAGTGCCCTGGTGCTGGGCTCGGCCTTGAGCTATTCGATCTATCTGATTGCTTCCGGCGAGCTGGTCAGGCGGGTCGGGGCGGTGCGGCTGGTGGCCTATGCCATGTGCGTCTCCAGCGTGGCCTGCGTGATCCAGTTCTTCGTGTTGCGCGCTCCCTCTGATCTGGTCACGCAGGTGGCGGCGGTGTACCAGCTGTCCTTGTTCAACGCCGTGTTCTGCACCGTGCTGCCGGTGTTCCTGACCATGGTGGCGGTCTCTCGCATCGGCGCGCCCACTGCCGCCCAGGCCGGGCTGGTGGGGCCGGTGTCGACGCTGTTCATGGGCGCGGTCTTGCTGGATGAGCCCATCACCGGCATCCAGCTGGCCGGCACCGCCCTGGTGCTGGCCGGCATGTGGCTGCTGTCGCGCAAGAAGCGCTGAGGCGTTTTATACTGCCTCACAAAAGTGAATTTTCAGGCGCGAAACCGAGCACCAACCACCAACCAGGAGACCCAGATGGCAAAAGCAATCCGCATGAGCAAGACCGGCGGCCCCGAAGTGATGGAATACGTGGACGTGGAAGTGGGCGAGCCAGGCCCCGGTGAAGTCCGCATCCGCCACGCTGCCGTCGGCCTGAACTTCATCGATTGCTACTTCCGCTCCGGTCTCTATCCCCAGCCGCTGCCCGCCGGACTGGGGCAGGAAGGCGCCGGCACCATCGAAGCGGTGGGGCCGGGCGTGGCCGGTTTCCAGGTCGGCGACCGCGTGGCCTACGCGGGCCGCCCCAATGGAGCCTACTGCGAAGCGCGGGTGATGCCCGCTGACATCCTGGTCAAGCTGCCCGATGCCATCAGCTTCGATACCGCCGCCGCCATGATGCTGCAGGGCATGACCGTGCAATACCTGCTGCGCCAGACCTATGTCGTGCAGCCCGGCGAGACCATCCTGTTCCACGCCGCGGCCGGCGGTATCGGCTTGATAGCCTGCCAGTGGGCACGCGCGCTGGGTGTGAACCTGATCGGCACCGTCAGCAGCGACGAGAAGGCTGCGCTGGCCAAAGAACATGGCGCTGCCCACGTGATCAACTACAAGACCGAAAACTTCGTCGACCGCGTCAAGGAAATTACCGGCGGCAAGGGCGTCCCGGTGGTCTACGACTCCATCGGCAAGGACACCTTCACCGGCTCGCTGGATTGCCTGCGCCCGCGCGGCATGATGGTCAGCTTCGGCAATGCCTCCGGTCCGGTGGCGCCGTTCGGCGTGTCCGAACTGGCTTCCCGCGGCTCCTTGTTCCTGACCCGGCCTTCGCTGGGCAACTACATCGCCACCCGCGCCGAACTCGACGCCACCGCCGGTGACCTGTTCGACATGGTCGAGAGCGGCAAGATCAGCATCGAGATCAACCAGCGCTATGCCTTGAAGGATGTAGGCCAGGCGCATGCCGACCTGGAAGCGCGCAAGACCACCGGTTCGACCATCCTGATCCCCTGATGGCCGCCTGATTCATCCCGACTGACGCCAGCCACAAGAGGAAGCCTCATGGACCAGCCACCGCGCGAGCCCGGCCTCGACAACCCCATGGGGCATCCCCCCGAGCAGGCCACAGGCAACGACGGCTCGCCCAAGTTCGGGCGGCTGTTGGTCGTGCTGATCTGCGCGGTGCTCATGATCGTCTTCATCACCTTTGCCAGCGAAGCCTATTTCTCCTAGTTTTTTACCGAATATCGAAATTATTCGGCATGGATCTCGCAAGTTATCGGTTTTTGCTCACGACTATGCGCAGATCGCGCATTTTTCTCCGTCTTGATCGTCAAATGCAGCCTTTGACGTTTGGGTGAGTTTCTTCACCCGAGCGCCTCCAGGGAGAACATTTTTGGCGGGAGAGGGAGATGGGAAGGAGCTGGCGTACGGTCGTCGTCCGGTGTGGCCGACTGGCCTTGGCATTGGCGTGGGCATGCGGCCTGCACGGGATGGCGGCAGCCGAGAACGGGGTCACTGCGCAAGAGATCGTCCTGGGCCAGTCCTCGCCCTTTACCGGGCCGGCCGCCGAGGTCGGCCGGGATTTTCAGGAAGGGGCGCGCAGCTATTTTGCCCAGGTCAATGCCCGCGGCGGCGTCCATGGCCGACGCGTGCGGCTGTTGAGTCTGGATGACGGCTACGATCCTGAACGCACCCTGGCCAATACCCAGCAACTGATCTGGCGCGACAAGGTCTTCGCGCTGTTCGGCTTTTCCGGCACGCCTACGGTCCTGGCGGCATTGCCGGCCATCCGCGAGGCCGGTATCCCGCTGATTGCGCCGCACACGGGCGCGGTCGCCCTGCGCGAGCCTTTCCATCGCCTGATCTTCCACGTACGCGCCAGCTACGCGCAGGAAACCGACTTCCTCCTGCGCCAGTTGCAAGGCAATGGACGGGTGAGGGTGGCGGTGTTCTACCAGAACGACGAGCTGGGCAAGAGCCTGCTGGAGAACCTGCGCCAGCGCGTGAGCGTCTACGGCCTGATCCTGGTGGGCAGCCGGTCCATCGAGCGCAACAGCGATGAGGTTTCGGCCGCGGCAGAAAAATTCATGCAGATGCGCCCCGATGTGGTGATCCAGGCGGTGTCGTATCGACCGGCGGCCGCGCTCATCACGCACATGCGCGCAGCGGGCTATCTGGGAGGTTTTTCCAATTACTCCTTCGTCGGCAGCCAGTCGCTGGCCGCGCGCCTGCAGCAGGCCGGTGTCGGCACCGAGATTACCCAGGTGGTGCCGTTCCCCAACAAGGCCAGACTGCCCATCGTCTATGAGTATCAGAAAGCCATGGACAGCAGCGCCTCGCGTGCGGGCTGCAACTTCATCGGTCTGGAGGGCTACATCGCTGCCCGCGTGCTGGTGGAGGGCCTGCGCCGCGCCGGTCCCCATCTCACGCGCGCCGGTCTGATCCGGGCGCTGGAGAGCATCACCCCGGCCAACTACGATGGTGGCGGTTTCAGTCTGCATTTCAGCCGCACCGATCACAGCGGTTCGGATTTCGTCGACCTGACCGCCATCGGCACGGGCGGGCGCTTCATCAATTGAGGGGCAGCGCGGCGGGCCAGCAGGCCGGGTCGGTGTTGGGCTACACTGTGGCGCTGCGCCCGGCGACCGGTCGGACGCCCCCGCCACCTTCATTGCAAGGACTTACCGTGACCGGCTCCCGTTCTCCTTCCCTGGCTGCGCCCCATTACTCGGGGGTGGCGCTGATGGCCGCCTGCAGCGCCGGCTTCCTGTGGGGCACCGGTGCCCTGGTGGTCAACATCCTGATCGCGCAATACGGTTTTGCTCCCGGCGACATCTCCTTCTGGCGCTTTGCGGTGGGTGCCGTCTTCCTGTGCCTGGTGTTCGGCACCCGCATCCATCTGCCGACCCTGCGTACGCTGCTGCTGCCCGTGCTGCTGGCCGGTACCACCATGGCGGGTTACGTGCTGTGCTGGTTCCTCGGGATAGAGCGCATCGGCGCGGCTATTCCCACCCTCATCGCTCTGTGCCTGCCGCCGGTGTTCTCCACCTTGATCGCGCTGCTGCGCGGACAGGACAGGCTGGACTGGACGCTGGCGACCGTGCTGATCGCTGCCCTGGGCGGCACCGTGCTGATCGTGGCGCGGCACCAGAGCGCCGATACGGCGGGGTCGGGCCAGATGGATCTGATGATCGGCCTGCTCTGTTCGGTGGCCTCGGCGCTGCTCTATACCGGCTTCACGCTGGTCAGCGGACGGCTCTCCGCGGCCCTGGGGGCAGGGCCATCGGCCACCTGCCTGACCGTGGTGGCGGCCCTGGTGATGGGCCTGGCCAGCCTGGCCCGGCCGCTGCACTGGCCCAGCGGCCTGCCGCCGCAGGCCTGGTATCTCTACTTGGGCGTGGTCACGGCGGCCCTGGCGCTGCTGGTGTTCAGCTGGGGCGCCGCGCGCCTGACCCCTACGGCGCTGACCGTGGCCACGCTCATCGAGCCGCTCACCGCCGTGCTGCTGGCGGCCCTGCTGCTGGGGCAGACCCTGAGCCCCAGCCAGTGGCTGGGCGGCGCGCTGCTGCTGTTGAGCATCTGGGGACTGGGCAAGCGGCTGGGACGGCCGCCGCATGGCTGAGGACGATCAGTCCTCCGGCTGGCCGTTCTTGTCGACCTTGATGCGGATGTGCCGCGTCACCCCGCTGGGGCCGGGGAAGTCATCAAAGGCGGCGCGTACCATGGCCGGCATGGCCTCCGCCAATCCAGCGCGCTGGCCTTCGCTGTCCACCACCACATCGAACAGCTTCTTGCCGTCGCTGGCCTGGCTGATGCCGATCTGCAGCCGCCGCAGGAAGACCGGATAGCTGGTCGTCTGCATCGGTGCGCCATACCAGAAGGGATCGTAGAAGGGACCATAAGGCCCGTAGAAGCCGAACGGACGTGGTCCGAAGCGCCCCCAGCCCGGACCCGGACCATAGAAGAAGGGATCGTAGGCCGGCTGGCTCACCACCACCTGCCCGGTATTCATGCCGTAGCTGAAGCTGACCTGCAATTGCGCCGACTTCAGATCACGTGCCTCGGTAAATCCCAGGAACTGCAGCTCCTGGCGGATCAGGCCGGCATAGTTCTGATATTGCAGGTCGTTTTCCTGGTCCTTGGCCGGGGCGAAGGCATAGTCCTTCTGGTTGTCGCCGGGCGACCAGGCGTGGAAAGCGGTGACGTTGCTCTCGATGACCGAGGCGCAACCGGAGAGCAGCAAGCTGGCCGCTGCAAGAAGGGGGTAAAGCCAGCGTTTCATGAACGAACTCCATCAGAAAAAGGTCCGGCATCGAGTGCAAGGCCAGGATGCCATGGGCAGGGCGCTTGCGCGGCGATATGAAGCAAAAGGCAGAAAGCCGGGCCTGGTCAGACTCTGCGCGAGGCCATTTTGATCCCGGGCGGCGAGTGCTCGCCGCAAAGCCGCATGGCGCCTGCCCGGCGCATTCCGATGCGGGGCAAGTGCCGGTTTGGTCATTGTACTGGCCAGAGGGCGATATGAACCATGTTTCCCGCCGATGGTCCCTGAGGGAGGGCGGCGCAGCAATTCAGGCCGATTCCATTCGCGCAGTGCGGGATGATTGGTAAAATCGGGTTTTTGCTGCACCTGAATTGGCTTTCTGCTGTCTTAGCCTTCACCTTAGTCATCATTTTTGACCTCCATTTCCCTTCCCGGACAGGCCTCCATGCGCACCGATACGCCCCAGACGATCTACCGTAAAGACTACGCCGCTCCCAACTACCTGGCCGACACCGTCGAGATGGGTTTCGACCTTGATCCCGCCGACACCCGTGTCGCCACCCGCATTACCCTGACCCGCAACCCGGCCGCCCGCGGCCGCGACCTGGTGCTCTTCGGCGAAGAGCTGGAACTGGTGGCCCTGCGCCTGAACGGCAAGACGCTCTCGCAGGCCAAGGGCGATTTCCGCATCGCCGGTGGCGTGCTGACCATCCCCGCCGCCCCGGCCAAGGTGACGCTGGAGATCGAGACCCTGGTCCATCCGGACCGCAATACTTCGTTGATGGGCCTGTATGTGTCCAACGGCAATTTCTTCACCCAGTGCGAAGCCGAAGGTTTCCGCAAGATCACCTACTTCCCGGACCGTCCGGACGTGATGGCCAAATTCACCGTCATGCTGCGCGCCGACAAGGCCCGCTATCCGGTGCTGCTGTCCAACGGCAACCTGATCGAGCAGGGCGACCTGCCCGATGGCCGCCACTATGCCAAGTGGGAAGATCCGTTCAAGAAGCCCTCTTACCTGTTCGCCCTGGTGGCCGGCCAGTTGGTCTGCCAGGAAGAAACCGTGCGCCTGCATTCGGGCCGTGATGCGCTGCTGCAGGTGTGGGTGGAAGAGGGCAACCTCGACAAGACCCAGCACGCCATGGATTCGCTCAAGAACAGCATCACCTGGGACGTGGAGCGCTTCGGCCTGGATCTCGACCTGGACCGCTTCATGATCGTGGCGGTGGGCGACTTCAACATGGGCGCCATGGAAAACAAGGGCTTGAACATCTTCAACACCAAGTACGTGCTGGCCAATCCGCGCATCGCCACCGATGTCGACTTCGCCAACATCGAAGCGGTGGTCGGCCACGAGTATTTCCACAACTGGACCGGCAACCGCGTCACCTGCCGCGACTGGTTCCAGCTGTCACTGAAGGAAGGCCTGACCGTTTTCCGCGACCAGGAATTCTCGGCCGACATGATCGGCAGCGACAGCGGCCGTGCCGTCAAGCGCATCGATGATGTGCGCGTGCTGCGCCAGGCCCAGTTCCCGGAAGATGCCGGTCCGATGGCACACCCGGTGCGTCCTGACTCATTCGTCGAAATCAACAATTTCTACACCGTCACCGTCTATGAAAAGGGCGCTGAAGTGGTGCGCATGTACCAGACCCTGCTGGGCCGCGATGGCTTCCGCAAGGGCATGGACCTGTACTTCAAGCGCCACGATGGCCAGGCCGTGACCTGCGACGATTTCCGCGCCGCCATGGCCGACGCCAATGGCCGCGACCTGTCGCAGTTCGAACGCTGGTACAGCCAGGCCGGCACGCCCCTGGTACAAGCCGCGGTCGACTACGATGCCAAGCGCAAGACCCTGACCCTGACGCTGGAACAAAGCTGCCCGGCCACGCCCGGCCAGAAGAAGAAACAGCCCTTCCACATCCCGGTGGCCGTGGGCCTGCTGGATGCGCAAGGCCGTGACCTGGCGCTGACGCTGCAAGGCGAGAAGAAGGCCGGTGCCACCACCCGCGTGCTGGAACTGACCAAGGCCAAACAGAGCTTCACCTTCATCAACGTCGAGGCAAAACCGGTGCCCTCGCTGCTGCGTGGTTTCTCCGCCCCGGTGGTCCTGCAATACGATTACAGCGATGCCGAACTGGCCTTCCTGATGGCGCATGACAGCGATGCCTTCAATCGTTGGGAAGCCGGCCAGCGCCTGGCCACGCGTCGCCTGTTGAATCTGACGGTGGCCGTGCAGGCCGCGCGCCAGTCCGGCCACGTGGTGGCGGTCGACACCGTGCTCAACAACATCGAGCACGATGGTGCCCTGGCTGAAGCCCTGCGTGCCACCCTCAAGGACGAGTCGCTGGACCCGGCCTTCCGCGAACTGGTGCTGACCCTGCCGTCGGAAACCATGATCGCCGAACAGATGGAAGTCATCGACCCGCACGCCATCCACGTGGCGCGCCAGTTCCTGCGCCGCTCGCTGGCGCGCGAACTGCGTGAGGATCTGCTGGCGGTGTATCGCGCCCACCAGACCCCGGGCGCCTACAGCCCCGACGCCGCATCGGCCGGCCACCGTGCCTTGAAGAACGTGGCCCTGTCCTACCTGGCCGAGCTCGATGATGAAGAAGCCATGGCCCTGGCCCAGCAGCAGGACCAGGACGCCAACAACATGACCGACCGCCTGGCCGCGCTGTCGGCGGTCTTGAACAGCGCCGCGCCCGGCAAGAGCGAAGCGCTGCAGCGCTTCTATGCCGAGTTCGAACAGGAAGCCCTGGTCATCGACAAGTGGTTCACCCTGCAGGCCACGGCCCGCAATGCCGATGTGAACACCGTGCGGACATTGACCGAGCATCCGGCCTTCACGTTGAAGAACCCCAATCGCGCCCGCAGCCTGATCTTCAGCTTCTGCAACGGCAACCCCTCGGCCTTCCATGCGCTGGACGGCAATGGCTATGCCTTCTGGGCCGAGCAGGTGATCGCCTTGAACGCCAGCAACCCGCAAGTGGCCGCTCGCCTGGCGCGCAGCCTGGACCGCTGGCGCAAGTACACTCCGGCGCTGCAGGAAAAGATGCGCCTGGCCCTGCAACAGGTTGCAGCCACGCCCAAACTCTCGCGCGACGTGGCCGAAGTCATCACCAAGGCCCTGGCCGATTGATCTGTCAGACAGATAAATGATCCCTCACTCATTCATCCGATTCATTAAATAAAAACCACTGCAAGGAAGACCACCATGAAACGCATCAGCCTCACGCAACACCTGATCGAGCAGCAGCGCCTGCACAACAAGATCCCGTCCGAGCTGCGCCTCTTGATCGAAGTCGTCGGCCGTGCCTGCAAGTCGATCTCGCATGCGGTTGGCAAGGGCGCGCTGGGCGAAGTGCTGGGCAGCGCCGGCAGCGAAAACGTACAGGGTGAAGTGCAGAAGAAGCTGGACGTGATCTCCAACGAGATCCTGCTGGAAGCCAATGAATGGGGCGGTCACCTGGCGGCCATGGCCTCGGAAGAAATGGAGACCATCCACCGCATCCCCAACCGCTACCCCAAGGGCGAATACCTGCTGATGTTCGATCCGCTGGACGGCTCCTCCAACATCGACGTCAACGTCTCCATCGGTACCATCTTCTCGGTGCTGAAGGCCCCGGAAGGCATGACCGAGCCGACCGAGCAGGACTTCATGCAGCCCGGCACCAAGCAGGTCGCCGCCGGCTATGCCGTCTATGGCCCGCAGACCGTGCTGGTGCTGACCACCGGCGACGGCGTGCACTGCTTCACGCTGGACCGTGAAATGGGCGCCTGGGTGCTGACCCAGAAGGACATCAAGATTCCCGAAGACACCAAGGAATTCGCCATCAACGCCTCCAACCAGCGTCACTGGTTCCCGCCGGTCACCCGCTACGTGGATGAAATGCTGGCCGGTTCCACCGGTGTGCGCGGCAAGGATTTCAACATGCGCTGGATCGCCTCCATGGTGGCCGACGTGCATCGCATCCTGAACCGCGGCGGCATCTTCATGTACCCGGCCGATGCGCGTGAGCCGGGCAAGCCGGGCAAGCTGCGCCTGATGTACGAAGCCAACCCGATGGCCTTCATCGTCGAGCAGGCCGGTGGCGCCGCCACCGACGGCCAGCAGCGCATCATGGACATCCAGCCGGAAAAGCTGCACCAGCGTGTGGCCGTGTTCCTGGGGTCGAAGAATGAAGTCGAGCGCGTGACCTCGTATCACAAGGAGTAAGTCTGCGGCGCGTGGTGCGCGCGTTGCAGACCATGCGCAAATCATGTGCAAACCATGCCGCCCGGTATATGCCGGGCGGCATTTTTTCTGCCGGCGGCTCCGTCTATGTTCTGGCCAGCCTGACCTGGTTGCGTCCGCCATGCTTGGCGTCATAGAGCGCGGCATCGGCGCGGCCCAGCAGGTCTTGCGCCGTACGTTCATCAGGCCGCAGCAATTCCATGGCGCAGACCCCGGCGCTGGCCGTCACCACGCCGGTTGGATTGCCGCGATGGGGCAGGTCCAGCGCCTGGATCTCGGCGCGGATCTTCTCGGCCACCTGCATGGCGCCGGCGGCATCGGTCTCGGGCAGCAGCATGACCATTTCCTCGCCGCCGTAGCGCGCGGCCAGGTCGCCCGGACGGCGCTGGCGCTGCTTGAGAACCTCCGCGATGCGGCGCAGGCATTCATCACCAGCCTGGTGGCCATAGAGGTCGTTGTACTGCTTGAAGAAATCCACATCGATCATGATCAGCGACAGCGCCGATCCGCTGCGCGCCGCGCGCCGGAACTCCGCTGCCAGCGTGGTATCGAGATGGCGTCGGTTGGCCAGGCCGGTCAGGCCATCCTGGTGCGCCAGCTGCTCCAGGCGCTGGTTGGCCTGGTGCAGTTCGCCCATGACTTGCAGCGCGCGGTCTTCGGCGACCAGGCGCAGTTCGATCTGGCCGATCAGGCGCCAGCCGAACACGGCGATGATGATCAGCAGCAGCAATACCGCCACGCCATAGACGATGGTCTGCTGGCGCCACGGGGCCAGGACTTCATCACGGGTGGAGGTCACCGTCACCAGTAGCGGGAAACCCTGCACCGGCTGCCAGGACACGTAGCGATCGATATCATCCAGCGGTGAATGCACCAGTGCGTGGCCGCTGCCGGTACTGGCCAGCACCGGGCCGATGGCCGGATCGCGGCTCAGGTCAACGTCGACGAAGGCCGGATTGAAGGGCTGGCGCGTGAGTACCTTGCCGGGACGCAGCAGCAGCAGGATGGCGCTGTCGCGCCCGATCTCCACCGTCTGGTAGAGCGCATTGAAGTGATCCAGCCGCAAGGTCGCCAGCAGCAGTCCGGCAAAGCGGCCATCGGGATGATTCAGGCGGCGCGACATGGGGATGATCCACTGGTCGGTACTGCGGCTGAGCAAGGTCGGATGGATGTGCGGTTCGGGATCGTCGTGATCGCGCTGATAGATGAAGTACTCGCGGTCGGCATTGTTGGCATCGGCCGCGCGTGGCGGCGAGGAACTGGCGACCCGGTTGCCGTGCTCATCGAAGATGTAGAGCCCGTCGAGCTGCGGCATTTCGCTGGCCAGCCGGCGCAGGATGGGGCTCATGGCATGCAGCTGCGCGTGGTTGGTACCGGTCTCGTCGATGCGGTCGCTGATGTTGATCAGGGCGCCATGGGTGGCCTGGAACACGTCATAGGCATGGCGCGCCAGGGTGCGGGCGATGTTGCCCGAATAGATGCGGGTGTTGTCCAGCTGTACCATGCGTGCGGCCAGGCTTTGCCAGATGTGACCGGCAGCGATGGCCAGGCAGATCAGCACGACGAACAGCCGCGCCCGCCGCGCTACCGAATGGCGCGCTACCCGCCCTGCCTTTGCCAGCATTGGCCGCATGTAATGTCTCCCCCTCCTGCCGGTCTGCGCCCTCCCCAAGGACGACCGTGGCTGCCAGTATAAGGTCTGGCTCAGCCGTACTGGCCCCGATCAGTCCACGAAAAAGCCCTCAATTCATGCTCTGCACCGCAGGTCGGCGCATCAGCCTGACGCTGTGCAGGGCCGTCAGTACCACCGACAGCCAGATCGGCACATAGGTACCCAGCTGCGTCAGTCGCAGGCTTTCGCCCAGCACCGCCATGGCCACCAGCACCAGCAGTACCGGTTCCACGTAGCCCAGGATGCCGAACAGGCCCATGGGCAACAGCTTGCCGGCACGCAGGTAGCTGGTCAGGGCGATCATGCTCAGGATCCCCAGACCGGGCAGCAGCAGCCACATGGCCGGCGTGTGCAGGGTGGGCAGCGAGGCCGGGCTCATGATGAGGGCGACCAGCGACGGCAGCGCCAGCACCATCAGTTCCACCGCGAAGATGAGCATCGAATCCAGACGGATGCGCCGACGCAGGATGAAGTAGGGCGGATAGCCCAGCGCCACCGCCAGCGTCGGCCAGGAGAAGGCGCGCGTCATCCATAGTTCATGCGCCACGCCGATGCAGGCGCACAGCACCGCCAGGCGCTGCAGCAGGTCCATCTTCTCGCCATAGTGGAAGCGGCCCACCAGCACCATCGACAGGGGCAGCATGAAATAGCCCAGCGAGACTTCCAGCGCCCGGCCATTGACCGAGCCCCACAGGAAGAGCCATTGCTGCAAGCCCAGCAAGGCCGCCATGAGCAGCAGCAGGAGCACGCGCGAGGGACTGGCCAACAGTTCGGCCATGGCCGCGCGCAGGCGCGGCAGTTCTCCGCGCCAGGCCAGCAGGCCGAGCACGCACAGCAGGGTAATGAGGATGCGCCAGGCAAAGATGTCCGTGCCATCCAGTGGCGCCAGCAGACGGGTATAGCCGGAGAGAAAGGCGAACAGGGAAGAGGCCAGCACGGACAAGCCGATGCCGCGGCCGACAAGTTGAGGATTCATCACGGGACCGGGTGTGTCCGGCGCAAGGAAGAGGCGCCGGCAAAAGCGCGATTCTACGGCATGCCGGGCCGGTCGGTGGCGTCCATGCAGAAAGCCCCGGTCGGGGCCGGGGCTTCGGGGGCGAGGCGAGAAGCGAGGATCATGCCCCCGGAGAGGTGCCCATCGGGCCATCCTTCAGTTCACGCGCATAGTTGTTGGGACGACCATTGGGCACTTCATAGCTCTTGCGGTCGATGTACTGGCCGTTCTGGCCGCTTTCCTGCATGGCGGCCGGCGAGCTGGTCTGGTCGCCCTGGTAGTTGTAGTACTGCGACTGCGACGACGTCGAGTCATATTGCTGCTGCGGGCTGGCCTGCATGGAACTGCCGTCCTGATCATAGGACTGGGCATAGGCACCCGTGGCGAAGGTGGCAGCGGCCAGCACGGCGGCGGTGAGGAAGGTCTTGGTCATGGCTGTTCTCCTTTATCCTTGGTTGCGCATTCGATGCTGCCGAATGCAGTCGGGACTTCAGTGGCGGATCGGGGCTTGCTTGCATCCGCAGGGGGGCCTTCGTTTCCTGGAAGCAGGCGCGGCAGCTTGGCGGGTCGCCTGCATTGCGTGAAAACTTGGCTTCATCATAGGAATCCCGATGCAGCGCGGCAGTCGGAAAGGCCAGCATGTTCTTGTCGGACGATTCGCGCGCCTCTGACAGCGGGGCTGGAGCGGCACAGGCAAAACATGCCGGTTTCCGGATGGATGCAAAAGTGAATGTAGTTCACCTCATCAGTGAATGCGCCGCATCATTGAATAATTCAGGCTCCATTCGGATGCGAGCAGACCAGGTCCTTGCCTTCGCAGTGCCTGTCAGCGGGCCAGCTGACACGCGCCCCCGGTTTCGTTACAAGACGTATCGTTGCGTCATTGCCGCGCATCTCCGGGGCAGCACGGCGGCGCTGCTGCGCGAGCTTGTGTGAGGATGTGCTGAAGGCGCGCTGAAGGTGTGCTGCCGCCGAGATGATCGGATCGGGGCTTTGTTCTGTGGGCAACCATGCCGCTTGATCTGCGACAGGTGACGGCCAGATCGCTGTGGCAAAAATGCGCTGCTCTCTCGCCACGCGCGAAATGCGTTTTGGCGTGGGGCGCAACCGGGGTTATGCTGAAGCGGACATGATTTGCTCGCACCGCCTGTTCAGGGCCGCGTGATGAAGCAGAAGAAAAGGGGGGGACCATGCACACACCATCCTGCGCCACGGCACTGGCCGTCTTTACGGTGCTCACTGCGCTCACGGCGCTGACCGCGCCGCTGACGGTGCAGGCGGCCGATTGCAGCAAGGTCGTCATCTCGGCTGATTCCGATTACGCGCCCTTGCACTGGTATGACGGCAAGCGGCTGACCGGGGCCAGCATCGAGATCGCCACCCGTGCCTTGAGTGCGCTCAACATCCCCTACGAGGTGCGCTACGTCGGCCCCTTCCATCGGGTACTCAAGGAAGCCGAGAGCGGCGAAGTGGCCATGGTGTCCTCGCTCAAGAACACGCCGGAGCGCCAGCAATATCTGGCCTTTGCCTCGGTGCCGCTGTTTGTCAATCCGATTGCGGTATTCGTGGCGCGCGACAAGCACTTCGCCTATGCGGGCTGGAAGGACCTGGTCGGCAAACGTGGCGCCATCACGCTGGGCAACCAGTTTGGTGGCGGCTTCGATGAATTCCTGCGCGACCATCTCACCATCGAGACGGCGCAAAAGTTTTACATGAATTTCACCAAGCTCGATTCAGGGCGGATCGACTATCTCATTACCGGTTACTACAACGGCATGATCTACCTGAACCAGACCGGCCAGACCGATCGCTTCATGCCCCTGCGCCCCTTCGTCAGCGAGAGCGACAATTACATCGCCATGAGCCGCGCCAGCCCCTGCGTGAAGCTGCTGCCCCGCATCAACGCCCAGCTGGAAGCCATGCAGAAGCGCGGTGAACTGCGCGCCGTACTGCAGAGCTTCGAAACCGATTTGCGCATCGACACCGCCAATCCCGCCGATGGTGACCGCGCCAGGTGAGGTGCGGTGCGTCGTTCTCGCTTTTCATCTTCCTTTCTCCATCCGGCGTGCGCCTCACGCGTGACTTATGGTGAGTAGCTGTGACTTCCGGTGACACATGAGGCCTGGCCGGCAGATTTATCTTTCTTTCAGGAACTCTCCCGGCTCTGCCTTGGTCTAGGAGTGGCTCGTATTTGTTTCGGGAACAGCGGGACGAAACGAGACAGTCGGAAATGCACAACAGAGCGGGTCGCCAAGCTTGGAATCCATGGAGAAAACCAGCCGACCTCAGTAACATCCCTCGACTGAAAAAAGTCGCAATGCAGCGACTTGACGGCGCAACGGAGCGTCTCGCGCGACAGCGCAGGTGGCCAATGATGGCCCTTCCTCCACTCCAACATCAACAACATCATGCGCGCCTGGATCAATCATCTCAATTACTCACGCAAGTTCGTCCTGATCGGCGCACTCGCTTTCTTGCTGTTCATCGTGCCCACCACCATCCTGGTGCGCGCCAACCTCAATGACCTGGCCACCGCCCAGCGCGAAGGTCTGGCCATTGCGCCCGGACGAGACCTGCTGTTGCTGCTCAAGCAAATGCAGCAGCATCGCGGACTGTCGGCCCTGTCTCTGGCCGATGGCGATGGTGCAGCGGCCGGTCGCGCGGAGCGCCAGAAGGAGGTCGATGCAAGCTTCGAACGTGTGCGCAGCGGTCTGCTGCCCTTGCAGGACAAGACCCTGAGCGCAGCACTGGACAGCCTGAATGCCGACTGGCGTACGCTGACGCAAAATATCGCGGCCAAGTCCATCAGCGGTGCACAGAGCAACCAGCAGCATGGGCAACTGATCAAGCGCGAGCTTGATCTTTTGAATGACCTGGCCAACAGCTCCGGCCTGGCGCTGGAAGCGGAGCCCGCCCTGTTCTATGTGCAGCGCGCGGTGATGTCCGAACTGCCGCAACTGACTGAGGCACTGGGCCAGGCACGTGCACTTGGCGCCGTGATCCTGGGACGCGGGCAGGCGAATGCTGAAGAGCGCGCCCGGTTGGAGAATCTTGTCGACCGTGCCCGCCGCAGCTACGACAGCGCACGTGGATCACTGACGCTCGCAGCCGGGAGCCACGCCTTGCCCGCCGATGTGGAAAGTACCCGTGCGGCTGCCGTGACCGCCGCCGACGAAGCCATCAAGCTGGCCGACAGCGCCATCGTCCAGGCCGACCCGCTGACCATGCCGGCACCGCAATGGGTTTCCACCATGACGCGCATCATCGATACGCAATTCGCGCTGGTCAACGCTTCCTTTGACATGATGCGCGACGGGCTGCAGGCCAAGATCCCGCGCCTGCGCAATGAGCTCATTGTGCTGTGCGCGTCGCTGGCGGCACTGGCGCTGGCGGCACTGTGGGTGATGGTGGCCATCACGCGCGCCACTACCGGTGCGCTCTCTGAAGCGGTACGCCTGACCGAAGCCGTCTCGTCCGGCGATCTGACCCAGCACGTCGAGGTCACGGGCAGTGACGAGGTGGCCCGTCTGCTCTTGGCCATGCAGACCATG
Source organism: Herbaspirillum sp. FG34 (assembly GCF_057809315.1). Taxonomy (NCBI): domain Bacteria; kingdom Pseudomonadati; phylum Pseudomonadota; class Betaproteobacteria; order Burkholderiales; family Oxalobacteraceae; genus Herbaspirillum; species Herbaspirillum sp. FG34. Next base: position 80,518 of record NZ_JBMDJS010000012.1, on the reverse strand, counting down.
ATCGCGCAGCTGAGCAAGGTGGTGGGCAGCGTGCGCAGCAATTCCGAAAGCGTGGCCACGGCCAGCGCCCAGATTGCCCAAGGCAATGCGGACCTGAGCAAGCGTACCGAGGAACAGGCCAGCGCCTTGCAGCAGACGGCCGCCTCGATGGAAGAACTGGGCTCGACGGTGCAGCAGAATGCCGAGGGCGCGCGCCAGGCCGGCCAGCTGGCGCGCGATGCCGCCGAGGTCGCCAGCCAGGGTGGCGCGGTGGTGCAGCAGGTGGTGCAGACCATGCAGGGCATCCATGCCAGCTCGGATCGCATCAGCGACATCATCGGTGTAATTGATGGCATCGCCTTCCAGACCAACATCCTGGCGCTCAACGCCGCGGTGGAGGCGGCCCGTGCCGGCGAGCAGGGACGCGGCTTCGCGGTGGTCGCCACCGAGGTCCGCAGCCTGGCCCAGCGTTCGGCCACGGCGGCGCGCGAGATCAAGGAGTTGATTACTGCCAGCGTCGACCAGGTGGGACAGGGCACGCAACTGGCCGACCAGGCCGGCAAGACCATGGAGGAGATCGTGACCTCGATTCGCCGCGTCAGCGACATCATGGTCGGCATCAACGCCGCCACGGCCGAGCAGAATACCGGCATTGCCCAGGTGGGCCAGGCCGTCACCCAGATGGACAACACCACGCAGCAGAATGCGGCACTGGTGGAAGAAAGTGCCGCAGCAGCCATCAGCCTGTCGGACCAGGCCCGCGAGCTGGTGCAGGCGGTGGCCGTTTTCCGGGTGGGACGCATGGCGCTGAGGGCCTGAAGCGACTTTGCCGGGGCGGCAACAGCAAAGGCCCGCAGCGTGATGCTGCGGGCCTTTCTGCATGCGGGGAGGAAATGGCCGCGCGTGAGCGCTGCCGGCAGATCAGGGAAGGATCAGCGGTAGAAAGCTTCGACCCGGCCCTTGAGCTTGGTCAGCATGGGATTGCCCTTGCGATCGAGGGCGCGACCGGCGGGGATCTTGATCCAGCCTTCGCTGATGCAGTACTCGCTGACGTTGTTCAATTCCTTGTCGTTGAGCTTGATGCCGATGTCGTGCTCGAAGAGGGCGGCATCGTAATGCGGGCTGCGGGGATCGATGCTGAGTCGATCGGGGAGGGCGGGGCGTTGTGCGGTATCGTTCATGGGCGCGATTATCGGATATAAAAACCGCCAAGACAATGGCTCTGCGGCCTGCCGGTGTTGCGCGTCGTGCTGGCCCTGGCCGTACGGCAGCGGGCGATGGCGGGCACTCGGCTATAATGTCGGGCCTTGGCCGCTGGCCCGCCCCGCTGGATGCTCACTGGCAAGCCATGTGAAGTTCGTGGTGCGGGGAGGGCGGTCCAACCCGTCAACCTGCCGGCACCGCGCCGGCTGCTGGAGAAAACATGAACAATCGTGCAAGAAAACGCCTGATCTACCGCCGTCATCGCATCGGCATGCTCATCGCCGCCATCGAATCCCTGATCGCTCTGGAAGAATCGATGCTGGAAGCCAAGAAGGCGGCCTGAGCAGTTGCATCGCTTTGGCGGGTGTTGTGCTCACCCTTGAAAGACCGGTCATTTGCCTGACCGGTTTTTTTTCGTCCTGCGATGCGCTACCCCGGTGCCATGGCGATGGCACCGGGGTAGTGCATCGCAGGCTGCTTCCTTGAGACTCCAGCATGTACGTCAACCAGACCCCATTTCATCAACAGGCGTGAGATGCGTTCGGTCCAGAACCCGGAGGGAGCGCCCCGTTTGGGCGAATTGCCGCGTGACGAATTTGGGTCAAGACGCCCGGTCTTGACCCACTCGCGCCTTGCACTTCATCCCAAACGGGACCCGCTCGCACTCACGCCTGTTGATGAAATCGGTTCTAAAGAAAAGTTGACCGGAGGGATGATTTTCTGTGAAATTGCGCAGTGGCATCGTCGCCAGCTCGCTTCGTTTGGTCGTGCTGGCCGACGGATCATCATCACGATTTCGGGGGAACATGGCATGGGGATGGCGAACACAGGGAAGGCGGGCCTGCTGTGCAGATGGCGTGGGGTGCTGCTTGCCGGCATCTGGCTGCTGGGTCAGGCCGATGCGTCGGCACAGGAGAGCACAGCCAGCCAGGCCGGCATCGTCAAGGTACTGCAAGGGGATGTACACGCCGAGCGTAGTGGCAAGAGCCGGCCACTGGCCATTGGTGAGCGTCTCTATGCGGGAGACCGCGTCGTGACTGCTGCGGCCAGCTCGGTCGGCTTCACCCTGCGTGACGACACGCTCATCTCGCTCGGCCCCAACAGCCAGTTCCTGCTGGAACGATTCGCCTACAGCGACAAGACCGACGAAGGAAACATCGCCGTGCGGCTCACCAAGGGTACACTGCGCTACGTCTCCGGACTGATCGGCAAGCGTACTCCGGAGAATCAGTTGCTGAGCACGCCGACGGCTACCATCGGCATTCGTGGAACCGATTTCATCGTGGAGGTGCCCGGTGAATAAGCTACTGCTCCCCTTGTCGACGAACTGCGCCCTGATGGCGCTGGTCGTCCTGCTCGCAGCCTGTGCCGGACCCGGCGAGCGTTTTGTTCTGCTGCCGCAGCCCGATGGTTCGGCCAGCAGCATCGTGGTCAAGACTGCCAGCGGTGAGACCGCGCTGACCTCTCCCTACGCTGCTGTCCAGACGCGCGCAGGCAAGCCCGAGCCTGTGCAGACACTGTCGGCGGCTGAAGTGGAGCGCCGTTACGCCGAGGTCATGCGCAGCCTGCCGGCACGCCCGCGCAGCTACGACTTGTTGTTCGAACTGGGAACGGACCGCCTCACGCCACCCTCCCAGGAATTGCTCAAGAAGGCCATCGCCGAGATCAAGGAATTCCCGGCCGGTGAATTTGTTCTCACCGGTCACGCCGACAATATCGGCAGTGATGCCACCAACGATGCCTTGTCGCTGCGCCGCGCGCGCCTCATCGAGCGCGAGCTGCAGCGGGCAGAGGTCAAGGCCCTGAGCATCGAGGTCATCGGCAAGGGAGCCCGCGATCCCCGGGTCCCGCAAAAACGCGGCGTGGCCGAGCCGCGCAACCGCTTCGTGGAAATCAAGATCCGCTGAACCAGCGCGCTTGCCTGGCCGCACAATCGCTCCCGGTCGTCGTCTCTCACCTCGGCAATGGTCAGGATAATCACGCCAGGCTGGTCGGGCCACGGCCTCATCGGTGCTCTTCAGACATGTGTCGGCGCCCCCTGTTGCCTCAGTGATCTCCCGGCCAAAATAAATCGTTGACTATCCAATAGCTCAGCAATGACCTGTGTGCGATACAGATAGGAAATTTCCTGATATTCCCGAATTTATATAAAACATAAGATCACGCCATCGCATCAACCTTTCCAATGCAGGCGGACATGGCCATGATTGATTTTCTTCTCCACTACGGCAGCTATCTCGCTGCGTTCTACGCGGCATACGTCGTGGTCGGCATGGCCTTGTCGGGCCTGTTCCTGTGGCGAGTACTCAAGCGCAAGCCGGCCATGCGGCCTACGCCTGCCAGAACGGACCAGGCGCAGTGTGATATCTCGTGAGGTTCATGGGCGCGGTGCGCAAGTGCCGCTGTCATTGCACCGCCTCGATGGTCGTGAGTAGTTGCTCGAATGAGCAGGGTTTGGTGAGCAGGGCAGCAAACACCCCCAACGCCTGCCAGGAGTTGCTCATGGGAGTGGCGCTGAGCAATACCACCGGAATGGTCGAGAACCGTACATCGGCCTTGATCCGGCTCGCCAGTTCGAAACCATCCATCACCGGCATGCGCAAGTCGGTCAGCACCACATCGACCGGGGCTCCCGTACTGGCCATGAGCGCCAGCGCATCCTCGCCGTTACCGGCTTCCAGCACCTGATAGCCTGCGCCCTGGAAGACCTCCGCAAAAATGGTTCTGACATCCTTGTTGTCCTCAACGATCAGCAGGGTACGAGCGCGACTGCTCGGATTCATGAAGCGATCTCCGGGTGGATTGGCTACGTCCTGAGATCAGAACGAACGGCATCGCGATTATGTGACCGAAATGGAAATACCTGCATCAGTCAATTCCTGTTTCATGGGAAAGATTCGCTGACAGCGGTGTAAGAATATGCGCTTCACCTGCGCGTCGTTGTGCGGCCCGCTAGAATGAACGTCTCGGTGGCTGGAACGCGTTTCACCCATAGGGATGCGTTCTCCCGGTGTCACCCTCATCTGCCAAGGACCCATGATGTCTCCGGAAAGCCTGTTGCTGTTCCTTCCTTCCTGCTTCGCGCTGAACATGGCCTTTGGCCCCAACAATCTGCTGTCCATCACCATTGGCGCGCACCATGGCCTGCGACATGCACTGCTGGCGGCAGCGGGTCGCCTGGTGGCATTTGCACTGATGATCGGCGTGGCCGCCGTGGGGATGGGCGCTCTGCTGATGGCCTCGCAGATGGCCTTTACGGTAGTCAAGCTGCTGGGGGCGGCTTATCTGATCTGGCTGGGTTGCAAGCTCATTTTCGCCCGGGTCGAGGTAGGCGGGCAGGGAACTCAGGCGCTGCAGCGCAGTATCGCCGGCCATGCCCGCAAGGAATTCCTGGTGGCCATCGGCAACCCCAAGGCCATCCTGGTGTTTACGGCGTTCTTCCCGCAGTTCGTGGTCCCTGAAAATTATTTATCCAGTTTTCTCACTCTGGGCGCGATCTTCCTGGTGCTGGAACTGGTAGCCATTGCGGCCTATGCCTACGCGGGAACGCGGCTCAAGGGGCTGCTGCAGAATGCGCGTGGCCTGCGCTGGATGAACCGCATCAGCGGCGCGATGATGGTCTTCTTCGGCACCTTGCTGGCGCTGGCCAGGCGACCCTAGGAGAAGCTCAGTTCCAGGCCAAGCATCCTGGAGACGACAAACGTGGCCACGCCCAGGACCACCAGCGAGACCACGAACAGCGCCGCCACCTTGCCGCTGGCGCGCAGGACCGCGTTGCGCTCGGCTTGCTTGCCCTTCTTGCCCTGATCGTAGTGCCATTTGATGGCGTAGAACATGCCAATGCCGAGCACGGCAAGCTTGAAGATGATGAAGACGATTGGAACCCAATCCATGATGTCGACCATTCGATTCGCTGGAAGAAAAATCCGGTGCCAGCTTTGCGAATCCGAAAGTAGCAGAGGTGAGTCACCGTTTCCGTAACGGTGACGTGTGCATTCTAACCAAGGCAGTGCGTCAGGGTCCAGCAGACAAGATCCATACAAGCGCACGGATTGTTTTTTGGTCCCGGTTTAGGTTCATTTCATCAAGAGCTGGAGCTGGCCCACCGCTTCATTGACGTGCTCGATCTCGTTGGTCTGATTGTGCGCGGAAGTGCTGATGGTCTCGATGATCTCGCTGATGTTGTTGATGGACTCGACCATGGTGCTCATGGTCTTGCCGGCGTTCTTGACCAGATCCGCGCCCTGTCGGGCCTCATTGACCGAGCCGCCGATGAGGGTCTTGATTTCGCTGGCCGAGGTCGCCGTGCGTTGCGCCAGGCTGCGTACTTCACCGGCGACCACCGCAAATCCGCGTCCGTGCTCGCCCGCGCGGGCTGCTTCCACGGCCGCATTGAGGGCCAGCAGGTTGGTGCGGAAGGTGATTTCGTCGATCACGGCGATGATCTCGGTAATCTTGACCGCACTGGTATTGATCGCGGCCATCTTGTGTACCACCTCATTCATGACTTCTCCGCCCTGCACGACGACGGTCGAGGTGGACTTGACCAGCTGATTGGCCTGCTGCGCGCTGGCCGATCCTGCGCTCAATGCTTCGGACAGGCCCTTCACCGCTGCCTGCAGGGTCTGCGTGGCTTGAGTCTGGACGGTCACGTCGGTGGCATATTTGACGACCTTGAAGACCCGTCCGTTCATGTCGAAGATGGGGTTGTAGTTTGCCTGCAACCACAAGGCATCGCCATTTTTCTTGACCCGCCGATACAGTCCCGCGTCATATTCGCCCATGCCCAGCCGCTGCCAGAATTGCTTGTACTGCGGCGAGGCGCGCTCGGAAGGTTCGACGAAGATGGCGTGATGCTTGCCCTGGATCTCTGCAAGTGAATAGCCTACGGCGCGCAGGAAGTTGTCGTTGGCATGGAGGATATTGCCCTCCACATCAAATTGGATGACGGCGCGTACCTTGTTGATTGCCGTGATCTGCCCCGAGAAATCCGCTAGCTGCATTTGCTGCTGCGTAACATCGCGGGCATATTTGACGATCTTGAAGGGACGTCCCCAGGCATCCATGATCGGGTTGTAGGTTGCCTGAATCCACACCTCGGCACCTGATTTCGTGATGCGGCGATAGAGGCGCTGATCGAATTGGCCGCGTCCGAGCTTCTGCCAGAACTGTGCATAGGCCGGTGCATTGCGCTCTTGCTCGTCGACGAAGATGCGATGATGCTGGCCTTTGATTTCGGCCAGCGAATAGCCCATGAGATCGAGGAAGTTCTTGTTGGCCTTGATGATCTTGCCGTCGAGCGTGAACTCGATGACGGCCACCGCTTTGTCAATTGCGGCGAGTTGTCCCAGCATGTCTGCTTTTTTTCTTCTGTAACGAGAGAAGAACGAGAGCGAATCAAGAAGAGCCATAGCAGGAAGCTGAATAAGGGTTGATCTTTGGCTAGCGCCATCTCGGCGCAAGCGGGAGGGTCATTTTTCTGGTTGAATGGAGATGACCTCTTCAGGCCGTAGTGTATGGGGCGGGAGAAAGACAACCATCGGAGATTTCCTGATGGGCTGGCAGGGATGGTGGATGCGCGTTACCATTCGGCCGCTATGGCAACACGACAGAAAAAGGCAGCCCCGCGCAAGCGCGCCACCTCCAGAAACAGCAAGCAGAAACGCACAGGATCCATCCGCCGTTTTCTGATTTCCTTCACCAGTACGACGCTCGTTGTCTTCGGCATTGCCAGTTGCGTCATCAATACGCAGCTGACCGAGGGCTGGCGGGAGCGATTGAGCCTGCCTCATCTCGACCTGCCGCGCGAGGACGCGCCTGCGCCTGCGCGTCAGGCCGAATCGGGGCGCACGGTCACTCGCTTTGCGCAATGTCCGCAGTTCTTCCCTGGCGCGCATCCCGTGCAATTGCCTGCGGGCGCGCACTTGCGGGAATTGTGTTTCAGCGCCTTTGCCGTGCTCTACGACACGCAGACCAAGACGCCCTTGGTCGTAGTGGAGCGCCTGAATCGCTCAGTCCTGGTGCATGCCCGGGAGCAACATCGTACGGACCGGTTCTATCCGGAGTCACGGCTGCCGCGCGCAGAGCGGGCGGAGCTGGAGGATTACCGGGGATCGGGCTACGCGCGCGGACATATGGCGCCTGCCGGGGACATGGCGACGCCGGAGTCGATGGCGCAGAGTTTTTCATTGGCCAATATGGTCCCGCAGAATCAGAAGCACAATTCCGGCCCCTGGTCGAAGATCGAAAGGGATACGCGCAAGTACGCCATGCGCGCGCGCGGGGATGTGTTCGTCTTCACAGGACCGCTGTTCGATGCCGCGCCAAGCACGATAGGGCGAGGTCACGTTGCCGTGCCCGCGCGGCTCTTCAAGCTGGTGTATGACGCCAGCAACGGCAGGTCCTGGGCGTATGTGCAGGCCAACCGCGCTGATACCGAGGTGGGAGCGCCGATGGATTATGCGGCCTTTGTGCGGCGGACGGGGTTGCGGTTGTTATGACCGCCGCAGTCTTTGCTGATATAGTTTGCGACGTCCGCGATCGGCAAGATGCGGACAAATAAGAAATCAATACATCTCCGCAAAGGAGATAGGGGGAAGAAAATGATAAGAAATGTCGCCAGTTTCAATACCTTGTTTGCCACATTGCGCCGTCTGGTGATCGGGTTTTTCTGTTTGCAATGTCTGGCTTCTTGTTCCGCTACCGGCCCTTTGTTCAGCGACGCGGGTCCCGTCCCGGTGGACAAAGGCAGAGTGTATGTCTACCGTCCGGATCTATGGGCCATGGGAGTGGTACGGGCGCTGATCAGTGTGGATGGTACGCCGACTTTCGAACTGGATAACAACGGCTATTCCGTGCTTGATCTTACCCCGGGGGCTCATGTGTTTGTGCATACCTGGGGCAAGAAGTTCTATACCACTGACGTCGTCACAGGCAAGCCCGTAACGGTGACCGTCGATGTCAAGGCCGGCCAGACGAAATACGTGATCCTTCGTTCGCAGGCCAACAGTCGCCTGACGGATTTTTCGCCAACGCCAACGATGCGAACGCAATACAGCTGGCAGATTTCTGAAATCGCGAACAGTATCGGGCAAGAAGAGATCGCCAAAACGCATTACCAGGCGCCTCTGCCTGCAGTCGTGGGGACGAAGTAATGAGGTGAGGAATCACTCCCCAGTGCTTGAGACGTCAGCGTTTCTCGTGACTGCGATGTATTGCATATGGTCTGGCAGCGTAAGTGCCCAGCCTTTTCTTGAATTGCTCTTCGAAATCTAAATCAAAAATGAGATCCCTCGCGTTTCGCCTGTTCGTTGTGTGCCTGTTCGGCAGTCTATTGGTTGGATGCGCTACCAATATCGAATTGGCCCCCATTGATTCTGCAAGAGTTGCCAAGGTCGATGTGATCGATAATCGTCCGGCTGACACCAAGGTCTACAAGTCATCCGACTGGGCAAAGGCGGTCAGGTATCTTGGTGATGACAGTTTCTCTACGCCGCCGTTGAAGCAGTTGGCCGCACTTCTGGAGGTGAGACTGAAGCCGGGGTCGTTTACTCTCCAAGTTGATCAATTCCGTGTCATTGACATTTTCCCCATCAGAAAGGGCCAGGCAATGGCGGGCGCATTTTTCGGAATAGGGATCGCCTTGTCGGTTCGGGTTCCGACGAACGATGACAGCATTCAGTGCATTTTCTCCGGGAAGCTTGGCACGCATTTGATTGAGACTGCCGAAGGCGAGACTTACAAACTCTCTCCTGTCGGCGTAATGGTTGCCAACGATCCGAGCTTCAAGTCGGCCGTCAATGGATGCTTGTCCAAGCTTGCGCAGAAAATCGCGGATGAGGCTGACCGGTAGTCTCCTCATCTCTCCATATCGTATGGCGATACAACGATCTCGAAGAGAATCGTAATGAGGTTCACAAGATTGAGCGCCACCTCGACGGTCATCATGATTTTTCCCGGGGTTCCAGGTCAGCAGCCAATCTTGATTGCACCGTCTGACGAGCAGGCGACGCTGAGAGAAATCCTCGCGCTGGAGGCAAGTATCACTGACCGGGGATTGCGAGAGGCTGCCTGAGGTATCGACAGCGACTGGCTGGCGTAAATAAATCAGGAAATCGCCAATATCAGAAAATCTCGCTGACCCGAAAAATTGCCATATACTCACAAAAATTTACAAGAAAGGGTGAGTATGAATCCAATAGCATCGATTAAAGCGCGAGTTGGTTACTTTATAGACAGCAGGCGCGTAGTGGAGACGCCTGGTGGGAAACAGAGAGAGTTTCTTGACAAGGCTTTTTCTGTTTTTTATCCATCTTCCTGGAATTATTGGTCTTACCCTGATTTGACCTATAGCGCCGCAAACGGACTTCCGTCGCAGATGTTGGCGCTGTCGTCAACCATTTTGGCAGAAGCTGTTCAGGAGCCGATTGGTGCTCCAGAGTTTGGTCAGGGAGTGGACGATGAAGAGCTTGGTGTCCTGCTGGATCAATACGGATCTGATAAATACAAGCACGACTATACGAAGGTCTATGCCTACCTGCTGCATGAAATGGGCGAAGACTCGGCTTTATCGATCCTTGAGATTGGTCTCGGTACCAATGATCCAGACTTCATTTCTTCGATGACGGCTGCCGGAAAGCCGGGAGCCTCTGTTCGTGCTTTCAGGGATTATCTGCCCAATGCTTCCGTGTATGGCGCAGACCTCGACGACAAGATCCTCTTCTCGGAAGATCGAATCAAAACATTCCGGGTGGATCAGACGGATCCCAGCAGCTTTGAGAAGATGTGGGAAGCTTTTGGACGCCCCGAGCTTGATCTGGTGATTGACGATGGGCTTCATTCTACCGAGGCCAATATCAATACCTTTCACTTTGCCAGCAAAGCACTGAGATCTGGGGGATATATGGTCGTTGAGGATATTCCTGAGCGGACGATTCCCGTGTGGCAGTTGTTGAGCCTTACCCTCGGAGATAAAAAGGGTAGGTTGGTCAAGGCAAATTACGCTTACATGTACATATGGAAAAAGCCGTGACGTAAAGATGTCAGCCAATGAGATATCTCGATTGACACAAGGCCTTGGCGAAAGTTGAGGCTTTGTTTGCGAGAGGAGCGCAATTGAAGTCTTCTGGACACCATCAATTGATGTCGTTCGGTCAGTCATGCGCACTGGCCGAACTTGTGAGCAGACGGCGTTGACAAGGCGCCTGGCGAGAACAGGAAGGCAGAGAAGGACGGCCTGAGGCGTCGCGTCAGAGCAAGGCGTAGGCTGTCACTGCCGCCGTCACATCAATGGCAAGCACCAAGGCCAGGCCCAGGCGACGCTGCATGTACGCACCGAGCGTCCAGAAACAGGCGAGCAAGGCGGTGCTGATCACCAGCAGGTGCAGGTAGGACTGTTCCTCTGCCCTCCACAGCAGAGTCGAGGCAGCTGCCAGTAGTGCCAGGAACTGTAGTACTGACAACCACTGCCTCACGCGCGGCAGCTGCACATCATAGCGACGGCGCGCGAGTTCAAGGTCGAATGGGCGATGTGCTTCCATCCCTGGCGGCTGCCAGCCAGGGGCTTTGAACCATATTTTCAGCTTGTCCTGCCAGCGTGGCATCTTTGCCGCACTGTGGAGTATCTGCCAGTAGCCGGACACGATTGCCCAGATCGGATCCCAGCTATTGAGGGGCGTACGCGTGCCGTAGACCGCCTGCTCTTTTTCTTCGGCGAAGGTACCGAATATGCGGTCCCAGATCACCAGCATGCCACCGTAGTTCTTGTCGAGGTACTGCTCGTTGACTGCATGATGAACCCGGTGATTGGAGGGTGAGGAAAACACGCGATCAAACCAACCCAGCTTGCCGATGTGTTCGGTGTGGATCCAGAATTGATAGGCCAGCACCACCAGTCCGGCGATAGCGAACTGTTCGGGCTCCACGCCCAGGATCGCCATGGGCAGGTAGAACACCCAGCCGAGCAGTGCCACGGTACTTTCTTGACGCAAGGCCGTGGAGAAATTGAAGTCCTGGCTCTGGTGATGCACCGAGTGAGCCGCCCAGCCCAATGCGTTCTCGTGGCCGAACCGGTGCAACCAGTAGTCGAAGAAATCGAATAGCAAGATGGCCGCGACCCAGCCCAGCGCACCTTGCCAGAAGCGTGCCGCCGGGAAGATGGCCAGTGCACGGTAAGCCAGCGAATACAGCCCGACCTGGAACAACTGACTGAGCAGCGCCACCAACTGGCTGATCATCCCCTGCGACAGGCTGGCCATGACGTCGGACAGACGATAGGTGTTGCGGCCGCGAACGTAGCCATGGGCGAATTCCACGGCGATCAACAGCAGGAAGACGGGAATGATGTAGACAATGATTTTTTCCATGGGGATATTATGACGCGGCGCACAAGATGCTGTCTGACAAAAGCCTGACGTGCCACGCGGCCGTAGCGGCAGTTTCGAGCCTTTGCTGATTCCCAAGCACGAGCGATGCGTTACCGGGTTCGATGACAAAATCGTCGCATCCCGTAAAAAAAATAGCCCAACGGGCGTGAAAAATTGAGCACAAACTATCGAGAAAGATTATAAAAAACTAGTGCAATCTTTCAGCCAGGAATACCCTTTTTGTAAGGGATGTTAGTGCCAGTGATTTAACTGTCCTACAGGGAGTATCGCGGGCGGCACGCTGGCCGGCGATAGCGACAACGGTACCGCCATCAACAACACCGGCCCGCTGGGCCGCCAGCGCGTGGTCTCGACAGGCTCGCATTCCATAGGTGAAAAAATTGCGGAGCAAAGCCAGAATTGCGGAGCAAAAAAAAGCGGCCTGCATCGCTGCAAGCCGCTTCTGTTCTGGTGCTGATGGGCGGAATCGAACCGTCGACCTACTGATTACGAATCTGCGGGGAAATTCATAAAAATCAATGAGTTAGTTGATATTTTGCTCCGCAATTCGGAAAAATGGCGGCCGGCAAGGCCAAATAGGAGGCGGCTCGTTTTGGAATTGCGGAGCGGAATTTTTGTTGCTGAATGCGAATGTCTTTCTCATTCCTGATAAAGTTGACTTTAGAGGCTGCCACTGGGGGGGGCGCCATCTGTTTTTGCGTTATGAGAAAACACTTAATCGCGCAGCCGCTTGATCTTTTACATTCGAGCTATCGATCTCATGCTTTGCCTCCCCGATATGCAATCCGCGGTACGCGGTTTCACTAATTAGAGGGGTTAAATGCTTTCCTTTACTGCGGAATTTCCAGTTCCAGATGACGTTACTCCGAGCAGTTTTTATGATGCGGTGACGGCCTGGATATGTGGATCACGCTTCACGCTGTTCAAGCCAGAAATGTTTAAGCCGCTTGGAGTGACCGAAAATTGGGAGGTGATGGTTGAAAACGAGGTAGTTGAAGCGCTTGTGGAAATTACCGACGACAGTGACTCAGTAGCAGTGGTATATCGGAAAACCGATGCGGGCTTGATATGGACGAGTACCATTGTGTATTCGGGACAGCCAGGATCAAACTGGGTCAGTGTTAGGGTCGAGTCGACGACAGTTTTACCAACGGCGAGAGTTCCCGATGCCAAGAAGCCGGCCGTTATTAAAGTACTGATCGATAAACTAGGACGAGGTGTTGATGGAGAGTTTCAAATCGCCCCTTTGCCGGTCGTTTTGACTGCCTCTGAAATTGATGTGGCAATGAGAATTGTAAATAACGAGACCAATTCTTATTTGCCAATAGTCTACGTAAGCACGCATTTTGACGGACGCTATTCTGTTGTTCCGGGTGATCTTGCTAAGCAGCTACTAGGCATGGCCCATGTTGTTGTGGAGCCCGATAGGAGATTTTCTCATGATCTTATGCACTTAACTCAGCGCCGAAATATCTATGGCGGCAGTATTGCTGTGTATTGGCCCGAGGGTGGCGGAAGACGCTCTTTTTTCGCAAATTCGTCGTCCACTCCGCAAGATATGTTAGTTCGCATCGCCGAGGAGATTCGGCAATCGTTGAATAATCGGCGGCCTTTAATTAGGTGTACGGTGAATTCAGTTAAGGAGCTGAAATCACGTCGACAAATCAATTTGTTGAAAGATGCTGGTTCTGCCGAAGTGGCTAAATATATTGATGCGTTCGAAAGCGAAATTGAAGCTAAGGCGAAAGAGCTGGCCGATGCTGAGCAGGAAATTTTGCGGTTGAAAGCGGTTGTTCGTATGTACGAATCTAATGAATCATCTGTACATGGGGTAAATCTACAGCTGGGTGAGCTAAGTGATTTTTATGAAGGGGAAATCTTTGGCATAGTTTATGACACGCTTGAAAACGGAATTCAACAAGTCACTAGCAATAGCCGCCGCCAGCATATTCTTCAAGCACTCGTGACTGCTAATACTGTTAATGATGAGCGGACAGGAAATCGTGAGCGGATGAAAGAATTATTGCGCGGCTATAGAAGCATGGACTCTAAGACAAAAAAGGAACTTGAAGCAATGGGTTTCGCGATTTCCGACGCAGGTAAGCATTACAAGCTGGTCTATAACGGAGACGATCGCTATACATTTACCTTGCCTAAATCTGGCAGTGATCACAGAGGCGGACTAAATGCAGCCGGCGATATAAGTCGGCTGTTGTTTTAGGACCGACTCGCAACCCTGAGTAGGCCCAGTTACTTTTTTCGCACGGAAGCACCTGCACAGACCGGTAGATTTTTCCAAATTAGACATTTCTCAACCATGTAGCGACTGATTTGAATTGGCTGCCAAAAATTAGAAGCGCCCGCATTGCGGGCGTTTTCCAATCAATTCAATTAGCAAACATCTGCTTTTGATTTGCGAGAGCAATTTTCCACCCCGTTTGATTTTGAAAATGCCAGGGCGTAGCCGATGTAGAAGTTTGTAGCCCCAGGCCGGACAATATACGGATTATCTATAATCTGAGGATTGGTTGTAATAAAAACAAAATTATCGTTGCATGTATGTAAGGACCGTATGTTCCCTATCATTGAGGTACCTTTTGACGCCGCAGAAATGCCGGAGCAAATGGGCACAAAGTTCAAGTTCTGGTATGACGATAGGTTATTAGCGCACTCACTATTTAAAGAGGGGCGTCCAGGCACTGGCGAAAATTGGGCTGAAAAACTTGCGTGCGAACTTGCGCAGTTAATTGGACTGCCGCACGCTTACTATGAGTTGGCCAGATGGCGAGATCGAGAAGGTGTAGTGTCCCCGTCGCTCGTGCGAAAGAATGAGCGGTTGATCCACGGTAACGAATTGCTTGCTCGGATTAGAACGGGGGATGATGATAATTTGCGCTACTATGAGCAGAGAAGTCACACCGCAGCTAGCGTGGTCGGTTTCTTGCGGGCTGCTAGCAGCGCTGGAATGATCCTCCCTCCAGAAGGATTTCAGTGCGACGATAGAATCACCAATGCATTAGATGTCTTTACAGGATATTTAATGTTTGACGCTTGGATTGCAAATCAGGATCGTCACTCCGAGAATTGGGCAATCATTCGAACACAGGAGAATGATTTGTTCCTTTGCCCATCTTACGATCACGGGTCAAGTCTCGCAAGAAACGAGAGTGATGCTCGTCGGTTTAATATGATGACCACCAAGGATCGCGGCGCCAGCTTAGAGCGATATGTTGAGAAAGCCCGCTCTGCATTATTTCCTGCCGAATCTGATGGCCGAAAATCGCTTTCGACGATGGAAGCGTTTCTTTTTGCATATAGGCAGCGTCTTGTCGCAGGTAAAGCCTGGCTGGGCCGCTTGGAAAATGTATCCGACCAGCATATCGAGGACGTCGTAGATTTGATTCCGGATGACTATATATCTGATACTGCTAAGAAATTCACAACCAAATTGCTACAATTAAATCGCAGAAGACTTTTAGCAGCATCTTTATAAATGAAATCATTATTTGTTGCTTGGCAGCAACCAAAATCTAGGGAATGGATTCCCGTCGCCCGTCTCGATAGGATCGACAATATTTTTCGCTTCTCGTATACCCGAGGGGTATTGAGAGCGCGGGAATTCGAGCCATTCGGTAAGATGGACAAGATTGAATCTGTCTACGAGTCCGACAAGCTGTTTCCACTTTTTTCCAACAGGCTCTTGAGCCGCTCGCGTCCTGAGTACGAAGACTATTTAAAATGGCTGGGACTCGAATCCCTACCTGATGATCCCATGACAATTCTTGCTTTGACTGGGGGTATTCGCGGGACTGATGCAATTGAATTATTCCCTTTGCCAGACGTAACAGGGGCAAAGCAATACCGAGTCGATTTCTTCGTGCGCGGTCTGCCTTATCTGGACAAAGGTACCATTGATCAAATTCAGAAGCTGGAAGAGGGCAGCCAGCTGTACTTGATGCGGGACTGTCAAAATGAAAATGACTCTCTTGCGCTAGCGTTGCGGACCGGCGCGCCAGCAATTTTCGTTGGGTACTGTCCCAAATATTATGTCAACGATCTTAATGTTGCTTTGTCAGCGAATGGCGATCTCGTAAAGGTGTCAGTTTGTCGCGTCAATGCTGACGCTCCGCTAAATATGCGTCTTTTATGTTCTGTAAAGGCGCAGCTGCCTGTTAGCCATCAACCCTTCGGGAACAACGAAGACTTTCAACCGGTTCCGGGCTCGACTTTAATTAACTGGGATAACATTTCTCTGTCGGTTTAAATACAGGAAACCGGACTTGGCGAGAACCTAACTGCCTGCCTTAAAACCGGCGCTTAGTGCGTCGAAATGCGTCAGATTTGACGCCCACCGGATGGGTCCCTGGACCAGGCAGGGCGAGCTGCGGCGCCTGATGCAAATTTGAATCAAAACCGCCCTATGTAGCGGCCAGGCGCGGGGTGGGGGCAACCGCGCGCGCAGGGCCGGGAAAGTGATTTATACTGTATTCATATACAGTATTATTGAAAAAACACCATCCCTGGTTGTCAATATGTCACGCCTCACCTATCCCGCGCCGATCCCGCCAGGGAGCCCCGTTCAGCCCGTGCCGGCGACCCAGTTCGCCGGCGGCCCGCTGGCCCTGCACATCACGCATAAGCTCCACGCCGGCTTCCCCAGCCCCGCTGCCGACTACACCGCCGATCCGCTGGACCTGAATCAATACCTCGTAGATCGCGTCGCCTGCACCTTCCTCTTCGATGTGGCCGGCTGGAGCATGAGCGGTGCGCACATCGTCGAGGGCGACAAGGTGGTGGTGGACCGTTCCATTTCGCCCCAGCCTGGCCACGTCGTGGTGGCCATCGTCAATGGCGAATTCACCATCAAGCGCCTGCGCCTGGTCAACGGCGCCTACGAGCTCCACCCCGAGAACCCGGATTTCCGCCCGATCCGCTTCGGCGATGGCGAGCTGCTGGAGGTCTTCGGCGTGGTGGTGGGCGTGGCCAGGAAGATGCTGTGAGCACCCAGTCGCCCGGCCCGGCCGGTTTCGCCCTGGTCGACGTCAATAACTTCTACGTCTCCTGCGAGCGGGTCTTCGATCCCAAGCTGCGCGCGCGGCCGGTGGTGGTACTGTCCAACAACGACGGCTGCGCCGTGGCGCGCTCGAACGAGGCCAAGGCGCTGGGCATCAAGATGGCCGCGCCCTGGTTCATGATGCAGGACCTGGCCCGCCAGCACGGCATCGTGGCCCTGTCCTCCAACTACACCCTCTATGCGGACATGAGCAATCGTGTCACCGACGTGCTGCGCCAGTACAGCCCGCGCCTGGAGGTCTACTCCATCGATGAGAGCTTCCTCGCCCTGGACGGTCTGGCCGGCCTCTGGCCGAGCATGAGCGACATGGGCCAGGCCGTCCGCCACCAGGTCCTGAGCTGGGTCGGCGTGCCCGTCTGCGTCGGCATCGGTGCCACCAAGACGCTGGCCAAGCTGGCCAACCACATCGCGAAGAAGCAGCCGCAGTTCGCCGGCGTGTGCGACCTGTCCAGCCTGCCGCCGGCCGAGGTCGACCAGTTGCTGGCGAAGATTGAAGTGGGCGATGTCTGGGGCGTGGGCCGACGCATCACCGAGCAGCTTGCTCGCCTGCGCATCCGCACCGCGCAGGAGCTGCGCAATGCGCCCCTGAAGGCCATCCGCCAGCACTTCGGCGTGGTGATGGAGCGCACCTGCACCGAGCTGCGCGGTGTCTCCTGCCTCGCCTTGGAGGACGTCGCACCGCCGCGCCAGCAGATCGTCTCGTCGCGCTCCTATGGCGAGCGCGTGTCGGGCCTGCGCGAGATCGAGGAGTCCGTCAGCACCTACGCCGCCCGCGCCGCCGAGAAGCTGCGCGCGCAGGGCTCCACCTGCGGTGCCGTGCATGTCTTCGTGGAGACCGATCGCTTCAAGCTGGACGAACCGCAATACAACAACGGCCGCACCGTGCCCCTGCCCGAGCCGACCGACGATCTGCGGGTGATCGTCAAGGCGGCGATGTGGGGTCTGCGCCGGATCTACCGGCCGAGTTCCTCTACAAGAAGGCCGGCATCATGCTGATGGACCTGGCCGAGGGCCAGGCGCGGCAGGGCACGCTCTTTGGCAGCGGCGTGTCGGCAATGTCGTCGGCGCCGCTGATGGCCGCCTTCGACAACATCAACCAGCGTTTCGGACGCGACACCGTACGCCTGGCCAGCGCCGCCGGCCCGCACCGCTGGGCGGCGCGCTTCGAGCACGTGACGCCGCATTACACAACCGACTGGAAGGCGCTGCCGCGCGTGAGGTGAGCATGCAAGTGATCGTTTATCAGATGCGCCGCAACGGCGTGGAGATTGCCCGCGAGCTGCTGGGCGATGAGGCGCGCAATATCGGGGAGCTGCGGGTGGGTGTCTTCGAGGATGGAGATCGCCGCCGGCTGACCAAAGGAGCCCGGCTGCAGCGTGACAGCGGCGAGGTCATCATGGAGCTGGTGGATGTCCAGGTGGATGCCATCAAGGCCTCGCGCATGGTCATCAAGGGGATCGAGCGACGCCAGACCGAGCGCGGGCTGGTGGAGTTCGCGCAGGCCTGGCTGTGCGTGCAGGCTGGGACGCCGTTGCTGGAGACTTCGCGGGAGAGGTTTTTCAAGAACACCGGGGGAACCCAGCACTGACCCTGCACCAAAGCCAAATTTGTGTAATCGTGTGTATAATCTAGAATGCACTGCATGGACAGCGCAACCCTCATCAAACGACTCAAGGCCGACGGCTGGGAGCTGGTGCATACGGTCGGCTCACACCACCAGTTCAAGCACCCGAGCAAGCCCGGCAAGGTGACGGTGCCGCATCCCAAGAAGGATCTGCCGCTGCCCACGCAGAACAGCATTCTCAAGCAAGCCGGCCTGAAGTGAGGCCACCAGGAGAACTCATGCTCTATCCCATCTACGTCCACAAGGATCCAGACAGCGCCTACGGCGCGGCCTTTCCCGATTTCCCCGGCTGCTTTGCTGGCGCGGACAAACTGCAGGATCTGCCTGCCGCTGCGCAGGAGGCCGTGGAAGCGCACTTCCATGGCGAGACCGAGCCGATTCCGCATCCGAGCGTTCCCGAGGACTGGGCGGGCGATGAGCAATTCCAGGGAGGCTACTGGATGCTGGTGGAGATCGATCTGTCGCGCGTCAATGCCAAGGCCGTGCGGCTCAATGTGAGCTTGCCGCAGGGATTGGTGGCGCGTATTGATGCCGTGGCGCAGGCGCGGAGGATGTCGCGGTCAGCGTTTCTGGCGATGGCGGCGGAGCATGAGATGCAGGCAACTGTCGGCGGAGCCACTTAATTCGCGGCATAGCCGTTTATCGGCCCACCACACCCATCTCCCCTTCCGATGGTGTCCGCTTCCGGTTAATATTGAAACCTTTCTCTATATTCCGCTAGTCGCGCTTGGGGCAATTAGATGACTGCTCAGAGTTACAACGAGAAGAAAAAATGAAGAAAGTAATCTTGCTGGCACTATTGATGACGACATTCTGCACGGCAAGCGCAGGCTTCTACACGGGCAACGACCTCTACAGAATGCTAAACAGTAACGGGGCAGAAAGGAGTGCAGCACTTGGTTATGTGTCGGCAGTTTCTGATGCCCAGGATCACAGCCGGTTGCTGACAGCCGCTTCCATGTTGGCGAAAAACACATGGAAAGGCACCTATCCTTATCAATTCTTTTGCGTTCCAGAAAATGTTACCTCCGGGCAGTTGGCAGACATTGTGCAAAAATATCTTGCAGACAATCCAACGAAGCGTCATGGTGACGCGGCAGCATTGGTCTCTGCAGCCTTGATAACTGCATGGCCCTGCCAGTTTAACCCTTAATGACTTAGGCGATGCTGAAGGCTAGACAACGGACAAATCCCGCCCGGCCAATTGGTAAGATCTGAAGCGGACCACTTCGCTACCGATCCACTCATTCAAACAACCAAACTGCCCCTGCAACGGCTCAATCTCATTGCAGCCAAACACAGCAGCCGCCTTCGTCACATCCCCGAACCCTCCGGTGTTATTGGGCATAGTCCCCAGCAACTGCGGCGGCACCCTATGCGCGGCCAGCACATCATCCCGCGTGCAGTTCTTGATATTGAAGAATTCATCCTTGGCCGCAATCTCCGCCACCGGCAGGATCTGCACCCCGTCCTTCTTCCCCCCGGGCGCATAGAGAAACAGATTCCGAAAATTCCCCGGCCCCTTGCTGTTGCGCATGGCCTCGCGCAGCTTGTCCACGTCGGCCACGTTGCTCACCGTATCCGTCATGTACAGGATGAACCCCGCATGCGATCCATTGAGGTAATACCGCCGGCGAAACAGCGTGGCCGACTCATTGAGCCAGGCCGACTGCAGCGCGCTCACGTATTGCGGCACGCCGTAGATCTCCTGGTTGATGTCCGGTGCCTGCAGGTGCCACACCGAGTCCGGCGCAAACGCATGCGGCGCGCGCCAGCCGTCCACGAAGTAATACTGCCCCGGCACCACACCCACGCGCACATACTTGGCCAACGCCGGCTTGATCGCCAGCAGCTTGCCGGTGACGCTCTCCCGCCGCTCCGCATAGCAATTCCCGAACAACAGAAAATCCAGCGCCAGCCGCGTGAAGTCCGCCCGCGACAGCAGCGCCGAAGGCTCGAAGGTCGATGCCAGGATGTTGACCTTGCACCAGATGGCACTGGCGTGATGCACGCTCGCATTGAGCGAGCGCGCCAGGCCGCTCATGCTCAAGGGCGGCTCGTACCAGTCGCCATTGCGGTAGCACTCGATATCGCTGAGCATGTCGCGCCCTTCCAGCACCGGCGTGGGATCGCCAAACGTGAACACTTCGACCCCGGATGCGGCCCCGGGCGACCCTTCCGGCAGGGCAGGTGAAGAAGTTTCCGAAAACTCGGATGCCACCCGGCGGCGGCGCGATTGATGTTTCATCAGGTGATCTCCATGAATGAAGTATTGCTGGCCGTGCTGCCCTCGAAGGGCTCATAGTCCAGCGCGTGCATGATCGACCAGGCCAGGTCGGCATGGCCAGTCTCCTGCGAACGGCCGGCGTCATAGGTCACGGCCCGCCCGCTGGGCGTGAGAATCTTGCGGATGGCCATGAAGGACTGCGCAATATCCGTCCACCCGGCATCGAACTGCAGCCGCCCGGCGCGGATGATGTGCTGGGCCTTCAGCACCATGCGCGTCTTGACCTCCGGCGAGTAGCTGATGGCCGTCACCGCCGGGAAAAACTGCTTCACCAGCGGATACACCCCCACGCCCATGCCGGTGGTATCGATGCCGATGTACTGCACGTTGAAGCGCACGGTCATCTCCCGGATCAACTCGGCCTGCTCCGCAAAATCCTTGCCGCGCCACTGGTGCCGCTCCAGGATGCGGAAGTTACCGCCCGGCACCAGCGGCGGCGCAATCACCGAGCAGCCGGCACTGTCGCCGGTCAGCGATGGGTCATAGCCGATCCACACTGGCCGATGGCCGAAGGGCCGCGCCGTGAAGGGCTTGTAGTCATCCCAGTCCACCCACGAATCGACCATGCCGCGCTGCATGTCCGCCAGCGGAAACACCGACGCAGAATCGTCGATGAAATTGCACATCAGCAGGTTGTCGAACTGGTCGGGCGAATACTCGAAGTCGCGCAGCTCGTCGATATCGAACAGATCGCAGCCGCCGGCAGCAGCATCCATGATGGTGACGATCTGCCGCCAGATCTTGTCTTCGCCGGTGAAGCCGGACGACAGACGCTGATGGCTCACATCGATGCGCACCTGGTCGCTGGCCGCCCGCCGGCGATTGAAGGCCTCGCCGGTCCAGAAGGGATAGGCCTGGTGCGTCATCGCCGAGGGCGTGGAGAAATACGTCTTGCGCCAGCGCTTGTGCAGCGCCATGCCCGAGGCCACCTTGTTCAGCTCGGTGAAATTCTGCGTCCAGAAGAATTCATCGAAATAGAAATTGCCGTGGTAGCCCTGCGCCGTGCGCGCATTGGTACCGAGAAAATACAGGTGCGCGCCATTGGGCAGCACGATGGGATCGCCCGTGAGTTCCACGCCGCAGGCCTCGCGCGCGAACTGCACGATGTACTGCTTGAAGACATGCGCCTGCGACTTCGAGGCCGACAGAAAAATCTGATTGCGCCCGGTCTGGATCGCATCGATCAGCGCCTCGCGGGCGAAGTACCAGGTCGCGCCGATCTGGCGCGACTTGAGGATGGCCCGCGTGCGCTGGTGGCCGTTGCGGTACCAGACCTTCTGGTAATCGAAGAGCGAATCCTGGAAGGCCTCCACGATGCGCGCCTGGGCCTTTTCGCTGAAGGCGTTCTTCTCCGGCCGCCGCTTCGGTCCCGCATTGCGCCGGGCGATGTTGGGATTGAGATCGGTCTCGTTGCCGCCCGGCTGCTCATAGCGGCGCACACGCGCGGCCTGCACCAGCTGGCGCATGAGGGCATCGAGCTCCTTGTACTCGCCATTACCCTTTACTTCCTTGGCGATCAGTTGCACTATGCGCGCTTCAAGGGCGATCTCCACGCGCTCCAAGCGCGAGACCTTCTCCCAGGCGTCGCGCTGCTTCCAGCTGTTGACCGTGCTGCGCTTGATGCCCAGATGCCGCGCAATGGACGATACCCGCCACCCCGCAAAATACAGACGACGAGCCACCTGGCGCGGATCCGCCGCGGCCTCGATACGTAGTTCGATATCCTCAACAAGCTCTGCCATGCCGCCAGCGTAGGCGGCGCGCCTCTCCAGCGGGGACGCCCCGGCGTCGCTATCGCCCATAGCAACCCGCCCCGCATTGAAGCCCGTCGCCGCGCGACAGAAGATGGCGCTATCCGATCCACCCGATAGCGACACATCCCATGGCAACCAAAAGCAAGTTCTTCCGCGTGGCCACCGAAGGCGCCACCACCGACGGCCGCAGCATCACCCGCGAGCAGATCCGCCAGATGGCCGACACCTACAACGTGCGCACCTACGGCGCCCGCGTCTGGGTGGAACATCTGCGCAGCCTGCTGCCCGATGGCCCCTTCAAGGCCTATGGCGACGTCATCGCCCTCAAGGCCGAAGAGGTGCAGACCGAGCAAGGCAAACGCCTGGCGCTGTTCGCCCAGATCGAACCCACGCCCGCCCTGATCGCCATGAACAAGGCGCGCCAGAAGATCTACACCAGCATCGAGCTGGCCGACAAGTTCGCCGACACCGGCAGCGCCTACCTGGTCGGCCTGGCCGTCACCGACAGCCCGGCCAGTCTCGGTACCGAGATCCTGCAGTTCTCGGCCAGCCATCCGCAGGCCTCGCCTTTCACGCCGCGCAAGCACAAGCCCGAGAACCTGTTCTCCGAAGCCATCGAGGTCAATCTGGAATTCGAGGAAGACGGCCCCAGCCTGGCCGACACCGTGCGCCAGCTCTTCGCGCGGCTGGCCGGTACCGAGAAGAAGGCCGAGCACCAGCAGGCCGATGTCGCCGCCGCCATGCAGGCCGTGGCTGAACAGGTCGGCAGCTTCGCCCAGACCGCCAGCCAGGCGCGCGATGACGTGGCAAGCGCGCTTACCCGGCTCGCCGCGCTGGAGCAGCGCGTGGACACCGAAGCCGCCAGCGCCGCGCAGCTACGCCAGCGGCTGGACCTGACCGATCGCACCAGCAGCCAGCGCCCGCCCGCCACCGGCGGCAAGGGCGCCGCGCAGACTGATTTCTGAGCGCCAGCGCGCTCCCTTCCGAAGACCCTGGAGTTACCGCATGAAGAACACCACCCGCGCCGCCTACAACGCCTATACCGCCCGCCTGGCCGATCTGAACGGCGTGGCCGGCGGCGGCGTCCATGCCACCTTCTCGGTGGCGCCCAGCGTGCAGCAGAAGCTGGAAGACAAGATGCAGGAATCGTCCGATTTCCTGAACCGCATCAACCTGCACGGCGTCGACGAACTCGAAGGCGAGAAGATCGGCCTGGGCGTCTCCGGCCCCATCGCCAGCCGCACTGACACGCGCCACGACAAGCAGCGCCGCACCCGCGATGTCGCCACGCTGGCCGACCGCCGCTACCGCTGCGAGAAAACCAACTTCGACACCCACGTCACCTATGCGCGGCTGGATGCCTGGGCCAAGTTCCCCGACTTCCAGACGCGGCTGGCCAATGCCATCCTCAAGCGCCAGGCGCTGGACCGCATCATGATCGGCTTCAACGGCCTGAAGGTGGCGGATGACACGAACCTGGAGCAATTCCCCCTGCTGCAGGACGTCAACAAGGGCTGGCTGCAGCACCTGCGCGAGCAGGCACCCGAACGCGTCATGGGCCTGGTCGGCGAGGATCTGCCCGGCCGCGTCATCATCGGCAGCGGCGAGGGTGCCGACTATGCCAACCTCGACGCCGCCGTCTATGACGCCATCACCAACCTCGATCCCTGGTATCAGGAGGACACCGGCCTGGTGGTCATCGTCGGCCGCCAGCTCCTGCACGACAAGTATTTCCCGCTGGTGAACCAGACCCACGCGCCGACCGAGACGCTGGCGGCGGACGTCATCATCAGCCAGAAGCGCATCGGCGGTCTGCCCGCGCTGCGCGTGCCGTCCTTCCCGGCCAATGCCATGTTCATCACGCGGCTGGACAATCTCTCGATCTACTACCAGAACGGCGGTCGCCGCCGGCGCGTGGTCGACGAACCGAAGTTCGACCGCATCGAGAACTACGAGTCTTCCAACGACGCCTACGTGATCGAGGACGAAGGCCTGGCCACCCTGATCGAAAACGTGGTCCTGCAGGGCGATGCCGCCCGGGACAAGCCATGAGCACCCAATCCCCCGCCGCCCGCCACCGCGCCCGCGTGCTCGGCCAGCGCGCCGCCAGCAGCGGCGAGCCCGGCGGCGTCACCACCGGCAGCGCCTACGAGCTGATGCTGGTGCAGTTGCACGAAGACCGCCGCACGCTCTCGGCCATCCAGTCGGTAGAACGCAAGATCGAGATGAAGGCCACGCTGCTGCCCGCCTATCAGGCCTGGATTGATGGCGTGCTCACCGGCGGGCGCGGTGCCTACGATGAAGTGCTGGTGACGCTGCTGGTCTGGCACATCGACGTGGGCGAGATCGAGCGCGGCCTGCAGATTGCCGCCTATGCGCTCCGGTACCGCTTCGCCTTGCCGGACCGCTACCAGCGCACGCTGCCCACGCTGCTGCAGGACGAAGTAGCCGCCGCCTGCCTCACCGGCAAGCTGCGCGACCAGCCCGAACGTGCCCTCGCATTGCTGCAGCAGGTGCTGGAGATGACCGCCGACGCGGACACTCCCGACCAGGCCCGCGCCAAGCTTCACAAGGCCGCCGGACTGGCGCAGCTGGAGCTGGTCAACCGCGTGGAGCCGGAGGTCATCAGCGCGGCCACCGCCGAGCAGGCGCGCGCGGCCCTGCAGCACCTTACCCGCGCCACGGCGCTGCACGCCGGCGCTGGCGTCAAGAAGGACATCGAACGGCTGGAGCGACGGCTATCCAAGCTTGCCCCGCCGCAGTAAGGAGCACCCCACGGCGCCGGGGCGGCCCGGGAGCAAGTCCGGCCACGTGCCGCGCCGCGCTCCCGGCCACCGCCCCCCACTGAAACCACAGAGACCGCTGAGCCCACAATGCAGATCCTCAAGGACATCCCCGTCAGCAGCCCGCCCGCCAGCGCCGCTGCCCGCGACGTGACCAATGATGGCTTCTTCCCCGACATCAGCCTGGCCGCCATGCGCGAGGCCATGCGACTGGACGCCACCGTCACCGACGCCCGCCTGCGCCCGGCCATCGTCGCCGCGATGGCCAGCACCAACCAGTTGCTGGCGAGCTGGCAGCAGGCGCAGCGCGCTGCGGGCTGGACCACGCTGGCCGCCGTGCCCGCCGTGCAGCTGGACGGCGAGAGTCTCAACCTCGCGCTGTATCGTCGCGCCGTCTACAGCTTCGCCAAGGCGGACCTGTTCGAGGGCCATCGCGACATCGACACCACCGCCAGCAGCCTGGCCGACCGCAAGAGCATGGAATGGATGGACCTGGCGCCGGAGGTCCAGCGCCGCAACGCGCACTGGGCCGTCAATGACATCCTGGGCCGCCCGCATGCCACCGTGGAGCTGATCTGATGCAGGTGCGCAGCCAGCAGGGCGACACGCTCGATGCCCTCATTCACCGCTACCGGGGCGCGCAGCCCGGCCTGCTGGAACAGACGCTGGAGCTCAATCCGCACCTGGCTGCCTACGGCGCCATCCTGCCCAGCGGCACGCTGGTGAAGCTGCCGCCGCCCGACACCGCTCGCAGTACTGCCCCCGACAGCATCCGGCTGTGGGACTGAACCTGACCACCAAGGAGCCCGACATGGCCACCGAATCCGCCAGCGGCATCGCCGCACTACTCAAGATCTACGGCATCAAGGCCGTGCTCGGCATGCTGGGCGCAGCGCTGCTCTACATCGTCCTACCGCCGCGCAATGCCGACGGCAGTTTCAACGAGAAGGAATTCGTGGTGCGCCTGGCCTGTGCCGGCACCTTCTCCATCATGTTCGGCGACCTGGGCTATTCGCTGCTGCTGCAGTACCAGGCCGCCATCGCCAACGCACTCGGCCCCAAAACCGTCGATGTGATGATTGGTGCCCCCGCCTGGTGGATTACTCGCGCCGTCGCCCTGTGGATGCAGCGCCGACAGGGCAAGGACATTGCCGAGATCGCCCGCGATGTGAAGGAAACGCTGTGAACGCCACCGACAACCGCCAGGCTTTCCTGGCCATGCTGCGCTTCTCCGAAGGCACCTCCAATTCCCCGACCACGCGCGACCGCGGCTATGACCAGATCGTCGGCCGCACGCGCTTCACCAGCTACGCCGATCATCCGCGCGTGCGGGTTTGGATCCCGCGCATCCGCAACTGGTCCACCGCCGCTGGTGGTTACCAGCTGCTCATGCGCTACTACGACATCTATCGCCGCCAACTCAGACTGACCGGCTTCACGCCCGAGGTGCAGGATGCGATTGCGCTGCAGCAGATCCGCGAGCAGGGCGCGCTGCCGGACATCGATGCCGGCCGCCTGGCCCGCGCCATCGACAAGTGCCGCAACATCTGGGCATCGCTGCCCGGTGCGGGCTATGGCCAGTTCGAGCACCAGTACGTCGATCTGGAAGCCGCTTTCCGCCGCGAGGGTGGCAGCGCCGAGCTGCCGCTGGTGCGCTCCAGTGACGAACTGCACCTGGCCTATGCCGAGGCCGGGGGAGCGCTCGCATGATCGCGCCGGGCTGGTTGCGCGCGGGGGCGGTGCTGGCCGCCGTTGGCGTGGGCTGGACGGCGCAGGGCTGGCGGCTGCAGCGCGAGCTGGCTGACCTGCGCAGCGCCGAAGCACGCAGCAGACAAGCCGCTGCCGAAGCCCGCAGCGAACAGACGCGCCGCGTGCTGGCCAGCGAACGCGCAGCACGCGATGCCATCGACAATCTCACCCGCAATCTTGCCCAGCAGAAGGAGCGCCTCCAGCATGAACAAGACACTTACCGCGCTGGCCTGCGCAGCGGCGCTATTCGGCTGTCAGTCCCCATCGCCCCTGCCGCTGTGCGGCCCGGTACCGACCGCGCAGCTGCCTGCGCTGTCGCCGGAGCTGGCCAGCAAGCGCGCGCCGACCTTGCGCCAGCGGCTGCAGAATTCCTTGACGAACTCGCCGGCGAAGGCGACGACGCCATCCGCCAGCTCAATGCCGTAATCGACGCCTACCAGGCCGCCCGTGAAAGCCTCCATGTACAAGCCTCAGAATCTGCGCAGCTACCTGCTGCAGGCCAGTAGCGAGCTGGCCCGCGATCCGGACAAGCTCCACCTCTTCGTGGACGAAGGCCGCGTGGTGGCCACGGCCACGCCGGGACTGTCTTTCGAGTATCACTACGTGCTCAATCTGATCGTGACCGACATCGGGCTGGATCTGGATCTGATTTTCGTGCCGCTGCTGGCGTGGATGCGGGTGCATCAACGTGATGCCTTTGCGCTGCCCGCCGCCAGCCAGCGCGGCATGCGCTTCGAGGTCGACATGACCAGCGCCACCACGCTGGATCTGTCGATCCGCCTGGCGCTGACAGAACGCACGCTGGTGCATCGGCGGGAGGGTGGGCATCTGGAGGTCACGCACGCGGCCGAGCCGCAGCTGACACCGCCCTTCGAGGATGCGCGCTGGCAGCTGCGCAAGGAGGGGCAGGTGCTGGCTGAATGGTCGGTACCGGCACTGCCATGAGCGGCGATCTGCAACGACTGGAGGAGTGGGTTGGCGCGCTGCTGCGCCAGCTCGGTCCGGCAGAGCGACGCACGCTGGCGCGTGAGGTCGGTACCGAACTGCGGCGGGCGCATGCGCTGCTCATCAAGCAGCAGGTGGCACCGGATGGGCGAGCCTTTGAACCCCGCAAGCGGCGCAAGAAATTCACCGACAAGCAGGGACGCATCAAACGGCAGAAGGCGGCCATGTTCAATGGCTTGCGGACCAGCCGCTGGCTGAAGGTGCAGGCGGATGCGACGCAGGCGTCAGTGGGGTTCACGAACAAGGCGGCGCGGGTAGCACGGGTGCATCAGGAGGGGCGTAGGGATCGTGTGGCACCGGGTGGGGCGGAGTATGACTATCCGGTGCGGCGGTTGTTGGGGTTCAGTTCGGGCGATGAAGCACTGGTAAGGGATATCGTGCTGCGGCGGCTCGGTCGACGCAACAAATCGTGAACGTTGCAGATTGCAAATCGCGTAACTAATGGCACAATACGCGGCGAAGTATTTCCGTCTCCGGGCGTGCTTCGATCAAAAATCAAAACCAAAGTCTTCGGGGGAGGACCAATGTCCATTGATGCATTCTTGCGGTCAAAAGAAGAGCCTGTTTTCTACCGCGATCAGTTACGAGAAGCTCGCTATGCTGCATTGGCGGATGCTGAAGGATTCGCGCAGCTGTGCTGGGCGATAGAAAGCCTAGGAAAACGCCTGACGCCTTCGGGAATCGGACTCAATGACTACAAAAAATCGTTAGCAAAGCTGATCAAGGAGGCCCAGCTTAACGTCGGTAGTGAACACGACCCGACATTCAGTGGGCTCTTCGAGCGAATCCGTGTTGCCAGAAATGATGCCGCCCATACCGGCGTCTACGCGAGGCATGCAACTTCAGCCGCTATCGATATTGCTCTTCTCTTGGAAAGTGCCCTAATGGTTATTTCTGACACCGTATCCGAGCATATGATCAGAGACGTGGTCACATGCGAATCATGGCAATTGTTATCCCAGGTTCGCAGCACTATGTTGAAGAATTCCTTCTCCTACTTGCCGATTTATATCGAAGGGCGATGGAAGTTGATCTCGGATCTGGCTGTAGCTGAATACAAGCGAACTCCACAGCCGGGCGTGAAGATGGGTGGGGATGGGAACAACCTCGCCGTGAAAATTGACAGTGTGAAGTTGAGCATGATTGAGGTCCCCAATGACCAGCTGCTCTGTCCGAGCACTCGGATTGCTGATGTGTTGAAACGGGCTACAGCAGATATCGAGCGTCCATGGCTATGGCTTGTCATTGACCCTCTGGAACCAAGCAGGCTGTTGGGCGTGCTATCGCCATTCGAACTGCTTTGATCCGCTCTTCGCCCCAACAATTAATGGTTTACGACGTCTCCTAGAGGTATCAACAACATGACTAGTCTGTTCTCCTACACCGTTCGTTATGACGACGGAGCCGCACCCAATCCGTTTAACGGCCTGTGCACCCTGGCCATCTGCAAGCCTGGAATTCGTTCGACGGCAACAGAAAATGACTGGGTTGCTGGAATTGGCCCCACGAACGCTGCACATGGACGCGACCTGAGCCATCGGCTGGTTTACGCAATGCGCGTGAAGGAACGCATACCACTCGCCGAATACCATCGTCGAGCACAGTCTGAATGGCCCGATCGAATTCCGAAAATCAACAGCAAATCACTGCAAGACCGACTTGGAGACTGCATCTACTACGAGGATCATGAAGGTAATCTTCGTCAACGCAAAGGCAGTGTTCACAATGAAGGCAACTATCCTCGAGACGTGTCGGGTAAAAATGTTCTTATCTCTGACCATTTCTATTATTTCGGCAGAGAGGCCATTCTGCTTCCCGAGCATTTGTACGGTATTCGCCATCCCTTCCAAGGGCACAAGAGACAAGCCAACGACCATCTTGTCCAGCCCTTCATTGACTGGATCAGTAGCTTGAATTTGGAAGTCGGGCAGCTGTACGGTTGGCCAGATCATATGGTCGACTGGAGCCAGAAGTCAGGAAGCTGTGGCGGCTGTGCGGTGCGCCAGCTCGATGATGAGTACGATCCTTCCTGCTAGCAGAAAACCGAAGAATGAAAACATGAAAAAACTGATCGCACTCGCAACAGCTACGCTCGCATGCGCTGCACTGTCCGCCTACGCCAAGCCTCCCTCAGACTATCCGGTAGACCCTTATGTGATCTCACCACAAAAGGCTGCTGAAGATTTTCCTGGTGCAATTCAAGCGCCTCCATCCCCGTTCACTGACAAACCTTACTTCTTCGACACGCACAGCTGTGTCTGGGATATCAATCAGCCAGAAAACGGCATCGTCTTCATCAAGCCAACCATCGACCGGTTGGGGCAACGCATCTGTTTCAGCAGCAAACCTACTGCGCTTGGACAGTCGCTGATCTCGCCCGAACAGGCCGCGCGACGCTATCCCAATGCCGTTCAGATGCAGCCAGGGCAGATTCTGATGGTGCGTGATCGTCATGGCTGCTACTTCCGACTCTATGAAGTAGCACCGGGTGACCCGCGCTTCGCGTGGGAGCGAGAAGAAGCCAGGGGACGTCCAATCTGCGACCAACGCTACGAGTGACGCATGGAGCCGTTATCGAATTTCGAACTGGCAGCAGAGAAGGTCATGACCGATACCAAGCTCTGTCTGAAGAAAATCCGGGATATCTCATCCCTGCCCATCGATACGGTGGAAGGCGGTATCGAATTGCTCAACGCATTGCGTTCGGATATCTATGAAGATCTGAATCAGATCCAGCACGAGTACCTGGTGCTTAGGGCGGCGCAGTGGCTGGTCAAACAGAAGATTTGCAGTGATCAGACGCAATGGCGTTGGAATCCGCGTCAGACGGGAACCATCGACGAGCCGGATCTGGAAGGTAAAGAGCTCGGCGTGGTCACCGTGTCCGCTGAAATTACGACATCGAGAAGGCCGATTGGCACTATCGATGGACGTATGCAGTCAACGTTGAGCAAGCTCTCCAGCGCTCCGGGTCGGAAGTTCTATTTCGTCACCACCGAGCAGATGCACCAGCGTGCAATGACCAAGATCTGCAAGGGATCTTGGCAGATTGAGGTCGTCCTGTTACCGGTTGAAAAGAGTGTGATATCGGATCCGAGCTGAGAATTACTTGTCGACGACGCCTCGATAAATAGAGAGGCTGACGTTCATGTGAGGCTTCCCCGTCTGAAGGCACTGCGAGCAATAAATTTATGGCCAGCAACTCAACCTGGCGCAAATAATGCTGCACCGAAACAACGCCATCTCTACATGTTGTGAACGCTTAAAAAATCAGTAATTTCACGTGATTCACGGTTTACTTTTTTTGCAACGCATCTATCCTGAATCCGATATGGCTTGGGGAAGCCATATCATCCCTCCTGCAGTTTTCATCCCGTAGAGCAATTTCAGTTCGCTTTCTTCAACCGCATGCGCGCATGCCGGAGGTTGGTTTGCGCGCCAAAAAATTTGACTGGGGAAACAAATGAGAAAAATATTGCTGGTGATCCTGTGCGCCTCCACTGCGGGGTGCGCCGCGATCCAATCCGTAAGAGGCCCTGCTTGGCCGTGGCCGATTGATGCGGACAAGCAGGAGGGTACAGTCTGCAAAAGCGGGACGTGTGAAGACAAGGACGCGTTGGTGGCTTTCACAAAGGCCACACAGTATTGCCGCGGCGTTTGGAACTTCTACGAAACTGCCGGCAACTATTCGAACGCCGCGCAGCTGGAAATCGGTTGGTTGGGAGCGATTTCTGGTGCAGTCATTGCACCTGTAGCTAGCCCAACAGCTGCGAAGGGCTGGGCTGGTCTTAGCGGTGCAACCAACGGCATGCAAAAGCAGCTATCAGATGTGTTCTCCAGCTCTGTCGCTGTAAAGAAGCAAAGTGCTGTTGCCAAGTTCTACCACGAAAACTTCACTGACGTCATGAATGAGAAAGTACCGGTAATCGCTGTTAAAAAGGCGATGGCACTAGCGGCCGGATGTTCCGGTCAGCCGGCCAAAGTTGAAACATCAGTCTTGAAGGCGATCGATAAAGCTGATCCCCAAAACGACTAGTCAGCGCAGCATAGAAACATCGGCAGGGGGGAGGTCACTTGCATCAATTGGAGTGACCACTTTTCCTTCGGCCTCCATTAATCTCTCGGATCATCTGAAACTCCACATTCCGGGTAACCAACCCGCCACTCCGTGCCTTCCCGCGCGCGATCCCCCACCATGGATCGCATGCACCCAGACCACGCCGACCACACCCGCCAGCTCACCAACCTGATCCGCATCGGCCACATCGCCGAGATCCGTGCGGACAAGGTGCGCGTGCGCCTATCCCCCACACTGACCACCACCTGGCTGCAATGGCTCGCCTTGCGCGCCGGTGACGTGATCGACTGGTGCCCGCCTTCGCCGGGCGAGCAGGTCATCGTGCTCTCCCCGGAAGGCGACCTCACGCGGGGCAAGGTGCTTGCCGGCCTGTTCTCCGCCGACTCGCCCGCACCATCCTCAGACCTGTCCCTGCGCGCCATCCACTACCCAGATGGCGCCGTGGTCCGCTACCACTTCGCCCGCCACGCCCTGGCCGCCGTCCTGCCCGCCGGCAGCAGCGCCCTCGTCAAGGCCGACAGCGTCACCGCCGACGCCCCGCAGACCACCTGCACGGGCGACCTCACCGTCAAGGGCAATCTCGTGGTCGACGGCACCAGCGCCCTCAACAATGGCGCCCAGGTCAAGGGCGGTACCGGCGGCGCGGCCATGGCCATCCTGGGCGGCGTCACCGCCACCGGCGACGTCAAGGCCGGAGACATCAGCCTGCGCCGCCACACACACAGCAAAATCCGCCGTGGTGACGAAACATCCGGAGGCCCGCTGCCATGATCGCCATGAACGCCGCCACCGGCCGCCGCATGCCGCTGCTGGACCACCTGCGCCAGTCCGTGCGCGACATCCTTACCACGCCCCTGGGCAGCCGACTGTGCCGGCGCGACTACGGCTCAGAGATCCCCGAGCTGATCGACCAGCCCCTGCACGGCCCGACCATCCTGCGCCTGTACGCGGCCGCCGCCTACCGTCTGGCGCAGTGGGAGCCGCGACTGACGCTCACCGCCGTGCATCTGCAGCGCGACACCACCGGGGCACTCTCACTGGTGCTGCAGGGCGTGGCCGATGACATGGCCGTGGAGCTGGACGTGCCCGTGCGAGACGGAGAAGCGCCATGAGCTCCCCCATCGACCTGACCCTGCTGCCAGCACCCCAGGTGCTGGAGCCGCTGGACTACGAGCGCTTGCTGGCCAGCCGCAAGGAATCACTGCTGGCGCTGCTGCCGCCGCAAGAGCGTGCCGCAGCCGCCCAGGTACTGGCGCTGGAATCCGAACCCGTCACCAAGCTCCTCGAAGAGAATGCCTACCAGGAACTGCTCCTGCGCCACCGCATCAACGACGCCGCCCGCGCCGTCATGCTGGCCTTCGCGCGCGGTGCGGACCTGGACCAGATCGGCGCCAATACCAACGTGCAGCGCCTGGTGCTGGTACCGGCCGACCCGCACGCCTCCCCGCCCGTGGTCCAGCTGCTGGAGCCGGACGACGCCTATCGGCTGCGCATCCAGGAAGCACCCGACGCGCTCTCCACCGCCGGTCCGCGCGAAGCCTACGAGTTTCACGCCCGCAGCGCCGATGGCCGCGTGCTCGATGCGCGCGCCACCAGCCCGGCCCCGTGCGAGGTCGTGGTGGCCGTGCTGGCCAATACGCCCGACTGGCGGGCGCCCGCCGACCTGCTGCAGGCAGTGGCAGCCGCACTGTCGGCAGAAGACGTGCGCCCGCTGGGCGACCTGGTCACCGTCGTGGCCGGCCAGGTGACTGACTATGAACTGCAGGCCGTGGTCTACGTCGGCAAGGGGCCGGAATCAGCCATCGCGCTCAAGGCCGCGCAGGCCAATGCCGCCGCCATCTCGCGCCCGCTGCGCCCGCTTGGCTACAGCGTCTATCGCAGCGCCTTCATCGCAGCGCTGAAGGTGGAGGGCGTGCGCAATGTCGTCATCCGCCAGCCAGCTGCTGACATCCTGTGCGGGCGCACCCAGGCGGCGCGCTGCACGCGCATCAGCATCACCGCCGAAGTGATCGAGGAGACCGATCGTGGCTAGTGCCCACTCCACGCTGCCGCCCAACACCACCCCGCTGGAGCGCGCCCTGGCCCGCGCCTGCGCGGCACTGGCAGACACGCCGGTACCACTGCGCGACCTGTGGAGCCCGCAACGCTGCCCCGTGGCGCTGCTGCCGTTTCTGGCATGGAGTGTCTCGGTGGATCGCTGGGATGACGCCTGGCCGGAGTCCGTCAAGCGCGCCACCATCAGGGCCGCGCGTGCCATCCATCAGCACAAGGGCACGATTGCCGCCGTGCGCGGTGCGGTGGAGTCGCTGGGCTACGGGATCCGCATCAGCGAGTGGTGGCAGACCGTGCCTCGCGGCCCGCGTGGCACCTTTGCACTGGAAGTCGGCGTACGGGAGCGAGGCATCACCGATGCCATGTTTGCAGAACTGGAGCGGCTCATCGATGACGCCAAGCCGCTCTCCCGCCACCTGCGGGGCCTGCGCATCGCGCTGGAGAGTCGTGGTGGCGTCTTCCTGAGTACGCATCTCCTGCTGAGCGAAACCCTGACCGTGTATGCCTGGACGCCCGACAGTATCGATAGCGGCGGTCCGGTCCGCTTTGTCTGTGCAGCCCATCTCATCGACATCATGACGATCTACCCATGAGCTCCTATTTTTCATTGCCCACTGAAGTCGGCGAAGCCAAAATGGCCAGCGCACTGGCGCTGGGCGTTCCCCTGAGGTTCACGCACATGGCCGTGGGCGACGGCAACGGCGCACTGCCAACACCAGACCGCAAGCAGACTGCGCTGGTGCATGAGCAGTACCGTGCCCCCATCAATGCCCTCATGCGCGACCCCAGGAACCCCGGCCAGGTCATCGTCGAACAGGTACTGCCCGCCAACGTCGGCGGCTGGTGGATCCGGGAGATCGGCGTCTACGACGAGGCCGGTGATCTCTGCGCCGTGGCCAACTGTCCTTCCAGTTTCAAGCCGCTGCTCAGCGATGGCGCCGGCAAGGATCAGATCATCCGCGTGATACTGATGGTCACCGGCGCTGCAGCGGTCGAACTCAAGATCGATCCCGCCATCGTGATGGCGACCCGCGAATATGCGGACGATGCGATTGCCGCCTATGCGGCGCCGCTGCGCCATGCACATGCTGACCTGGCGCCCAAGGAACATACCCATCGGGATCTCGCGCCCAAAGACCACGCGCATGCCGATCTGGCGCCGCTGAGATCGCCGGCGCTCACGGGCAAGCCGACAACGCCCACTCCGGGCAAGTCCGATGGCGGTCAGCAGATCGCCAACGTCGAATTCGTCGTCAATACGGTCGGCAATGCCATGGCATCCGCTGTGCCCTACGTGACTGGCATCCCTTCGGCCAAAGTAGCCGAAGCCGTGCTGGCCCGGGGAATTGGTTTCATGGAGTGGGTGGAAGTTGTCGGTACCGGAGAGTTTCACGGCTATCGCACGTTGCGCTGTGGAACCCTGGAATACGGCACGACGGCAGCGCCCCGCAGCTTCGAAGCCGATCTGGTCGGCGGCCTGGCCTCCAAGGTGGTGCATGCCTCCATCTGGGCCTGGGCGCAGCAGCACGGCCATGCAGTGGCGGCCGCTACATGGACGCCCAAGGTGTTCAAATTCGCCGATGTAGACGCAAATACTTTTCGACTCCCGGATCTGCGTGACGTGTTCGTCCGCTTTGCGGGTATGGATGCAGACACCGGCGCGCCTGTACCAATCGGCGCCTACAAGGCAGACACCATCAAGGCGCACTCTCATTCCAATGGTGCTGGTGGCTATATCGGCGGCCAATACGCAAATGGCGGCGCACCAACTGGCAACTCGGCAACCGGCACAACGGGCAGCGCTGAAACTGCTCCGAAACACACCACATTTGCCCCTCGAATTCATATCTGACCATGACGCCCATTACTTGCTACCAGACCGACGATAACGGCCTTTTACTCCACGCAATCGCCGCTTACCCCCTCCCACTGGAAAAGCGGATCAACGTGCCATACCAGGCAGTTCAGATCGCACCGCCAGAAATTCCGGATGGCCACCGCGCGCGCTGGGTCTCCCCGCTCAAAGCTGCGGAGCCCAACTACGACACGGTCGGCGAGTGGATCATCGAAGAGATCCCTGCGCCGCCTGACCCGGCTGAAGAACCCTCCGCCGGATCCCCGGCGCAACCCTGATCTGCATTCACCAGGAGCCATCCCATGCCCACTGACTACCACCACGGCGTACGCGTCATCGAGATCAACGAAGGCACGCGCCCCATCCGCACCGTCTCCACCGCCGTCATCGGCGTGATCGTCACCGCCGACGATGCCGACCCGCAGGCCTTTCCGCTGGACACCGCCGTGCTCATCACCAACGTCGTTTCCGCCCAGGCCAAGGCGGGCAAGCGCGGCACCATGCGGCGCGTGCTGGAAGCTTTCGCCGCCCAGTGCAAGCCGCTGGTGGTGCTGGTGCGCGTGCCCGAAGGCGAGGACGAAGAATCCCAGACCTCCTTGGTCATCGGCAGCGTCACCCCCGATGGCCACTACACCGGCGCCAAGGCGCTGCTGGCCGCGCAAGCCCGGCTGGGCATCAAGCCGCGTATCTTGGGTGCGCCTGGCCTCGATACCAAACCGGTCACCAATGCCATGGCCGCGCTTGCGCAGAGCCTGCGCGGTTTTCTCTATGCATCCTGCTGGAACTGCAGCAGCGTGGTGGCCGCCACCGCCTATCGCGGCCAGTTCGGCCAGCGCGAGGTGATGCTGATCTGGCCGGAGTTCCTCTCCTGGGATACGGTCAGCAATGCTGAGACCAGCCTGTCGGCGGTAGCCTACGCCATGGGCCTGCGGGCCAAGATCGATGAAGAAGTTGGCTGGCACAAGACGCTCTCCAACGTCGTGGTGAACGGCCCCACGGGCATCAGCAGGGATGTCTTCTGGGATCTGCAGGACCCGGCCACCGATGCCGGCGTACTCAACGCCAAAGAGGTCACCACCCTCATCAACATGAGCGGCTACCGCTTCTGGGGTTCGCGCACCTGCGAGATGCAGGGCGGCTACTTCCCCTTCGAGAACTACACCCGCACCGCCCAGGTGCTGGCCGACACCATCGCTGAAGCGCACATGGTCTATGCGGACTTGCCGATGACGCCCTCGCTGGTGCGCGACCTGGTGGCCAGTATCAATGCCAAGTTCCGGGCGCTGCGCACCCAGGGCTATCTCATCGACGGCGAATGCTGGTTCGATGACCAGTTCAACGACAAGGACACCCTCAAGGCCGGCCAGCTTGCTATCGACTACGACTATTGCCCGGTCCCGCCGTTGGAAAACCTGCGATTCCAGCAGCGTATTACGGACCGCTACCTGATCGATTTCGCCGCCCGCATCACCGCCGCCTGACCTATCTGACAAGGAGCCATCACCATGGGCATGCCCCACAAACTCAAGGATTTCAATCTCTTCGAAAACGGGATCAGCTACGCTGGCCAGGCCACCGAAGTCACGCTGCCCAAGCTCTCCCGCAAGATGGAGGAATACCGCGCTGCCGGCATGTCCGGCCCGGTCTCGGTGGACCTGGGCCAGGAGGCCATGCAGCTGGAGTGGACAGCCGGCGGCCTGGTCCGGGAGGCGCTCAAGCAGTACGCGGCCACGTCGCACGGGGCCGTGCAACTGCGCTTTGCCGGCGCCTACCAGAACGACGACACCGGCGCCGTGCAGGCGGTAGAGGTGACCGTGCGTGGCCGCTACAAGGAGGTCGACATGGGGACTGCCAAGCTGGCCGACGACACCGCCCACAAATTCACCATGCCGCTGAGCGCCTACAAGCTCACCATCGACAACGAGGTGATCTTCGATTTCGATTTCATGAACGGTATCGAGATCGTCGGTGGCCAGGACCAGCGCGGCGGCATCCGCAAGGCCATTGGCTTGTAATGCCGCCATTTCTCATTTGCGAAAGGACGCACCATGAGCATCACCACTGATACCCCGATCAAGATCGAGACCGCCATCGTCGAACTGGACGAACCGCTGGCACGCGGTACCGGCTACATCACCCAGCTCACGCTGCGGCGCCCGCGCGCCGGCGCGCTGCGTGGCGTGAGCCTGATGGATCTCATGAACATGAACGTGAGCGCCCTGCAGGTGGTGCTGCCGCGTATCACTGAGCCCACGCTCACGCAGCACGACGTGGCCGCCATGGATCCGGCGGACCTGGTCAAGTGCGGCATCGAGGTCTCGCTTTTTTTGGCGCAGAAGGAGGATCGCGCCTTGGCCTCCCCCGGGAAGTAGAAGAGGCCATGGCCGATATCGCCACCGTCTTCCACTGGCCGCCGGTGGCCATGGATGACCTGCCGCTGGATGAGCTCATGCAGTGGCGCGAGCGTGCGCGCGTGCGCAGCGGGGAGCAGTAGATGGCCAATGAGCTGAAGATGCAGGTGGTGTTTTCGATGATCGAGAAGGTGACGGCGCCGCTGAAGAAGATTGGCAGTGGCGCCGGTGCTGCAGGACGCGCGCTCAAAGAAACCCGGGACCGCCTGCGCGAGCTGGAGAAGCAGCAGAAGGATCTCAACAGCGCGCGCGAGCTCGCTGGCAAGGTCCGCTCCAGCCATACCGCTTTCTCCGCCGCCAAAAAGGAGCTGGAAGACCTGGCTGTGAAGATGCGGGGCGTAGAAAATCCGACGCTCGCCATGACACGCAGCTTCGATGCCGCCCAATTCAAGGTCAAGAATCTTCACGCGGAGGGAGAGAAATACCGCGCCCAACTCCGCGAGGTAAGCGACCGCCTGTCTGCAGCCGGTATCAGCGCCGAAAAATACAGTGCGACCCAGCGCACGCTGCAGTCGAGCATTGCCGCGACGAATACCCAGCTGACCGCGCAGAAAGAAAAGCTGGCCGCCAGTGAGCGGCTGCACAGGCGGCAGGACCAGCTTCGGGCGCGCGCAGGCAGGATGACGGCCAGCGGCGTGGCGGCTACTGCGACGGGGACTGCCATGGGCCTCCCACTGGTGGCCGGCCTCAAGGAAGCCAAGCACTACGAAACGGAAACCGGTCGCGTCCGCGCGCTGGGCCTGGGCGACTCCGCCAGTGCCGAGGCCGTCAAATTCGCACGCGAGATGAAGACCTACGGCACCAGCCAGCTGGACAACCTGCAGCTGCTGCGCGACGGCATCACCGCCTTCGGAGACACGCACCACGCCGAGATGGTGGCACCGGTGCTGGCCAAGATGAAATTCGCCAATCACGCCTTCTACGGCGAGGCGGAGGGTGCCGACAACGAGCGCAAGTTCATGGACATGCTCAAGGTCATCGAGATGCGCAACGGTACCAAGGATATCGCCACCTTTACGAAGCAGGCCAACATGGTCCAGCAGGTGTTGACGGCCACCGGTGGCCGCGTCGGCCCGGAAGAGTGGCTGAACCTCATCAAAACTGGCGGCATTGCTGCCAAGGGCATGAAGGACGAAGCGTTCTACTACCAGATGGAAACGCTGGTGCAGATGATGAGCGGCAATCGGGTTGGCACCTCGATGATGAGCGCCTATCAGAACCTGTATCAGGGCCGCACCACCAAGCGCTCTATCGCCATGCTGGCAGACCTGGGCCTGATCGGTGACGCCTCCAAGGTGAAGCACGACAAGGCCGGTCAGGTCTCCTTCCTCAATCCTGGTGCCATCAAGGGGGCCGAGCTCTTTCGGGAGAATCAGTTCGACTGGATGGAGAAGGTGCTGCTGCCCTCGCTGGCGGCCAAGGGCATCACCGATGAGAAAGGCATCCTCGACGCCATCGGCGGTATCTTTTCCAATCGCACGGCGGCGCAGTTGTTCTCGACGATGTACCAGCAGCGCACGCAGATCCACAAAAATGAGCAGCTCAATCGCGGAGCGGCCAACATCGACCAGCTGGACAAATTGGGCAGGGACACGGCCACCGGCAAGGAGCTGGAGGCTTTGTCCAAGCTGGCGGATCTCAAGCTGAAGCTGGGCGAGCTGATCCTGCCTCTCTACACGTCGGCCCTCGAACTTGCCACGGAGGCCATCGAGGGCTTCACGGGCTTCATGGAGCGCAATCCGTCTCTGGTTCAGGCGCTGGCGATTGGACTGGGCAGTCTGGCGGCGGTCCTGGTGGTGGTGGGACCGCTGCTGCTGGCGGTGGCGTCCGTGCTGGGCCCGTTCGCGGTACTGCAGTTCGTATTCAGCCGGATCGGTCTCAGTGGCGGGATGGTCATGGCCGCGCTGCGCGGTATCGGCACCGCCTTCATGTGGCTGGGCCGCGTCTTCCTGTTCAATCCCATCGGGCTGGCCATCACGGCCATTGTCGGGGCGGTCTATCTGATCTACACCTACTGGGATCCCATCGTGGCTTTCTTCAAGAGCGTGTGGCAGCAGATCGGTGCGACGTTTTCCGGGGGACTCTCCGGGATCCTCGCGCAGATCCTGAACTGGTCACCGCTGGGCCGCTTCTATCTCGCCTTCGCCCAGGTCATGAGCTGGTTCGGCATTGAGTTGCCCGGCAAATTCTCCGAGTTCGGCGTCATGCTCCTGCGCGGCCTGGCCAATGGCATCGTCAGCGGCCTGGGCCTGGTCAAGGACACGCTCATGAGCGCCGGCAGCAGCATCATCGGCTGGTTCAAGGACAAGCTGGGCATCCGCAGCCCCAGCCGGATCTTTGCCGAGCTGGGCGACTACACCATGCAGGGCCTGGCGCTGGGCCTGCAGCGCGGCCAGGATGGACCGCTGGCCACCATCGGCCAGCTGGCCGGCAAACTCACTGCCGCCGGCGCTGCGGTGACCATTGGCGGTGCCAGCCTGCCCGCGATGGCTTTCGACACCCGCCCGCCGCTGGCCGCCGCAGCCGCGCCATCCGTCGTCTACCAGGGGGATAGCATCCAGATCACCGTCCACGCTGCCCCCGGCATGGACGAGCAGGCGCTGGCCCGTGCCGTCGCCGCCGAACTGGACCGGCGCGACCTGGCCCGAGCATCTCGCCAGCGCGCCCGCCTGGCCGATTTCGACTGAGGAGCAGCACCATGATGATGGCCTTGGGGATGTTCGTCTTCAGCCTGCGCACGCTGGCCTACCAGGAGCTGCAGCGGCAGACGCAGTGGAAGTACGCCAGCAATCCGCGCGTCGGCCGGCGCGATGCGCAGCAGTTCACCGGCAAGGGGGATGACACCATTACCCTCTCCGGGTGGATCGCACCGGAGCTGACGGGTAGTGTCTTCTCGCTGGACGCGCTGCGCCTCATGGCTGATACCGGCAAGAGCTGGTTCCTGATCCAGGGCACCGGCCGCATCTATGGCGCCTACCTGATCGAGAGCATTGAAGAGGGCCGCACCGTGCTCGACGGCAGCGGCGATGCCCGGCGCATCGAGTTCACCATCAAGCTCAAGCGTACCGATGACAGCGTGCTCAGCACCCTGGGCCTGGGGGATATCAGCGGCCTGCGCGGGATGATGGACGTGGATGGCCTGGCCGGTGCGCTTGCCGATAGGGCCCGCAATATCGTCGGCGAGGTGGCCGGCAAGATCAGCGGGTTGGCCGACCATATCGATACGGGCAGCCCGTGAGTACCGTGGCGCCAGCGTTTCGGGTGACGATCGAGGACAAGGACATCACCCGCATCGTCTCTGACCGACTCATCAGCCTGACGCTGCGTGAATGCCGGGGCGACGAAGCCGACCAGCTCGATATCGATCTGGATGACAGCGATGGCCAGCTCGCCATCCCGCCAAAGGGGGCGCGGCTGCGCTTCGCCTTGGGCTGGCACGGTCAGCCACTGGTCGACAAGGGCAGCTTTGTTGTCACCGAGGTGGAGCACGGCGGCACCCCGGACAAGCTGACTCTGCGCGCCCGGTCAGCCAGCATGATTGATGCCTTCCGCCAGCAGCGAGACCGGAGCTTCCACGACAGCACGCTGGGCGCCGTCATCGATACCGTCGCCGCTGGCAATGGCCTGGCCAGCGGCATCGCCGAGCGCCTGCGCAGCGTTGCCATTGCGCATCTGGACCAGACCCATGAGAGCGACGCTGCCCTGCTGCGACGGCTGGGCAAGAAGTATGACGCCGTGGCCACGGTCAAGAATGCCACGCTGCTTTTCCTGCCCATCAACGACAACCGCACCGCCAGTGGCCAGCCGCTGCCACTGGTGACCATCGTGCGCGCGCTGGGTGACCAGCACCGGTACCACAGCGCGGAATCGGACGCCTACAGCGGCGTGCGCGCCTTCTGGATGGATGACCGCTACGGCCGCCGGCGCAGCGTCGTCGCCGGGCAGGCGGGCAACAGCAAACGGCTGCGCACCACCTTCGGTACCGAGGCGGACGCGCGCACGGCGGCCATTGCGGAGTGGCAGCGCATCGAACGCGGACTGGCTACCTTCGAGATGCAGCTGGCGCTGGGCGATCCGCGGGTGGTGCCGCAGTCACCGGTGGCCGTGCGCGGGTTCAAGCCGGAGATCGATGGGACGGACTGGCTGTGCAAGATGGTCACGCACAGCATCAGCGGCAGCGGGTTCACCACGCGCATTGAGTTTGAGACCCGCACCGAGCCGGCCGAGGCCGAGCGGGAGCTCGATCATGATCCGGAGGAAGGCATCACGGGCGTGAAAGCGAACTGGGAGGACAAGGGGCGGACCAGGCATGGCAAGGGGAGCGAGCTAGTTGGCCAGGCCGAGAACGCCAAGACCTTGAAACGGGTGTATGCCAGCAA
Source organism: Herbaspirillum sp. FG34 (assembly GCF_057809315.1). Classification (NCBI taxonomy): domain Bacteria; kingdom Pseudomonadati; phylum Pseudomonadota; class Betaproteobacteria; order Burkholderiales; family Oxalobacteraceae; genus Herbaspirillum; species Herbaspirillum sp. FG34. Next base: position 37,900 of record NZ_JBMDJS010000012.1, on the reverse strand, counting down.
GCAAAGTGCCAAGCGCGCGGCGATGTTGGAGTGGGCGAAGATTCGGGAGGTGAGGGAGATCGTGGCCGAGAACAATCGCGAGTAGGTCAGCGGCCCGACGAGATTGATCATCTGGTCTTTTCCGGAGGCCATTGGTACTGCTGACAGGCCGATGTACCCACAGAGGATACGTGGGCGGACAAGGTCATAAACGTGTAAAGTTCCGGAACAAGTAAACTTTTTGGGGGAAGTAATGCGTCTGGACCTGATCGAAAAAGGCTTTGCTCTGGCCAACGAATTTCTGTCGTACTTGCGACAGAAGTCATCCGAAGATCACAAAGTGAAGATGACAGCCATCAAAGCAAAGGCGGCAGATTCGCGATTGATTGAGGCTGTCGGTGATCTGGCCGGGAAATTGGATCGGGCCACCGCTGATATCGTCGCCCAGGTTTCAGAAAAAATTGAGCGAGAACAATGGGAAGATCTGAAGGGGCAGATTCAGAGTCTTCAATTGGCATTGGAACTCGATGATCTCAGCACGGTGAAGCATTCGGTGCTGCAGATTACCAAGCAGATTGATTACGCAAAGAACAGACTGAACGAGCAGAAAATGGGCTGGCTCGGGCCTTGGTTGGTGGCGGAATCTGTTCGCCTCGTGGCCTTGAATCATGTTGCTCCCGCCAAGGGTGGTGCGGCGATCATAGCTCGTGAGGCCAAGAAATTCCGGCTTAGCTTGCTCGACTTCAGCAAAGATCATTTGCTGTCTCTCCCAACCGTTCCATGGGAACAGATTGCAGAGTTTGTTGAGGGAAAGAACGAAGATATGCTCTCACTGATCTCGGAAGGAAGTGGTGATGATGCTACGACCAAGTTGATTGGAAAAACGCGTGGAAAAGTCAAGAATCAGGAGAGCACGGAAGTGATTGAAAAGCCCGCGCCGAAAGCGAAGTCTGTGCTTAATCCTGCTGCTGCCTGGCCTTTCCCAACGGGATACGAGCGCCCCTGAGAGCAGGACATTTCTAAAGCTGACGAGAATTGAGATCAACGGATGCTGCACAGCATTCGTTGATCTCGTTTGAGGCATCATGTATCGGCGGCCACCTGTCGATATGTGTCTTCGTCTACCACCCGGATATCGTACGTTGCCGCCTGGCGCAGCTGTCGATCGCCCGTCATGGGTCCGGTAATCATCACGTCGACTGCAGCATCAAGGGTATCGCGCACCATGAAACCTGCATCGCGCGCCATCTGCTCGAGGCGCTCCCGATGGTTTGTATGAAACCCTGCGAAATACACCGCCACATAACCACCACTGTCCTGCAACCAACCCCCATGCTGCGGGATCTCCGACGATCCGGCACTAGCCTTGCTGCGCCCGGATCTCGCCGGGGCAGATACCTCTTGCCTTGCTAACGCCAGCTCACGGGCGTATCGCTTCCACGCGCCAGGCGACATCATTTCGCCGGTATCGAGGCAGGTGATATCGCCAACGATTCGATCAAATCGGAAGGTGCGTATCATGCGTCGCAGATGGCAGAAACCCTTTAGGTAGGTCCCATCGGCACCACGCGCATCAACTTCACGAACTCGTTGGCCGCCGTCGGAGGCATAGGTGAAACGGATCGTGCCCAAGACGCCAGACACAGGAGGTGCTGCTTCTTTTTTGATGGAGGCTTCAGCCGCCTCATTGACGGATACCTTGGCCACTTCCTTGGCTAGGTATGTGTCGGCAGCGATGGCTTTCTCGGCTGCTACCTGCCCGCCAGGAACCGAGTTCGCGGAAGAGGATGAGGAGAACGGAGAAAAAGACTGCTCATGGCTTTGCCGCTTCTTCCTGTTCTTTTCGCGGCGCGGCAGCGGGGAGCTGACGGCAGCTTTCACCTGATCGCCATGCTTCTGCAGATGTGAATTGAGCGCCGCCATCTGCTCGTGACGGGCATTATTGCGAACGATGCGCGCATCTTCTCGCCTCCGGTTCATCTTTGCGCTGAGTTCGTGAGCTTCATAGAACTCCCGACGGAAATGCCACAGTAGCGTTCCGGTCGGATTACCATCTTCTCTGGAGCGGCGCCGGTGGTCGGCACCGATTGAGAAGACGGTCGCAACACCCACGAGCGCGAGCAACAACAGAATCAGCACTTCCATCTGGACCTCGTCAACTTGGCGGCCGGCTTCGGCCACTATTTTCTTTTCGGACTCGATTTTCGATGGTGCGCACAGGTCACATTCCCGTAGACATTGCCGATGATCTGTTGCCCGATGTTTTCCGCCACGACCGAACCAGCATTTGAATGCCGGCGCCCTTGAACGTCGTCAATGACATCCAGCATGCGCACCTTGCTCCGCACATCGAGGACACGATATTTGGTCAGCAACTCTGTTTCATCGTCAGTCAGGCCGTCTCGCGTCGGCCTGCCAGTAAGCAGGAAAGGAACATCCACACCAGCCTGCTGCAGCTGCGCAAGATACCTTGCATCTGGTTCAAGCCGACCAGATTCATAGCTGAACTGCTCGGCGCGTGACACTCCAACCCAAGCAGCAAACGTGGTCAGCTTCATCCGCAAGTCCTTTCGAACTTTTCTGAGGCGATTGCGAAATTCACTCATGCGCAGACCTGTCTCCGGGCCCGAACGCGGAGTCTCCAAAACGCGTTGGGCGCACACAAATGGTAATGGATGTATTCGAATGTACACGGCCTAAATCCTGACCGGGAGTGACTTTCAAGCCCCGCAAAATGAGATTGCTGCGCGATCTAGAAAAGCTTCGGTGTGCGTCTAGAAAACTTACGTCGTCAAAACGAAAATCGGCGCCGAGGCGCCGATTGTTGAGTACTGCGAAAGCAGCAGATTATTTTTTCTTCGTTTGGGATTTCAACGTGCGAGGGCCGATAACCTTGCCGTGGATATCGCCATTAATCTGCTGGCCGACATCGCCACCGACGGTAACAGTAGTTTTGGACGCTTGTTCGGTAAGGGGACTAGCACCCTCGATTACGCCGAGCACCCGTGCTTTGTTTTTCAAGTCGAGCCTGCGGAAACCCTCCAGAAGTTCCGCCTCATCCTCCGAAATTGCCTGCATGCTGGGCCTGCCGGTGATGACGTACTGCACGTCCACGCCGAGGCGTGCGATGGCCTCCAAGTAACCTGCATCTGGCCGCCGCTCATCCTGTTCATAGAACAGCTGCGCGCGCCGTTGCACACCGCCGACTGCTGCAAATTCAGTCTGATTGAAACCAAGCCGTGTGCGTTCGGCCTTCAGTCGTTCCCCAATTGTGTTCATAAAGACGCAAAATACCGTTTGACATGGGTCCAAATGGACTCTATATTTTCGTCATCGCCAAATGACGTGTACATCGTGCACATATTACCCCATGAGCATCCAAGACCATCCCGGTGAGGTACTCCCCGGCGCGGACGATCCGGCGTCCCGCCTCATTACCGTCCGCCTGCCGGCGGGAGCTGCGGAAAAGGCTGAGCGTCTGGCCAAGGAGGACCATCGCACGCGTTCTGCCTTCATTCGGGTGATGTTTCTGCGCGGTCTGGCCTCCTACGAAAAAGAACGCGAGACCACGGCGGTCTGAGGAGCGGCCCATGTATTCCGATCCAAACCGCGTTCGTCAGCACGGCCAGAAGCTGCGCTTGGATGACTACGAGGGGAAGACACCACCATGCGCGTAATCAGCCTGCCCTGCCCGCACTGCAAGAGCCCGGTGCGCGCGGCCAAGAGCCGTCCCGTGACGGCGCTCTACAAGGAAATTTCCTACCAGTGCACCAACATCGAGTGCGGCCACTGCTTCGTGGCCGCGCTGGAAGTGCTGCGCACCACCACGCTCTCGGCCATGCCCAGCGCGGAAGTGCAGATCCGTATTTCGCCGCGCGCCCTGGCGGCGGCCAAGCATCAACTCACCCTGGACCTGGCCGCCTGACCAGCGACTGATCCCCGATAACCCAATGCCCAACGAGCGCCGAAAGGCGCGCGGCGGATTTGCTCACCCTGAATTTTGCAAGGATCACAAAATGAACAAACCTGGAACGCAGTCACCTGGCCTTGAAAATCACGTCGTATCCCTTCCAGGCGGACGACTTTTCCTCAAGTTCATCGACGTAGTCGAGTTCGGTGAACTGCTCGATGAGGTTCAGGAATTCTGCAATCCCCTCCACACCGATCACCCGGTAAATTGCGCCGTCTTCATTACGGACGCCGATCTGCATGCGCTGCTGCCGGACCATCTTGAGGTCGGCGGGCTCGGCCTGTATCGCCTGCAGAACCAGGCCATCGCGGGCGCTGATGCGGACTCCATCCATCAGGGTAGTGAGCATCATGCTGATTACTCTCCATTCTCATTGGTGATTGAACTCGGCGTCACGCTGACAGGCTCGCGTGAAACCTACCTCCGAAAGTACCTGCGCAAAGTTCTGCTGCGCAATCGGCCTGATGAGCAGGCATCCACTGCTGAATGCGTCGAAGGTGCATCGTGAACACCAGCGCGATGAATCTTTCTGAAGCCCCGCGTGCAGAGAGAGCGCCGTGGCGCCGCAATTTCGATACGTACCTGCCGGAATTCCGCTGCGCACAGCGGATGATCGAGCTGCGGAGCATCCAGCGCTGCGAGTTGAAGTGGACCGTCGTCTACTACGGCCGCCGCCAGCTCGAAGACAAGCTGGCCCGCTGCATCCACCACCTGGGCGGCATGGCAGGAGAATGGTGATGCGCATCGTGCTCGCCTACTTCCTCGCCTGGGCGGTGCTGCTGGCCCCGCTGGCGCTGGCCGCAATCGGCCTGGTGAAGGACTGACCATGCGCTGCGCCCGCATCAAGGATCACGCCTCCTTCCGACCTGCATCCGTGGTGCTGCAGGAGCGGGCCAGCTGGCGACCCACGCCGCCCGGCAACAGCGCGGCGCTGGCCGAGATCGACAAGTCCAAGCGCCTGCTGCAGCAGCGGCCGCGCCCCAATTTGCAGGCCGGCATCGCCTTCTCCTGGGCGGCCACGCCGCGTGCCATCCGCCGCAACATCCTGAGCCTGGCCGGCCTGTCGCCGGATCGCTGGGAATCTCCCATCCATTCCTTCACCGACAGCGAACGCATCGCGATGCGCGCCGCCGCCCATCGCGCCATCCGCGCCTACGAGAGGCTGCTCAATGCGATTTGAACAGGACGCCAGAACGCTGCGCCGCCATCGCGCCTTCCTCCAGTCGCCGCATTTTGCGCTGGAGCTGGAGCGCATTCCGCTGAAGTGGCGAAGCCGCCTGGTGGGCCAGACGCTGGAGCGCATGGCACCGTGGAGCTGGTACCGCATCTATGAGCCGCTGGCGGTGGAATTCGTGCGCGATTTCGCTGCGCGCTACGTGCCTGCAGCGGTCGATATCACCCAGGACGATGCGGATATCTGCGCCAACGCCGACCGGGCTGCGGCCAACGTGGTCAAGATGCTGTGGACGGCGACCTCCGATGAGCATGCACTGGCCTTGATCCAACAGGAATGCGCGGACTATGGCATCGCTCCACCGGCCTTTGAAGATGACCTGAGCGCCGTGATTGCCCGCGCCATCGATGCGCGCTGGTGGCGGCGGCAGTTGCGCAAAGTGGTCAAGCGCGCTTTCGAGGGCGGCAACATTCGATTGGGATATGTGGCCTATCGCGGTGAGCCCTATGCCAGCAACGAGGCCGTGCTCTCCCGCCTGGCGCAGAACCGCAGAAACGCCGCCGCGCTGGAGGCCACGCTCATGGAGAACGAGGCCGGGCAGCAGTTCACCATCGCCGAGCTGGCCGAGCGAACCACGGCCAACAAGGCGATTCGCCGTGGTGAGCTGATGGTGCGCATCAATGGGTTCGACCAGATCGCCCGGGACTGCGGGGATACGGGGCTGTTTCTCACCTGGACCTGCCCGTCGCGTTTCCATGCGACGCGCCACGATGGCCGGGCCAATCCACGCTACGACGGCTCAACCCCGCGCGATGCCAATCGCTACCTCTGCAAGATGACGGCGCTGGCCAGGTCGGCGCTGGCCCGGCGCGGCATCGGGCTGTATGGATTCCGCATCGCCGAGCCGCATCACGATGGCTGCCCCCACTGGCACATGCTGGTCTTTGTGCGCGCCACCGAGGACTACACCAGCCCATGGGTCAAGGATGTGGCCACGCGGGTGGAACGCATCATGAAGCGCTACGCGTGGCGGGTAGACCGGGGCGAGCCGGGGGCCTTCGAGCGGAGGCTGCAAACCGTGCGCATCGACTGGTCACGCGGCAGCGCCGCCGGGTATATCGCGAAGTACGTGGCCAAGAACATCGACGGCGTGGCCGACCACAAGACGCAGGAAGGCTACCTCGTGGTGACCGACCAGCTGGGCGATGTGGAGCTGCAGCCGTCGGCCCGGGTGGAAGCGTGGGCGGCCACGTGGGGCATTCGCCAGTTCCAGCAATGGGGCGGCGCGCCGGTGACCGTATGGCGCGAGCTGCGCCGCGTGCCCAAGGAGATGGTGCGCGAAGCCCCTCCGGCGATGGCACAGGCTTGGGAGGCGGTGCAGAAGATCGAAGGCGAGAAGCGCGCCTGCTGGGCCAGCTACCTGCGCGCCCAGGGCGGTGCGCTGGTGGCGCGCAAGGCGCTGCAGATCCGGCTGGCCAAGGACGAGAAGCTGGTGGCGGGACGCTATGGCCAGGTGCTGCGGGCGCTGCCCTATGGGGTGAGATGCCGGCAGATGGACGGGGTGGTCTTCAAGTCGGTGCGGCATGTGTGGACGCCGGTGCTGGGCACCGGTGGTCGCGCTGCGGCGGGGGTTGGGGTTCCTTGGACTCGTGTAAATAACTGTACGCAGCCCGCTGGTGCTGACTTTGCGGCCAGTCGGCCAGCGGTACCGCCATCTCCTGCCGCTTCGGTACCGGAAATGTTCTCGCCGCTGCTGGCCAGCGGCATCTATCTGCATCCGGCCAAGGTGCGCGCCGGTCCCGAGCGCACCAGGTTGATGGAGGCGTGGGAGGCCATCGGTGCCTGCCCGTGGCCGCGTGCGGACGATCCGCGCCGCGCACGCCTGACGCCCGGCCAGGCGGCGCAGCAGCTGGTGCATCCGGAGGACGTGCCAGCCGGTGCGCAGCGCGACTGGCTGGTGCAGGCCTGGGATGCCATCCGGGCCAGCCCCTGGCCGCGCCATGGGCCGCCAGTGCGCGCTGCTCGCGCTGCCAGAACTTCCACTCATTCATCGAAAGGGAACGCCACATGACCGCGTTTCGTGTCGTTGTGCGGACTGCGTCCGCGCACCATTCCTACACCGCCATCGCAGCGCACTGCTGCGACGTGATTGCTGCTGCCGTCGATCGCTTTGGGGTGTGTTCCGTGACGGCGATCAAGGAGAAGAAGCTGTGAAAACCCAACCCCGACGCGATTTCAACCTGCAGCCGCCCCGGCCCATGGATCGCATCACCTTCAGCACGGCCGACGAGGGCGTGCAGGCCGGATATGTCTCGATGCTGAGCCGCCATATCGGCAATGGCCAGCGCTTCGCCTGGGTGGAGATGGACGCGGCGCTGCCGGGTGCTTTCAGGGCGGTGCTGCTGACGGACATTCTCACCTGCGATGACTCCGGGATCCGCCCGGGGAGTGTTCCCGCCTTGCCGCCGGTGCGGCGGCGCTACCTGGGCGACTTCAGCACGCAGCTCAACGACGCCTGGCAGGCCGGCGGGGAGTGACACGTGCATGAGCGCCTATTACAACGAGATCGATCCTCATGCAGCCGCGTGGCTGCGCGAGCTCGCGGCGGCTGGCCACATTGCGCCGGGCGAGGTCGACACCAGGAGCATTGAAGATGTGCAGCCGGAAGACTTGCGGGGATTCACGCAATGCCACTTCTTCGCCGGCATCGGCGGGTGGTCATATGCGCTGCGCCTTGCCGGATGGCCCGATGACCGACCTGTTTGGACCGGTTCCTGTCCGTGCCAACCTTTCAGCACGGCAGGCCAGGGAGCTGGGTTTCATGACCAGCGGCACCTGTGGCCCTGCCTCCACTGGCTCATCCAGGAGCGCCGGCCTGCAGTCGTGGCTGGAGAGCAGGTTGCGAGCAAGCATGCAGATGCTTGGCTCGACCTTGTACAAGATGACCTGGAAGCCCTGGGTTATGCCTTCGGGGCGGTTGCGTTCCCGGCTGCGGGCGTCGGTGCTCCGCACATCCGGGAGCGGACTTACTGGGTGGCCCACGGCGACGGCCCAGGACGCGGTGCGCGGCGCCAAGGACGCGCGCCCGTGGGACACCGGCCGCCCGCTGAACCAGATCGCGGCGCTGGCCGGGTGGACGACGCCGACCGGGCGGGACTGGAAGGACGGCGGGGCCGACCTGCAGCCCAGGAGCGATGGGACGCTTCGGCTGGACCAGCTGGCGCGGCAGAGCAATCTGGCGGGTTGGCCGACGGCGACGGCCAGCGACCACTTCGGCGGCGGCAGCTGGAAGCTGGCCATGAAGAAGATCCAAGGGCAGAAGCGGCCGAGCGGCAATGTCATCCAGTCGGGGCTCAAGGACTGGGTGCAACTGGTGATGCCGGCCCGATTAACGGCCACTGGCGAGATGCTGACTGGCTCTTCTGCCGGGATGGAAAGTGGCGGCCAGTTGAACCCGGCACATTCCCGCTGGCTCATGGGATACCCGCGCGAGTGGGACGACTGCGCGGTTATGGCAATGCGATCAATGCCTGGCAGGCGGCGCTGTTCATCAAAGTAATGCAGGAGATTTTATGAAAGCCGAGCAGTTGTTTCTCAGTTCCAGCGAGCTCGACGAGCTGACGGGTATTCGACGCGGTTCCACCCGTTTGGGGATCAAGCGGTCGAAGTATGCAATGCAGGCCGCATTCCTGCGCGAAATCGGGATTCCGTTCATCTCGAACGCCAGGGGCCGGCCGGTGGTCCTGCTGTCGGCAGTGGAGTCACGCCGCCCTTCTGAGGTGCCGAAAGTCGGATGGAAACCGGCAGTGATTGGGGCATGATATGGGGCGCAGGCCGTCGAAAAATTCGAATCTTCCGCGCGGCGTACGCGCGCGTGAGCAGCGTAGTGGGGTGATTTATTACTACTACGATGCCGGCGGCAAGCCACGTCGTGAGATTCCGCTCGGCTCTAACTACGTCGAGGCAGTGCGGAAGTGGGCCGAATTGGAGGCGATGCCGCCTTCCACCGTGTCCAAGGTGGTGACCTTCCGCTATGCCTGCGAGGTGTATCAGCAGAAATACATGCTGGATAACAGCCCCAAGACCAGGCGCGAGAAGCTGCGGCAATTCCCGTTCCTCTTCGAATTTTTCGACAATCCACCGGCACCGCTCGAAGAAATCAAGCCGATCCACGTCCGTCAGTACATGGCCTGGCGCAGCATGAAGCGGCAGGATTCTTTGCGCGAAAAGGGGCTTGAGGTGAAGGGCGACGAAGGGCGCGTAGCGGCCAATCGTGACAAGGCGCTGATTTCGCACGTCTGGAATGCGGCCCGGGCCGAGGGGCTGACTGATTTGCCCAATCCCTGCGCTGGCATCAAGTCATTCCGCGAGGAGGGGAGGGACGTCTATGTATACGACGACATGTATTCCCAAGTATGGGAGAAAAGTGGCCAGGTGCTGCGCGAGGCCATGGATCTGGCATACCTGCTCGGCGGTCGGGTGGCCGACGTGCTCAAGGTGGACGAGAAGCATATCCGCGATGGGGCTATCGAGGTAACGCAGAACAAGACCAACAGCAAGGTGCGCATCGAGATTACCGGGGAGTTGCAGGTTGTCGTCGACAAAATCCTGGCCAGGAAAAGAAGTATTGTCGGAAAGGTAGCTACAACCCGCCTGCTGGTGAACGAAGAGGGCCAGCCGCTCACCTATGAAACCTTGCGGAGCAGGTTCGACAAGGCACGGGAAGATGCCGGTATTCCGTTTGCCGAGTTTCAATTTCGAGACCTGCGCGCCAAGGCTGGAACGGACAAGACCGACTCCCAAGGGGTGAGGGCGGCGCAAGGGCAGCTCGGGCACAAGAGCGTGACGACGACGGAAATCTACGTTCGAAAGCGGCGGGGGGAAAAGGTAAGCCCCACAAAGTAAAAAAGCCGCATCTGCGGCTTTTTTTCGCACCATCATTCGGCATCTTTGTAGTAGACGAAAACCTCGTGGTCGCCTGTCGACCTGTTGATACGATGCGCAACTTGAGTCACCACGAACTTTGATTCCTGATCATCTAAAAACAGGGAATCTCCTATTGAAGGCACATACTGAACATCGTATTGAGTGCGCAAGCTATCTGAAGCTGCGCCGTTAGCAAAGCAGTAGACGAATTTGCAATTAATCAACGCATCCTCCCTTTTTATGAGCTGAGTCTGGAGCCAATTATCGGCTGAGAAGACGCGAGTCTCAATAGCCTAAAGTACGATAACTTGATTCTTTGCGGAGCAAAGCCAGAATTGCGGAGCAAAAAAAAGCGGCCTGCATCGCTGCAAGCCGCTTCTATTCTGGTGCTGATGGGCGGAATCGAACCGTCGACCTACTGATTACGAATCAGTTGCTCTACCAACTGAGCTACATCAGCAAAAGTCCGCGATTATAACGGGTTATTTCGGCTTCATCCAGATCCCTGCCAGAAATTTTCAGCCGGCCTGCCCCAAGAGGCAGGCCCGTGCTGCGCGCTGGCCCAGGCCGCCAAGACCGGCCACTACCGCTCACCCATCAATTTTCTTGTCCTCTTCCTTGGCCTCTTCCATGGCGTCCGGCTCCAGCTCTTCGGCCGAACGGTTGCAATAGATGAAATAGCCCCAGGAGGCCAGCAACACCCCTGTCCCCACCAGCAACGCCGCGGCGTAGATCATGTCAGCGGCCTCCTCGTGCGCGGCGCGAAAGGTCATCACCAGGCCCTCGATGGCCAGCGCCACGATCACCACCACGAAAAACCGCGACAGAAACCGCCGTACCCGCGTCGGCGCGCTGATGTTGGCGTCCCGGACCACCTCCTCTTCCGTAATGGTCTCGGCAATCTGAAATGCCACCACCGCTGCGGCCAGAATACCAATGGCCTCGATCAGCGCCTGCGCCTGCACCAGCCCCAGACCTTCGGTCACCGCGTCAAATCCCATGCGCGCAGCAATGGCGATCAATGCCAGTGCACCCAGCGCAAACAAGACCGCAATCACCGCATGCACCACGCCAAAAGCCGCCGTGATCCGTTTCATTCTTTTCTCCCGTCCGTTTTGTGATGAGCGGTTGGACTGATGAGGCACAGAAAGGTTGTCTCATGATTTTCCTTGTGACGTTTCCTGTCGGCATCACCGCCGCGAGGCACCCGGGAAAGGATGACCAATGCGCACGCTTGCACCGCGCTCCAGAAATGGCCGGGCAGATCGGCAAGGCGTTCGTGTTCTCGTCTTCCTACAGGGCTTTCAGTCTCTATCGGATGGCGGGGCCAAGGGGAGGGAGGGAAGATGAATTCTTCCTGGGGAAAACAATTCTCTGAGCAGTCGATCCCCATCCACTGTCCGCCTGTCCATGGGTGGGCGCCAGCCTGAGGAGGCCATCATGCCGCAAGCCGCATGGAGCAAAAAACGTGAACGCCAGTACCAGCACATCAAGTCCGGCACCATGAAACGTGGCACCGGCATCCAACGTGCCGAGGAAATCGCCGCGCGCACCGTCAACAAGGAACGCGCCCAGCACGGCGAATCCAAGAAGGCCAGCAAGACGTCCACCCAAGATATGCCCGCCTCGCGTCGAGGGGGGCTACGTTCACACACCGGCTCCGGTGGCCCTACCTACAAGCAGTTGTATGCGCAAGCGCGCACGCGTGGCATCAAGGGCCGCTCGACGATGAACAAGGCGGCGCTGCAAAAGGCGCTCTCCAGCTGAACGACAGGGTCTAAGTATCCGGTCTGGATGTGCAGGAGAAAAAACTAAGTAAACCGGAACATGGCGAAAATCATTAAAACAATATGCGCAGCGCGGTCAGCACGTCCCGACCTGGTAAAAACTTTTCTACCAAAAGAAAGCGCCCCCGATCTACATCGGGGGCGCTGCCTCATCTTCGCGCTGGAGGCCATCCCGCAAAGCGGCCACCAGAAAAGATCTTCGCTATTACTTGGTCACCGCCAGCACGGTACGTTGGCCGCCCTTGTAGGTGTACAGTGTCAGCGAACCATCCTTGATATCACCCTTGGCATCAAAGGCGATTACACCGGTCACGCCCTTGTGGCTGATCTTGGCCAGCTCGGGCAGGTATTTCTTGGGATCGGCGGAGCCGGCCTTGGCCATGGCGTCTGCCACGGTCATGGTGGCATCGTAGGCATAGGCAGCGTTGTAGACCACGTCAATGCCGAACTTCTTCTTGTAGGCCGCACGGAAATCATCCATCCCCTTCTTGCCTGAGGCATCCACGCCACCGGCTTCGGCACAGATCACCTGGTCTTCACCCAGTCCATCGCCGGCCAGGCCGGGCAGCGAGCCGGTGCAGATACCGTCACCGCCCATGAACTTGGCGCCGATGCCCAGCTGCTTCATCTGTCGCAGCATCGGGCCACCCACTGCGTCCATGCCGCCAAAGAAGATCACCTGCGGCTTCTTGCCCTTGATCGAGGTCAGGATGGCATTGAAGTCGGTGGCCTTGTCATTGGTGTACTGGGTGGCCACGATGCTGCCGCCAGCAGCCTTGGCGCCCTTGGCGAATTCCTCGGCGACGCCCTGGCCGTAGGCGGTGCGGTCATCGATCACGGCAATCTTCGTGGTGCCCAGCTTCTGCACCGCATACTTGCCCAGTGCGGCACCCAGCTGCGCGTCGTTGGCGACCACGCGGAAAGTGGTCTTGAAGCCTTGCTGCGTATACTTTGGATTGGTGGCCGAGGGCGATACTTGCGGGATGCCCGCATCGCTGTAGATCTTCGAGGCCGGAATGGTGGTGCCGGAGTTCAGATGGCCGATCACGGCAGCAACCTTCTGGTCGACCAGCTTGGTGGCCACGGCAGTGGCCTGCTTGGGATCGGAGGCATCATCTTCGCCCAGCAGCTCGAACCTGACCTTCTTGCCGCCAATGGTGAAGCCCTTGGCGTTCAATTCGTCGACCGCCATGCGCGCGCCGTTCTCGTTGTCCTTGCCCATGTGGGCGTTAGGACCGGACAGCGGACCCACATGAGCGATCCTGACCACTTCCTGGGCATACGCGGCGCCAGCGAATGCCAGACCAACAGCGGCGGTTAATGGAATAATGGCGCACTTGAGTTTCATAACTTTCCTCTGTAGATTGGATTGACCACTTTTAATGTTTTGTCTCACAACACAGTTTATTCAGATCCCTGTTGCGGCGACCTGGCGTACCGCTTTGCTTTCGTCTCCGACTTTCTGAATAATGCGACGGTACAACATAAGAATCGGCCAAGCCAAGTTTTTTTTGAGCGGCCGGCCTGAACAATCTTCCTCGACTCTGTCCCATGGCTGCCAAACTTCATACCCTCGACAAGGTGGATCGCAAACTGCTCAACATGCTGCAGAAGGACAACCAGATCTCCACGCGGGTACTGGCTGAAAAGCTGCACATCTCGCAACCGACCTGCCTGCGCCGCATCCGCGAACTGCGCGAGGCCGGCATCATCAGCGCCGAAGTGGCCATGGTCGATCCCTTCGCGCTGGGCTACGGCATGCTGGCCTTTCTCGAGATCTCGCTCAACAACCAGTCCGACCAGCACATGCAGGACTTCGAGCAACGCATGGCCAAGGAGGCCGAGGTGATGCAGTGCTACTTCGTCTCCGGCGAATATGACTACTTCCTGGCCGTGCACGTCATCGACATGGATGCCTATTACCAGTTCGTCAGACGTGTGATTTCTGGCTCAGGCAATGTGCGTCACTTCCAGTCACGCTTCCCCATGAAGCGCGCCAAGTTCACCACCCGCATCGCTTTCGATGAAAAGGCCGTCGAGGTGCAGGTGCGCGTGCCGGGCTGAGACTGTTGCGCAAGTCCGCACGGAGGATGCCGTCAACGCATCCGGCAGGATTTTTGTTAGGTTCGGTGCCTGCTTCCCGTAGAAGATGCGCCGAAATTACTAAGTTTTTCATTTCTCGTTGATGCAATCTCATGGTGCAGGATCCTCGTTTGTCCATGAGCAGGCACGCACTTTGCATTGCAGTGCGCTTGTCAGTTGTGTTATTTTCGGGGCATCCCGCAGTGTGCGATGAAGAGATGTTGCGCCACTGCGTCTTCGCTCAAGCCCGTTCAAGCCGTACCGTGGTCACCAGCAACAAGAGCGGACACAGATCAGCACCCAGCGCCGGCGCCTCCTGTGGTCGGCCCGCCAGCAGTACCCGTAACCCTTGTCATCCACCGTCCGCGGCCACAGCCGCAGGGCGCAGCCATGCCCGGTGCCGCAGCCTCCTGCGGCGCCAACCGGCCATCTCTACGGCAACACAGAAAGGAAATCCCGCACGATGCACGAAGTCGAGTTATTCATCCAGGACATGGCCATCATCATGCTCATTGCCGGCATCGTCACCGTGGTCTTCAACAAGTTGAAGCAGCCGGTGGTGCTGGGCTATATCGTGGCCGGCGTGATCATCGGTCCGCATACACCGCCCTACGACCTGATCCAGGATGAGAAGACCGTGCATATTCTTTCAGAATTGGGCGTGATCTTCCTGCTGTTCTCGCTGGGTCTGGAATTCAGCCTGAAGAAACTGGCCAAGGTTGGCGCCACCGCCTTCATTGCCGCCGCCGCCGAGATCCTGCTGATGATCTGGATCGGCTACGAGATCGGCCTGTACTTCGGATGGAAGCGCATGGACGCCATCTTCCTGGGGGCCATGCTGGCCGTGTCCTCCACCACCATCATCGTCAAGGCTCTCAACGAGCTGGGCATGAAGAACGAGAAGTTCGCCCAGATCATCTTCGGCATCCTGATCGTGGAAGACATCCTCGCCATCGGCATGATCGCGCTGCTTTCGGGCGTGGCTACCAGCGGCTCGGTGGATTCCACCGAAGTCTTTACGACGGTGGGCAAACTGGTGCTGTTCATGACGGTCTCGCTGGTGGTGGGCATCCTGGCGGTGCCGCGCCTGCTCAGTTTCATCTCCCGTTTCAAGAGCAACGAGATGCTGCTGGTGGCGGTGCTGGGCGTGCTGTTCGGCTTCTGCCTGCTGGTGATGAAGCTGCAATACAGTGTGGCCCTCGGCGCCTTCCTGGTCGGTGCGGTGATGGCCGAGTCGCGCCAGCTGCATCGCATCGAGCGCCTGGTGGAGCCGATCCGCGACATGTTCTCGGCCATCTTCTTCGTGGCCATTGGCTTGCTGTTCGATCCCGGCGTGCTGGTCAAGTATTGGATGCCGATCACCGTCATCACGCTGGCGGTGGTCTTCGGCAAGCTCATCAGTTGCGGGCTGGGGACCTTCGTGGCGGGGCAGGGCGGGCGTACGCCCATGCGCGTGGGCATGGGCCTGGCGCAGATCGGCGAATTCTCCTTCATCATCGCCGCGCTGGGCCAGAGCCTGAAGGTGACCAGCGACTTCCTCTATCCCATCGTGGTGGCGGTCTCGGCGGTCACCGCCTTGCTTACGCCTTACCTCATCAAGGCCGCCGATCCGCTCTCGGCCAAGGCTGTCACGCTGGTGCCGGCACGCGTCTCCGGCCTGCTGGGCATGTATTCACGCTGGCTGGAAAGCCTGCAGCCTACGGGGGATCGTGCCGAACTCACGCGCATCATCCGCCGCATCCTCATGCAGGTGATGGTGAACCTGGCCCTGGTGATTGCAGTATTCCTGGCCGGGGCCTTCTTCGTGGACGGTCTCTCGCGGCAGCTCTCGGCATGGACGCCTGACCCGGAGATGCAGAAGGCCATCATCTGGGGCTGTGCCCTGGTGCTCTCCTTGCCCTTCCTCATTGCCACCTATCGCAAGTTGCAGGCGCTGTCGATGCTGCTGGCCGAGGTCAGCGTCAAGCCCGAGTTCGCAGGAGCGTATACTTCGGGCGTGCGCAAGGTGGTCTCGGAGGTCTTGCCCATCATGTCCATCGTGGGCATCATGCTGCTGATCTTCGTGTTGAGCGCCAGCATCTTGCCACCGCTGAACCTGCTGGCCTTCGTGCTGGCGGCGGCCGCCGCGCTGCTGTGGTTGCTGTGGAGCAAGCTGGTCAAGCTGCATTCGCGGCTGCAGATTGCGCTCTTCGAGACGCTGGATGAGCAGCCGGACGATGTGCATTGAGCACGTCGATCCGGTCATTTGAGAATTCGGGCGTGACCGGAAACGGCACGCCCCCGATTTTATTTACGTTGAACTGAACCATCATGACTCAAGACGAACTCAAGCAAGCCGTAGCCAAGGCCGCCATCGACTACGTGGTCGACGGCGAAATCATCGGCGTGGGCACCGGCTCCACGGCCAACTTCTTCATCGATGAACTGGGCAAGATCAAGCACCGCATCAAGGGTGCGGTTGCCTCTTCCGAAGCCACGGCAGAACGGCTGCGTTCGCACGGCATCACCGTGTTCGATCTCAACGAGGTCGAGACCATGCCCGTCTACATCGACGGCGCCGATGAAATCAATGGTGCCGGTGCCATGATCAAGGGCGGGGGCGCTGCCCTCACGCGCGAGAAGATCGTGGCTTCCGTGGCGCAGAAATTCGTCTGCATCGCTGATGGTTCCAAGCTGGTTGAGGTGCTGGGCAACTTCCCGCTGCCGGTGGAAGTGATCCCGATGTCGCATGCCGTGGTGGCCCGCAAGCTGGCGGCACTGGGCGGCCAGCCGCGCCTGCGTCTGAACAAGAACGGCGACGGCCAGCCGCTGGTTACCGACAATGGCTGCTACATCATCGATGTGCTGGGACTGTCCATCACCGATCCAGCTGACATCGAAGACAAGATCAACAATATTGTCGGCGTGGTCACCAATGGCCTCTTCGCGCGCCAGGGTGCCAACGTCTGTCTGCTGGGCACGGCTGAGGGCGTCAGGAAACTGGAGTTCTGACGCACTGCCCACTGCCCACTGCCCACTGCCCACTGCCGTTGGTCTTTGTCTCAGACAAAAATGCCCGTTGTCCTATGACACGGGCATTTTTTCATCCCCTCATCCCTTCATCCCTTCATTGCACGCCTTGCCTCAGGGCTGGCCGGCCTTGGCCTCATCCCGTGCAATCACCACGCTCATGCGCGCCGGATCGATGTACTTGCGCACGGCCGCGTTGAGTTGCGCCAGCGTCAGGTCGGCCAGCTTCAGGTCCAGCTGCTGCTGCCACAGGAAGCTGCGGTCCAGGTTCATCAAGGCACTCCAGCTGGTGGCGATGCCGCCGTCGCCGGCGCGCTGCTGGTTGCGCTGCTGCAGGATGCCGGACTTGGCGCGTTGCAGTTCATCCTCGGTGAAGCCGTCCTTGATGAGGCGGGCGATTTCTTCGTGTACCGCCGCATCGACCTTGTCCAGGTTCTGTGGCGCGGCGATGGCGCGCACCATGAAGTAGCCGGCATCGCTGATGGCGCCAATCTGCAGGCCACTGTTGATGCCATAGGACAAACCATCCTTCTGGCGGATGCGGTCCGCCAGGCGCGACTTCAGGCTGGAGCCGCCGAGCAGGTAATTGGCCACGGCCAGGGCCGGGTAGTCGGGATCATCGTCACGCAAGCGAATATTCTGGCGCGCCAGATAGACACCGTTTTCCTTGTCGGGCGTATCGATGACCATGCGCCTGGCCGGGATGTCGGCCCAGCTCTGCAGCACGCGCGCATAGGGCGCCGCACTGGCCCAGCCGCCGAAGGCTGCATCAATCGCCTGGCGCGCGGTCTGCGCATCGAAGTCACCGACCACGGCCACCTCACCATGCGAGGCGCCATAGAAACGGTGATGGAAGTCCTGCACCTGTTCCAGCGTCACCGCCTGCACGGCGGCGATGCGCTGCTCCAGCGTTTGCGCGGCGCGCCAGTCACCGGCCGGGTAATGGTTGAAGTGCAGCTGCAGGGCCTCGCCGGCGCGCGCATCCGGCTCCTTGCGGGTGGCTTCAAGCGCGGCCACGGTCTCGTTCTTCAACTGTGCAAACTCGACCGGATCCATGCGCGGGTAGCGCAAGACCTCGCCCACCAGCGCGAACGCCGGGACCAGGTTCTCGCGCGTGGTCTGGAAGCGATAGACGTTGCCGTTGATCTTCAGGCGCGTGAACTCGTCGGCCAGTTGGCGCCGATCAAGATTGCGGGTGCCGCGCATGAGCATGGCCGCCGTCAGTTGTGCCACGGCGCGCTGACCGAACAGGGTCTGGGCATCGCCGAACTCCAGATTCATGCTCACCGACACCGTCTGCCCGCGCGATTGCTTGGGCAGCAGCGCCAGCTTGAGTGCCGTGTGCGGCGACTGGCCCGGCGCGATGAGGGTAGTGCGCTGTTCGATGTTGCCCGGTGCCGGGTCGAAGGCTTCGCCGGAGGCGATGGCCGGGCGCGGCTGGTATTGCGTCAGCAGCGATGCCACGCTGGGGGCAGCCGGGACGTCGGCGCGCAGCGGATGATCTTCCGGCAGGTAGAGACCGACGGTGCGATTGTCGCGACGGAAGTATCTGCCGGCGGCAGCGGCGATGTCTGCACTGCTCAGGCGTTGCTCCAGGTCGCGTTCGATGAAGACCAGGCGCCAGTCACCGCGTGCAATCGCGTTGGACATGGCCACCGCCATCTGCTGCGGATTGTTCTGCAGCGTCTCGAAATTGTTGCTGCTCTCGCGGTGCAGGCGTGCCACTTCCTCGACGGTTGGCGGTGTCGTGCTGAAGGATTCGACGGCGCTGATCATGGCCTGCTTGACCGGTTCGATGTCGGCCCCCGCCTTGAGCTGCGCCACGATCATCTGTAGCCCCGGCGCAAAGCCACTGAGCTGCATCGCATAGACCTGCGTGGCCAGACCTTTCTCGACCAGCAATTTGTGCAGGCGACCATTGGGCGTATCGGTCAGGATGTCGGCGGCGAAGGCAAGGGCGGTGGTATCCGGATGCAGCGCGGAGGGCATCTTGTAGCCCAGCGCCACCAGTTGCACGTCCCCCCGACGGCGGATCACGAACTGGCGTTCGCCATCCTGGGTCGGTTCCACCGTCCAGAATTCAGGCAGCTTGCGCTTGGGTCTGGGCAGGCGGCCGAAGCTCTGGTTGACCCATTGCAGTACCTGCGCCGGCTCGAACTTGCCGGCGATGAGCAGCACCGCATTGTCGGGCTGGTAGTAGGTCCGATAGAAGGCTTGCAGGTTCTCGATGCGCACGTTTTCGATATCGCTGCGCGCGCCGATGGTGCTGCGGCCATAGCTGTGCCAGTCATAGGCCACGCTCTGCATGCGCTTCAACATCACGCGCGAGGGAGAGGTCTCGCCGGCTTCATATTCGTTGCGCACCACCGTCATCTCGCTGTCCAGATCCTTGCGCGCGATGCGGGAATTGACCATGCGATCAGCTTCCATCGCAATGGCCCATTGCAGGTTGTCCTTGCCGGCCTCGAAGGTCTCGTAGTAGTTGGTGCGGTCCAGCCAGGTGGTACCGTTGAAGTTCATGCCGCGCTTGCTGAATTCCTGCGGGATCGCCGGGTTGTGCGGCGAGCCCTTGAACATCAGGTGTTCCAGCAGATGGGCCATGCCGGTTTCACCATAGTTTTCATGGCGCGAGCCGACCAGGTAGGTGATGTTGACCGTGACCGTGGGCTTGGAATCGTCCGGCAGCAGGAGCAGCTTGAAGCCATTGGCAAACCGGTACTCGCTGATGCCCTCGGCGCTGGGGCCCTGCGTAATGCCCGGCGGCAGGTTTGGCGCAGCTGTTGCCGCGTGGATCTGCGGGGGCAAGAGGGCAAGGCCCAGACTGAGGGATAGCAGGGCAAGGCGCATGCGACGCAAGGACAAGATAGGCTCCAGCAGGAAGTCGGAAACGAAGCGCGCATTGTAGCGCCCTCTACTGCGCTGCAACCCCCGGACGCAAAACAAACGCCGCCGTGGCGAGCCAGGGCGGCGTTACAGTCGGTGCGCCAGCAATGACGCGGTCCGATTTACTCGCTCGGCGGTACGTAGCCCGCTGCGGCATCGGCACCTTCGCCGAAGAAATGCTTTTCCATTTGTGCGGCCAGGTACTTGCGGGCGCGGGCGTCGGCCAGCATCAGGCGGTTTTCGTTGACCAGCATGGTCTGGTGCTTGAGCCAGGCAGCCCAGGCTTCCTTGGAAACACTTTCATAAATGCGCTTGCCCAGTTCGCCCGGATAGGGCGGGAAGTCCAGGCCTTCGGCTTCCTTGTTCAGTTTGATGCAGTGGACCATGCGTGCCATGTCGATTCCTTGGTTCGTTAAGTTGAAATGCCTGGGACGGGCGGGCCAGCGATGGGGGTCAGCGGTTGAGCCTGCTCACGTCCTGACGGAAAAATGATTAATACAAATTCTTGATCAATACCTGCGACTTGCGCTGCCAGTTGTAGATCTGCTGGCGATCCTGCGGCAGGTCGTTGACACCGGCCAGCACGAAGCCGCGCTTCAAGAACCAGTGCGAGGTACGGGTGGTGAGCACGAAGAGCTTGGTCAGCCCGGCTTCGCGCGCACGGGTTTCGATGTGCTTGAGGATGCGGTCGCCGTCGCCCTGGCCTTGCACTTCCGGATTGACGGTGAGGCAGGCCATCTCGCCCATGCGTTCCTTGGGGAAGGGATACAGGGCAGCACAGCCGAAGATGACGTTGTCGTGTTCGATCACGGAGAAGTAGTCGATTTCCCGTTCGATCAGTTCGCGGCCGCGCTTGACCAGGGTGCCATCGGCTTCCAGCGGTTCGATCAGCTTGAGGATGCCGCCCACATCCTCGATGGTGGCCTGGCGCAGGCTTTCCAGGTTCTCGTAGGTGACCATGGTGCCCACGCCGTCGTGGGTGAACAGTTCCAGCAGTGCCGAGCCATCGGTGGAGAAGGGCACGATGTGGGCGCGCGAGACGCCGGCATTGCAGGCCTTGACCACGCTGGCCAGGTAGAAAGCCGCATCCGCGGGCAGGAAGCCGGCCGACAGCACCGCCTCGGCCTGGTGCGAGGACAGCTCGCGGATTTCAGCACCGCCGGCATCCTTCATCAGCGGGGTTTCGGACAGGAAGATCAGCTTTTCGGCGCGCAGCGCGATGGCGGCGGACACGGCCACGTCTTCCATGGTCAGATTGAAGGCTTCGCCGGTGGGCGAGAAGCCCAGCGGCGAGAGCAGCACGATGCCGCCCGCATTCATGATGGGCTGGATGACGTCGGCGGCGATCTTGCGCACCACGCCGGTCAGTTGCAGGTCCACGCCATCGATCACGCCCATGGGGCGAGCCGTGACGAAGTTGCCGGAGATCACGCGGATGGCCGAATGCGCCATGGGGGTATTGGGCAAGCCCTGGCTGAAGGCGGCCTCGATGTCCAGGCGCAGTTCGCCGGCGGCTTCCTTGGCGCATTCCAGCGCGGCGCTGTCGGTCACGCGCAGGCCGTTCTGGAAGCGCGCCTCGACATTGCGCAGGGCCAGTTGCTCGGCCACCTGCGGGCGCGAGCCATGCACCACCACCACGCGGATGCCCAAGGCATGCAGCAGCGAGAGATCCTGGGCCAGTACCTGCAGGCCGCCGGCCGTGACCAGCTCACCCGGAAAGGCGACCACGAAGGTCTTGCCGCGGAAGGCGTGGACATAGGGCGCGACGGAACGCAGCCAGTTGACGAATTCGGTCTGTTTTTCCATGACGCGCATTATAACCAGCGTCGCGGCGGGCCGTAGGCTTGCGGGCCGCTTGGGAGCAGATTTCTTGTGCGGATGTTGCAAAGCGGAGCCATTGGCACGGCAAGGCTCGCCAAAACCTGCACTATCGGCCCTCCAGCCGCATCCAGCCTGACCGGGCGGGCGGTGGCAGGTATAATGTCGGCCTCATGTCCGTTACCAAAGCACCCCACACTCCCCCAGGCGCCCAGTCGCAGCAGAACCCGCAACAGGACCGTGGGCGCGGCCCGCGCGAGCCGCGTGCTCCCCGTCGCGCCGAGTCTGCCGCCGAGGCCGCGCCACCGGTCCGCAATGCGCTGCCCCCGGTCACCTTTCCCGAAGAGCTGCCCGTCTCCGGCCGCCGCCACGAGATCGCCGAAGCCCTGCGCCGTCATCAGGTCATCATCGTCAGCGGCGAGACCGGTTCCGGCAAGACCACCCAGCTGCCCAAGATCTGCCTGGAGCTGGGCCGTGGTGAGAAGGGCCTGATCGGCCACACCCAGCCGCGCCGTATCGCTGCCTCCTCGACCGCCAAGCGCATTGCGCAGGAACTGAATTCCCCGCCGGGTGAACTGGTGGGCTACAAGGTCCGGTTCAACGACACGCTGTCCAAGGGCGCATGGATCAAGCTGATGACCGACGGCATTCTGCTGGCCGAGACCCAGACCGATCCGCTCTTGCGCCAGTACGACACCATCATCATCGATGAGGCGCATGAACGCAGCCTCAACATCGATTTCCTGTTGGGCTATCTGAAGCAGTTGCTGCCCAGGCGCCCCGATCTGAAGATCATTATCACCTCGGCCACCATCGATGCCGACCGTTTCGCCCGCCATTTTGGCCGCGAGGTCAAGGGCGAGATCGTACCGGCTCCGGTGATCGAGGTCTCGGGCCGCTTGTATCCGGTGGAGATCCGCTATCGTCCCATCGACAATGCCGACCGCAGCGGCGTCTCCACCGAAGTGGCGCAGGCGCGTGCGCGCGCCGAGGGCCGCGCCAGCCAGGCCCAGAAGGACCGCGAGCAGCGCGACCTGATGGATGCCGTGGTCGATGCCGTGGATGAACTGGCGCGCATCGGGTCGGGGGACGTGCTGGTGTTCCTGCCCGGCGAGCGCGAGATTCGCGATGCTGCCGAAGCACTGCGCAAGCATCATCCCCCGCATGTGGAAATCCTGCCGCTGTTTGCGCGCCTGTCTGCGCAGGAGCAGGAACGCGTCTTCAAGACCAGCAATGCCCGTCGCATCGTGCTGGCGACCAATGTGGCGGAAACTTCACTGACCGTGCCGGGGATCCGCTATGTGGTCGATGCCGGTCTCGCACGTGTGAAGCGTTACAGCTATCGCAACAAGGTCGAACAGTTGCAGATCGAGCCGGTGGCGCAATCGGCGGCCAACCAGCGTGCCGGACGATGCGGCCGGGTGGCCGCGGGCGTGTGCATCCGTCTGTATGATGAGCAGGATTTCCTGCAGCGTCCCAAGTTCACCGATCCCGAGATCTTGCGCTCCTCGCTGGCCTCGGTGATTCTGCGCATGAAGTCGCTGCACCTGACCGATGTGGAGAGTTTCCCCTTCATTGAACCACCGCTGGGTCGCGCTATCGCCGACGGCTATCAGCTGTTGCAGGAGCTGGGTGCGGTAGAAGAGCAGGGCGGCGTCAATCGCCTGACTGCACTGGGCAAGCAGCTGGCCCGGTTGCCGCTGGACCCGCGCGTAGGGCGCATGATCCTGGCGGGACGCGACAATGCCTGCCTGACCGAACTGCTCATCATCGCCGCAGCGGTATCCGTGCAGGACCCGCGCGACCGGCCCATGGATGCGCAGAATGCAGCGGACAACGCCCACAAGAAATTCGCCGACGAGAAATCGGAATTCGCCAGTTATCTGAAGATCTGGAAGTGGTTCGAGGAGGCCATCGCCCACAAGAAATCGAATCGCCAGCTGCAGGAACACTGCCGTGAGAATTTCCTCTCGCAATTGCGTCTGCGCGAGTGGCGCGATGTCCATTCGCAGTTGCTGACCATCGTGAAGGAACAGGGCTGGCGACTCAATGAAGCCCCCGCCACCTATGACCAGCTGCACCTGGCGCTGCTGACGGGCTTGCTGGGCAACGTTGGTTTCAAGAGTGAGGACGATGCGCAATACCTGGGCGCACGCGGCATCAAGTTCAACATCTGGCCCGGTGCGCATCTGACCAAGAAGCCGGGCCGCTGGGTGATGGCCGCTGAGCTGGTCGATACCGCCCGCCTGTATGCGCGCTGCGTCGCCAACATCCAGCCCGAATGGCTGGAGAAACTGGGCGGCCATCTGCTCAAGAAATCCTGGGGCGAACCGCGCTGGGAAAAACGCGCCGCCCAGGTCACCGCCTCCGAACGCGCCACGCTCTACGGGCTGGTGGTGTACAGCCAGCGCCGCATCAACTACGGCAAGATCAACCCGGCCGACGCGCGCGAGATTTTCATTCGCGACGCCCTGGTCGGTGGCGACTTCGAGACTCGCGCACCATTCTTTGCGCACAACCAGAAACTGGTGCGGGAGATCGAAAACCTGGAACACAAGTCCCGTCGCCTCGATGTGCTGGTGGACGATGAACTGATCATCGGTTTCTACGACAAGCTGATCCCGCACGACATCTGCAATGGCGTGGACTTCGAGAAGTGGCACAAGCAAGCCACGGCCGCCGATCCCAAGTTGCTGTACCTGAACCGTGACGACCTGATGCGTCATGAAGCAGCGGGCGTCACCACCGAGCTGTTCCCCAAGACCATGAACGTGGCGGGCATCGCCATGGCCTTGAGCTATCACTTCGAGCCGGGTGCGGCGCGCGATGGCGTCACGCTGACCGTGCCGCTGTATGCGCTCAACCAGGTCTCGGCGGATCGCTGCGACTGGCTGGTGCCGGGCATGTTGAAGGAGAAGGTGCATCTGCTGTTGAAGTCCCTGCCGCAGAAGTTGCGCCGCCACTGCGTACCGCTGCCCGATTACGCCGCACGTTTCTGCGAGCGCATGGAGGAGCGCAAGACCTTTGGCCGGGGCAACCTGATCGACGCCATCATTGCCGACATCCGCGAGCAGATCACGATCCTGGTCAAGCCCAGCGACTTCAAGCAGGAGACGCTGTCGGCGCACCACGCGATGAACTTCAAGATCGTCGATGAGCATGGTCGCCAGCTGGAGATGGGCCGCAACCTCGCGGCCCTGCAAGCCGAATTCGGCGGCCAGGCGCGCCAGCAGTTCCAGAAGCTGGCCGAGCAGGTTGCCATTGCCCCGCGCGAGGAGGAGGACAGCACCGCACCGGCACCTGCAGCCCTCGGCAAGGGAGCCGCGAATGCAGCCCCGGCGGCCCCCGCGTCAGTGGGCGAGTACAGCAATCTCACCAGCTGGAGTTTTGGCGAATTGCCCGAACTGCTGGAGATCACGCGCGGCAGTGGCAAGCAGGCGCAGACGCTGATCGGATTCCCGGCGCTGGTGGATCGCAAGACGCATTGCGACCTGGAGGTCTTTGATGATCCGGCCGAGGCGGCGCGCTTCCACCATGCGGGTCTGCGTCGCCTGTTTGCGTTGCAGATGAAGGAACAGCTCAAGTATCTGGAGAAGAACATTCCGGGTCTGCAGCAGATGGGCATGCAATTCATGGCCCTGGGCTCGCAGGAGGAATTGCGGGAACAGATCCTCAATGCCGGGCTGGAACGCGCCTTCCTGCAAGACCCGCTGCCGCGCAATGCGGACGAATTCAATCGCCGCCGTGATGAGGGCAAGGCGCGTCTGGGTTTGCTGGTCAACGAGATCGCGCGCCTGTGCGGCCAGGTGCTGGCCGAGTATCACGCCCTGCCCAAGAAGCTGCAGGGTATCAAGGCGCATGCGGCTGCGGCGACCGACATGCAGGCGCAGTTGTCGCAACTGGTGGGCAAGCGTTTCGTGGCCGAGACGGATTACACCAATCTGAGTCACTACCCACGTTACCTCAAGGCCATCAACGTACGGCTGGACAAACTGCGCGCCGATCCGGCCCGCGATACGCGCTTGCTGGCCGAGTGGAATTCGGTGGCGCAGCCTTACCAGCGCGCGCTCAAGGATCGCGCCGGGCGGGTGGATCCCAAGATGACCGAGTTCCGCTGGATGCTGGAGGAACTGCGCGTGTCGCTCTACGCGCAGGAACTGAAGACGCCGATGCCGGTGTCGGTGAAGCGCTTGCAGAAGGTGTGGGAGAGCATGCAGCGCTGAACCACCTTGAGCGCCCGTCGTGTGTTGATCGCCACCCCTCACTTGCCTTGTTCAGCGATCCGCGTGCGTCCCAATTCTCCGGCGCTGGCCAATAGCCGCAACCTGGCAGAACGCCATTCGGCCAGGGCACGTATGCGTTCCTGGCTTGCATCGGCCAGTGCGGCCTGCACATTGAGGATGCCGATGATGTCGCTCAGTCCGCGTTCATATTTGCGCTGAACGTCTTCCATGGCCATCTTCGCGCTTTCCAGCAGGCGCAGGGATGAGCTCAGGTTGCGTTGGGCAGCCTGATTCTCCGCGAAGGCATTGGCGAGTTCGCTGATGACCTGCCCCTCGGCCTCCAGCAGTCCGGCTTCCCGGAGGTCGATCTGTGCCTGGGCGTTGCGTACCTTGTAGGTGTGAGCAAAGCCGTCGAAGAGCGGGAAGTTCAAGGCCAGTGCGCTCACCGTCTCGCGTGTTTGCGTGCCCGCACTCCCCTGATTGGGGCGTCCGTTGACGTAGTATCCATGAGAAAAATCCAGACTGGGCAAGCCTTCGGCGCGCGTGGCCGCCAGCTTCTCGCGCGACGAGGCCAATTGCGCCCTGGAGGCAAGCAAGGCAGGATGTTGCTGCCCAGCGAGCTCCATCCATTGCACCAGGTCTTGCGCAATCTGACCGGCCTCGATGGCCGAGTCGGGACTGTCGATGGGGACTTGCAGGCGAGCTCCCTGTCCTCGCAGTCCCAATGAGACCGACAAGGTGACCAGGGCTTTTTCATGTTGGCCGATGGCACGCGCATGTTCCAGTTCCGCTTTGGACAGGGAGGTCTGGACTTGCAACAGGTCGGAGCGCGCGGCCATGCCCCGTTCGGCACGCTTGTGGGTGATCTCCATGATCTGGCGTGCCAGGCGTTCGTTCAGTTCACGGGCCTGGCGATTGGCACCGCTTGTTTGAACGTCGTAATAGGCCGCAATGACGCTGCTCATGGTCTTTTGCAAGATGGCGTCATGACTGGCCAGGGCGGCGTCGAGCAAGGCATCGGCTGCGCGCAGGTTGGCGCTGCGGCCACCGAAGTCCAACAGGCGCCAGGTCAGCGTGTAGTACTGGGAGCGGCTCTTGCGTTGGTTCTCCAGAGGTAGTAGCGAATCGGGCTGCTGCACGCGTTCTTGCTGAAAGCGCAGTCCAGCGTTGATGCTGGGTAAATAGGCCGCCCTGGCTTCACCCTTTTGCGCTGCTTGCACTTTGATGCGCGCCCAGCCGGCCTTCACCTGGGCGTGATGACACAAGCCCAGGTCGATCGCATCCCCCAAGGTGAGTGGCGCAGTTGGTACGGCAGAACGGCCATCGCAAACCAGGGTATGGGCATCTCCCGGAAGCAATTTGCCTTCGTCCAGTTCCGGTGGTCGCGCCAACAAGGGATCCTCAAGAGGCGCCGAGGCCCGTTCCAGCCATTCCCGTGCGTGGGCCATGTCCGTCAGACATACCGGCGCTGCTGCCATCAGGACTACGCAGACAGTTCTAACGTTCATTGAGGGACTCCTGCTGGTGGCGAATCAGAGGGGAGAGCACGTATTCGATGACCCGTCGTGTTCCCGTCCGGATCTCGACGGTGACCGACATGCCCGGCGCAAGCGCCAGCGTGCGCCCCTCTGCTGCCAGCGTATGGCGTGACAGAACGATCTTGCTGGCGTAGATCAGGCCGCGCTTCTCGTCTTCGATGGCGTCATGCGAAACATGCCGCACCGTTGCCGGGACCGTGCCGTACCTGGTGTAGTCGAAGGCTTCTATCTTGACCTTGGCGTCCTGGCCAACCTGGACGAAGCCGATATCCTTGTTCTCCAGAAACGCTTCCACCTCCACGGCTGCTTCCTGCGGAACGATCTGCATGAGCGGCTGGGCTGCCGGCACCACGCCACCCACGGTATGGACATTGAGTTGCTGCACCGTTCCACTGACCGGCGCTACCAGCTTGAGCAACTTGCTGTGCTCGCCAGCGCGACGCTGATCCTGCAAGCCTGCTTCGATTCGCTTGCTGGCGTCGATGCCCTCGTCGTGCGCTTCTTTCAGGGTTTGGGCAATCAGCGCGGAACGCTGGTTGCGGGCATCGGCAAGCTGTCCCTGGAGCTCAATCCTGGCTTGCTCTTTCTCCTGCCAGGCATGGCGCGAGACCGTATTGTCGGCCAGCAGCGATTGATAGTCTTCGGCAAGCTGCCTGGCCAAGGGCAGGGCGGCACCGTAGCGTACGATTTCATCATCCAGGCGATCCAGCTTGCTTTTGACATCCCGATATTGGCTTTCCAGTTGCCGCTGCGCCGCTTCCCATTGCGCAGCAGTCGCTGCCGGTACCTGCGGCAATCTCGGGTTTGCGCCGGATGCTACGGCTTCGCGCAATGCGTTTGCCCGCGCAAGCTGCAATCGCGCCTGTGCCACGGCATCGGCGGCCTTGTCATGCTCAGCGTCGCTGCTGCTGGAATCGAGCTCGATGAGCAACTCGCCTGCCTTGACCGTCTGTCCCTCCACCACATGCAGAGCCTTGACGCTGGCCACATCGATCGAAGCGATGGTCTTGGTACGGGATGAGGGAATGATCTTGCCGGTGGCATGGACGATGATGTCGATGCGTCCGAAGATCGCCCACAGGAAGAAGAAGGCCACCAGACTCATCAGAATGCGCCCTGTCCATCGCAAGGTCGGTGAAGCCGGCGACTCCTGCAGGGCCAGTACGCCTGGCAGAAACTGGGCTTCCTGCTGGTTGTAGTAATCCGTGCGCAGGTTTTTCCGCACGCTCCAGAAATGCAGAAAGATGCCAAGGTAGCGTTGCCACAGGGCGCGCCATGCGGCCATCCATTGAAGCAGTTTCATATCGTCAACCCAATGGAGAAGTGCTGGAAGCGCCTTGTGTCATTTGCAGTTCATGCAGATGCGCATAGATGCCACCGGGCTTGCGCAGCAGCTCGTCGTGGCGCCCGCTTTCAACGATCTGACCCTTGTCCAGAACGATGATGCGGTGGGCATCACGCACTGCCGAGAGGCGATGCGCGATGATCAGCACGGTTCTTCCTGCGCAGATCTGGCGCATGTTGTCCTGAATGACTTTTTCGGATTCATAGTCCAGTGCGCTGGTGGCTTCGTCGAAGATGAGGATGGCCGGATTCGAGATCAGTGCGCGGGCGATGGCAATGCGCTGCCGCTGTCCGCCGGAGAGGCCAGTCCCATGTTCGCCGACCAGGGTGTCATACGCCTCGGGCAACTCGCAGATGAATTCATGGGCACCCGCCAGCTTGGCCGCAGCGATGACGGCTTCTATCGGCAGGGAGGGATCGGTGAGAGCGATGTTGTCCCGGATGGAGCGTGAGAACAGCATGTTTTCCTGCAATACCACCCCGATCTGCTGGCGCAGCGAGGCGGTATCGATGATGGCCAAATCCTGTCCATCGATCATGACCTTGCCGCGATCACAGACGTAGAGACGCTGAACCAGCTTGGTCAGGGTACTTTTGCCCGAGCCGGAGCGACCGACGATGCCCACGACCTCGCCAGGCCGAATGCTCAAGGTGAGAGAGCGGAGTACCTCCGAGGCTTCCGGGCGATATCGAAACGAAACCTGGTCAAGGACGATTGCACCGGATAGCCTTGGCAAGCGGGTTTTCTTTCCCGTGACTTCCGAGCGGGTATCCAGGACATCGCCGAGCCGGCTCATCGAGATCCCGACCTGTTGGAAATCGTTCCACAACTGGGCCAGCCTCAGCACCGGAGCGGCCACCTGGCCCGCCAGCATGTTGAAGGCTACCAGTTCGCCGACCGTGAGTTGCTGGTCGATCACCAGGGTGGCGCCCAGCCACATGATGGCGACCGTCACCAGTTTGCTGACCAGGCTGACGCTGCCGCTTGCCAGCAGGCCGATGTTGGCGGTGCTGAGTCCTGCGCTGACGTAGGCGGCCAATTGCTTGTCCCATTTCTGCTGCCAGCGTGGCTCGACGGCCAGGGACTTGATCGTATCCATGCCGGTGAGCGACTCCACCAGAAACGCCTGGTTTTCCGCGCTCTTGTTGAACTTGTCGTCCAGCCTGGTCCGCAAGATGGGTGTGAAGATGAAGGAAAGGCCCAGATACAGAGGAATCGACACCAGCACGATCAAGGACAGGGTAACGCTGTACCAAAGCATCACGCCCAGGAAGACGAAGGAGAACACCAGATCCAGCAGCAGGGTCATGGCATTGCCGGTCAGGAAGGAGCGGATGTTCTCCAGCTCCCGGATGCGCGCGATGGAATCGCCAGCACGCCGCGACTGGAAATAGGTGATGGGCAAGCTCAGCAAATGCGCGAACAATCTGGAGCCCAGTTCCACATCGATCTTGCTGCTGGTATGGGCAAACAAGGCGGTCCGGATGCCGCCCAGGATGGCTTCGAACAAGGTCGCAGCGATCAGCCCGATAGCGATTACGTTGAGCGTCTTCATGGCATGATTGACCAGCACCTTGTCCATCACCACCTGAAAGAACAGCGGCGTACACAAGCCGATCAGCTGCAGCATCAGCGAGATCAACAGCACTTCACCCAGCGCCTTGCGATACTTGACCACCGCCGGGATGAACCAGGTGAAATCAAACTTGCTCATGCTGCCCGCAAAGCTCGCCTTGCTGGTCATGAAGATCACCTGGCCGCTCCAGCATTCATCGAAGGCAGGGCGCAGCATGATGGCAGGCCGCTCGCCCGGGCGTTGCACAAGAATGCGCCAGATGGCTTGGCTGCGGTCGATCTTTCCGATCAGGAAGAACTTGCCGTCACGGTCCACGGCGATGGCCGGCAGCGGCACCCGTTCCAGGCGGGCCGGGTCTTGCCTGACGCAGCGGGCGGACAGCCCCAGTTTCCTGGCGGCCAGCAGCAGGGTCTGGATGGTGAAGGGCTCGCGGCCAAACTCATGCCGCAGCTGATGCGGATCTGCAGCGATGTCGTGCAGCCTGGCCATCATGAGCAGGCACAGCAGGCCGCTATCGGGAGTTTCAGGATGGTTCTCTTGGTCGTTCACGCTGGTGTACTTCGCAGGGAGGTGTCTTGATGACGAGGAGAACGGTGCAGTGTGGAGCACCGGGATCGCTGGCAGCGGCAGGACCCGCTTTCACACGAGTGAGCTGCCGCCGCTGCTGTGAATCAATGCGTCACGGTCATCAGAATGCGGCCGTTGCTGGTCTGCCCGTTGGTCCAGCTGGTTTGCGCAGCCGACGGTGCAGCAAAGCCGGCCATGGCCTGGACGAATTGCTCGACATCGGTATCGTGCAGATTCAATCCATCGGCAGTCTTGATGCGTTCGATGCGACCGGTGCTTTCCTCTGCGCCCATGCTGTACCAGCCCTTGACCACAATCTGGTCCGCCGTCCCCATCACGTTGATCTGCAGATCGTCGCCCACATGCCGGAACCACAGGTTTTGCTGCTGGATGCCCGAGAGTTCCAGCACATCGATATTGCCCAGCGTGGCATCGTTGTCGATGAGGGTGTCGATGCCGTCACCCCGGCTGAAGCGATAGGTGTCGTTGCCGGCCTGGCCGATGATCGTGTCATTGCCCCGGCCACCGGTGAGGATATTGTCACCCCGGTTACCGGTGATGATGTTGGCCAGTTCGTTGCCGGTGCCGTCGATGTTCTCGTTGCGCAGCTTGATCGGGTCGATGGTATAGATGCTGTAGGCATTGGCGACGTTGGCATCGCGTCGGAACTCTTCCAGTGACAGGTAGCGCGTCATGTCACTGACCAGGCCACGGCCCGAGTCGGCGATATAGAAGCCGTTGATGGCACCGGTGGCAGCGTCGCAGGCCACGCCGGTCACGGTCACCACGTGGTTGACAGCGCCGCCGTCGAGGTAGGCGTCTTCCCCCCACAGCTTGCCCGCATTCACGGCGATGATCACGCCGCGGCCACCCTTGATCAGGTTGGCGATGCCCTGTTCGTTGTAGCCCTGCATGAGGCCGTTGCGGATACCGTAGCTGTCCAGCAGGGCGCGCTGACCGAGGTAATTGGAGCCGCCGCGTTCGTAGTCGCTGACGGTGCTGTCGGTGACGCACCATTGGTTGTCGATGGCACGCTGCACCACCTGGGCTTCCGACAGGTTCTGGTTGGCCTGGATGGCCAGATTGGCGATGCTGGTCAGGGCGCAGGTGCCGGCATAGTCGCGCACCGCATTGCCCTGCATGTAGTCCAGTTCATTGGCTTTGGGATAGCCATAGACCAGGATGTCGACGCCATCGGCGACGCCCTTCTCGGGTTTGGAAAAGTCCAGCAAACCGAGGTTCTCGATCTGTGCGCCCAGCGTGTGGCTGATGCTGGAGAGCACCGTATCGTTGCCCTCGCCGGCCAGTTCGATGACGCGATCGCCGAGGTCGTCGACGTAATAGATATCGTTGCCCTGTCCGCCGATCATGATGTCGGCACCCGTGACGCCATCCAGGATATTGGCCTGGCTGTTGCCGATGAGCTTGTTGGCGCCGCTGTTGCCGGTGCCGTTGAAGTTGCCGCCCTCCAGCAGGCGCAGCTCCTCCACGTTGGTGCCGAGCATGGTGTTGCTGCTGGCGATGACGGTATCGTAGCCTTCGCCCGCATGTTCGAGGATGACATCGTTGATGCTGTTGACGATGTAGATGTCATCGCCCTTGCCGCCTTCCATCTGGTCGGCCCCCGCGCCGCCGTCGATATAGTCGTTGCCGATGCCGCCAATGATGATGTCATTTCCGGTGCCGCCATAGAGGAAGTTGCTATCGCTCACTCCGGCCGCCAGCCCGGCCTCATTCGAAGCCGCACCGCCGACGATGATGTCGTCACCCGTGCCGCCATAGATCACGTCATTGCCGGCCCCGCCAAAGAGACGGTCATTTCCTTCTTCGCCATAGAGCTGGTCATCGCCCACGCCGCCTTGCGCCTCGTCGTTGCCGATGCCACCCCACATCTGGTCGTTGCCGAATGCGCCGACCATGAAGTCATCGCCCGTGCCGCCGTACATCGTGTCATCGTCGGTCTCGCCGGCTGACAGGCTCTGCTTGCTGTCATTGGACGGTGTGAAGCCGACGAGGATATCGTTGCCGCTACCTCCCCACAGCGTGTCGTTTCCTACGCCGCCGAAGATCTTGTCGATACCGGCGCCGCCGTCCACGCTATCGTTGCCGGCACCCCCGTCGAGTTCATCTTCCCCGGCGCTGCCGAAGAGGGTGTCATTGCCGGCATCGCCGAAGATCAGGTCGTTGTGCTCTCCGCCATCGAGAGTGTCATTGCCCAGGCCGCCATACAGGCTGTCGTTGCCCCTGCCGCCGCGCAGGGTGTCGTTGTCGGATTCGCCTGCGGCCAGGGTCTGCTTGCTGTCGTTGGATGGGGTAAAGCCGACCAGTACATCATCGCCGTCGCCGCCGTACAGGGTATCGTCACCGGCCTGGCCGAACAGCCTGTCATGGCCTGCGCCACCGTAGAGGGCATCATTGCCGTCGCCGGCCTGGAGTTCATCGTTGCCTTCGCCGCCGATCAAGGTGTCATTGCCGGCTTCAGCAAACAGCATATCGTCGCCGGTACCGCCGTCGAGCAGATCATTGCCCGCGCCACCGATGAGTTCATCGTTGCCTTCTTCACCGTACAAGGTGTCATTGCCCTCGTAGCCCCACAGGGCGTCGTTGCCAGTGCCGCCCCACAGCGTATCGTTGCGGCTGCTTCCGCCCATCAGGTCGTTGCCGCCGCCTGCATAGAATTTCACCAGCAGATCGGTGTTGAAGTAGATGCCGTTGTAGGCCGCATAGTAATTGGCACTGAAGCTGTCGTCGCCATCGGTGCCGATGAGGCTGTCGCGGTTGTTGCTGTTGATCTTGACCTGGTTGGGGCCGAACTGGATGTACTGCGTGGCATTGATGTAATACGTATTGTCGGAGCGGCGCAGGAAGTCGTAGCTGCTGAATTGCGCCCAGGGGAGGACGGGCTCCCTGTCCCCGGAAGGCGAAGCCGGTGCGCGTTGTAGTTGTGCTTCACCGCGGAAGCCGGCGTTGCCGGCCGTGTAGAAACCGTAGTCCGTCGCCCGCACGGTGGTCAGGCCGGCGCGCATCATGGCCATCGACAGTGTGGTCAGTTCGGGCGTCTGGGCGATACCGTCCTCGTTGCTGTCGGTCCAGGCTGTGAGGCCATTGAGTTCGCTGCCATTGAGCTGGCCGTCGCGGTTGGCATCGAAGTTGCCGAGTTGCGTGGCGCTCAGGGCGAGATTGGTGCTGTTGAGGATGCGGAAGGTGCGTTGCGCGATGGAGTCTGCACGGTCGGTGACGGTGGATTTGCTTTCGTAGAAGGCGCCGATGGGGAACAGGTCCGGTAGCGGGAAGCTGGGTGTGTACTGGATGCCTGGCGTGTAGGTGAAGCGATTGTTGACCAGGAAATCGGTGGAGGCATTGACGAAGTTTTCGAAACCGGATTTGTCCAGCGCGCCATTGGCAAAGGCCGCCCAGGCTGCGTGATCGGCCGAGTTGGCGGCGTTGACGTCATTGAACTGGTAACTGCGGTCATTCCATCGGATGCCGTTGTTGGAGCGGTCGGTATAGGCGAAGCCGTTGACGTTGAGACCGCCGATGTTGTTGCTGCTGCGGGTGATCTGGCCTGAGGCGGCGTCGTAGCGGAAGTTGCCGGAGGTGCCGTCGGCGAGGGTGCCGGTGTTGTTGGCCAGGGTGAAGCTGCCGATCTGCTTGTCTTCGCTGAAGACGTAAATCTTTCCATCGACGTGGAAAGAGATATTGCCGTTGGAAGCGATATTGCCGCGCGAGGTGCTTCCGGTGCCGCTCTTCAATTCATAAGTCGGCACGTCGTCGCTGCCGTTGAAGGTCTTCACAAGCCGCAGCGCAGCGGAGTCGATCTTGGCAGTGTCATCGAGGGCCATCGTGATGGCGGCGCTGAGCAATTTTCCTTGTCCGTCGATCAGGCCTTCCAGATGCATCGTGCCGCCGGTCTTCAACGGAAGATCTTTAACAGACTTGATCTTGCATTCATTGTTGATGTCGGTCTCGATCTTGATCTGATTGGGGAAGACCTTTTCCCAGTCGATGGTGTTGGGATTGCTGATGCCGCATTTGGTCAATGCAGCGAAGCCCGCGTTGTATTCGTCATACGTCAGTTTCGGGGCAACGGAGCTGTTGGCTTTACCACTCCAACCACCAAATTTCTCTACCAATGGACTTTTTGCGGAGACTGCGGCCAAGGCGGCCTGGCTGTTCATTGTCCAGGTGCTGACGTCGGCGAAATCAGTCATTTTTCTGAACTCGGCGGAGAGTGTACCTCTCGGTTTGAGTTGAGCATTGTCGCTATAACTGAAACCGTTGATGGAACCCAGGCCCAATTGAGACGCAACGATCATTTCAGATGTGAGCGCTATTCCTTCTGCTCGATGTGCGGATCGTACGGCTGCGTCGGGGGTGGTTATGGGGTCATTAAGGCCACCGGGGGACAAGATGTGGCCGAGTTCGTGAGCGAGCAAGGTGGCGAGCTGTTTTCTGCCGATGTCGGTGCGCATGTAGCTCTTGATTACATTTGGATCTATGGCCACTATGAACTCATCCGAACTGGTTCCCTTTCCCGGTGAACCTAGTTTTAGGTTCAGATTTCTATCTGAAAACGCATTAAGCTGGCTCGCTAAATATGGCGATAGCGTGCTAGCGCTAATCAAGAATTCTGCTACATCTGGAAGGCTATATTCTTCTCCAAAGCCCTTGATGAATTTTTTTGTTTGAGCGGATAAATTCTCCATTTTTACTTTTCCTCTTGTTTAATTCCAATATTGAAAACATTGCCGGATTCATCTAGGCGAACATGCAAATCCGACCTGAAATTTTCATTTTCAATGACGTGGCTATACACGAGAAACCCTTTCGGATGGAGTGCCGGTCCTCGCAAAATATAGCTTTCGGTCGGATGGCTGACTCTTGCGTCGGAAAGGCCTAAGGCTGCCTCAGCTATAAAGTCCCTCCCCACAATATCTTTTGCAATGGTTCGCTCAACCAAATCGGCTGGGTAGAGCTTTGAGTCTTGGAAGGGCGCTACATGTATGCGAGACACTCTCGAACGTGGTTTGTCTCGGTAAAGCACTGCAGTCGAGAAATGTAGATTTGTTTCTAGTAACCCAGATCTCGCTGGCTGTATGTGGAAACTCAGATCCTCGGGAATATCTAGTAGCGGCGGGTAATATCTTTTTGCAAGACCAAATGTTGTCTTCAGATTTTTTTCACTGATGAACGCCTTGTCCAGCAAGAGAAAATTCTCGTGAATCTCCCGTAGCTTTAATAGCAGTTGCTCTGCTGTGACAATCGAAATTTCCTCTGCTGGCTGACTCGGAATAACTGAGTCAGGAGAGCATCCTGCTGCTCTAGTTTTTACATCTTTCTCCTGATGGCTTTCGGCTGCGACGTATGAAGTGGCCATCAAGAACATGCCTGAAATGACGATCTCGCGCATTTTTCTGATTGAGGCGATTTCATTAATGGGACCAGTGCTCACAAGTTCTCCTCCTGGAAATGGCGTTCCGATAGGTTCTCGGCAAATGCAATTCGATAGTCCGTCTGACTACTGGTCTAGCCAAAAAGTCTTATAAAAACCTGCGACATTGAACCGTGATTTCATCCCGTAGCCTATCGAACATTTACGGTAAACAGAGGTCGATTTTGCCCGACGATGTTCGGTCGTAAAATTAATGAAATGCAGCAAAATAGACTTTTGTGAAAATTCAAAAAAGTTAGTTTTTGTTCCATATGATTTTTCGTCGATCAAAGCCGATGCCAGACAAAATTGGAGCGCAGCGATCTATTCAGAAATGATGTTTATACCTCCAGTCCGCGTGAAGAATGCTCAGTGGCATCAGGGGTGTTTTTGGCTCAAGGAGATCACTGTGGGGCAAGATATGGTCGAGTTCGTGAGTGAGCAATCCGATGCACTTCTTCCTTCCAATATCGGTGCGCATGTGGTGATCCATTTGAGACACGTCAGGACGATCATCGAATTTTTCTAATAAATTTAGCGCTCAAGATAGTCGCGGAGATATGCGATTCGAAAGACGTTCTTTCCCGTTTTTCTGTCTACCACCAAGATCGCATAAGGTTCTGTACGGCCAGCAGTGTATGCGATGTAAGCACCCGGACACTCAGCGCGTTTTTCCAGAACTTCTGACCCGAAGATTGTCGTTTCATAGTTTTCTAATAGTAGAAACGAAGCATCTTCTCTTCCAAGCGGTTCTATGTTTGGTCGCCTGTCGATAAAGAAATCCCGACTCTCACCATCGAAGCATTTGAGATGTTTCATCATCGAACCTTCTGAGTAATAAGGCATAGGAATTTTGTTATTCCACCAAAACACACTGAGAAAGTTATAGGTGTAGACCAACAAGAACACCAAAAACAAGTACAGAAAAACCAGCTTGATCCCAAGTTCATGATCTGCACACCACTGCCATTGCCTTCTGCTAAGCATGCTTTCCTTCCTTAAATTTTCATAAATTAATTAGCGTTTAAGGTGGTCACGCAGGTACGTAATTCGAAAGATGTTTTTTTCCGTATCTCGGTCTACTATCACAATCGCAAAGGGTTCTGGCCATCCCACCGTATCGGCTATATATGCGCCTACACACTCCGGCCGCAGTCCCACGATTTCTAATCCGAAAGTGGTAGTCATATATTTTTCGAGAAGAAGAGGAGATGCGTCATAGCGCGTCAGTGGATCCGGATTTGCTCTTTTTCTTATGATGAATTTTGAAATTTCATCGGTGGCACATTCGAGATGATCCATTTGAGACACGTCAAGGCGATGCTGAATGGGTATCTTGTTATTCCACCAAAACACACTGAGAAAGTTATAGCCGTAGACCAACAAGAACACCAAAAACAAGTACAACAAAACTAGCTTGATCCCAAGTTCATGAGCCGCACACCACTGCCATTGCCGTTTGCTTAGCACCGCCTGCCTCGTCGCGTTGAATGTTGAAAACTAGAACCCGTTTCATAAATAGGCGTGAGTGCGAGCCAGTCCCGTTTGGGATGAAGTGCAAGGCGCGAATTTGGGTCAAGACTGGGCGTCTT